>NZ_SMKK01000010.1 GCF_004348425.1 Actinomadura sp. 7K507
TGGCCATCGCCCTCGCCAACCTCATGGGCTGGACCAACATCGCCGCCGCCAACGACCACTACCGGGCACACCCCACCCACGCACTTCAACTACTCGATCTCACTACCTGAGAACGCATTAGCCCTGATCGCGTACCCCTGACCACAGCCGCGTCACGGCCACCGCTGCTTGACAGGAAGAGCATAGGGCGAGTCGCATGAAGGGTAGTTCTTCATTAGCCTCGGGCTTTCATCAGACGCCGGGCGAGAGTGACCGTTTAGACAAGAAAAGTGCCCCCGAGCTGGGAGGATAGGGCTTGTCGAGAGTCCTGTCCGCACCAGTCCGAAAGCACTTTTCACGTGAAGACTACAGGTCGCCATGCCAAGCTCGCGGTGTCTTGTGACGGCGCGGGGATCGTCGGCCAGGCCGGCGGGGTGCTGCTGACCGAGACCCTCCGGGCCACCGGGCTCGACCGGGCGCTTTCCGCTGAGTTGGAGCGGTGGCGCAAGCCGCGGGCGATCCATGATCCGGGCAAGGTCGTCGCGGACCTGGCGGTGATGTTGGCGCTGGGCGGGGACTGCTTGTCCGACATCGCGGTCCTGCGGTCCGAGCCGGAGCTGTTCGGGCCGGTGCCGTCCGATCCGACGGTATCGCGGCTGTTCACCGCCCTCGCGGCTGCGGGCCCGCAAGCGTTGCGGGCTATCCGCAAGGCCCGCTCGTCCGCCCGCGCCCGGGCCTGAGAACTGGCCGGCGAGCACGCCCCCGGGACGGGCGGGGGCCTGATCCCGGTGGATCTGGACGCCACGATCGTGCTCGCGCACTCCGACAAGCAGCACGCGGCCCCGACGTGGAAGCGCACCTTCGGCCATCACCCGATGACCGCGTTCATCGACCACGGTCCGGGCGGGACCGGGGAGGCCGCCGCGCTGCTGCTGCGGCCGGGCAACGCCGGGTCCAACACCGCCGCCGACCACATCACCGCAGGCCGCCTGGCCCTCAACCAGATCCCGACCCGCCTGCACAAACAGGTCATCATCCGGACCGATGCCGGTGGCGGCACCCACGAGTTCCTGGACTGGGTCGCCGCCCGCCGGGTCAAGTACTCGATCGGGTTCAACCTCACCGACGACATCTGCGCCGCGATCCTCGCCCTGCCCGAACACGTGTGGCAGTGCGCCTACGACGCCGACCGGCAGGCACGGCCGGGTGCGTGGGTGGCCGAGCTGACCGGCATGCTCGACCTGACCGGCTGGCCCAAGGGCATGCGGGTCATCGTCCGCCGCGAACGCCCCCACCCCGGCGCGCAACTGCGGTTCACCGACATCGACGGGCACCGCTTCACCTGCTTTGTCACCGGTACCCACCGCGGGCAGCTCGCCGACTTGGAGCTTCGCCACCGCCGCCGCGCCCGCTGCGAGGACCGCATCCGCTGCGCCAAGGACACCGGCCTGCGCAACCTGCCCCTGCACGGCGCAGCGGCCAACCAGGTCTGGCTCGAACTCGTCGCGCTGGCCGCGGACCTGACCGCCTGGGCCCAGATGCTCGCCTTCGCTGATCATCCGGCCCGCTGCTGGGAACCCAAACGCCTGCGTCTGCGGGTCTTCTCGGCCGCCGCACGCCTGGCACGGGGCGGCAGACGGCTCCGGCTCCGGCTGGCCCGCCACTGGCCCTGGAGCGGTCTGATCGCCTCGGCGATCGGGCGCCTGCAGATGCTCCCGGCACCCTGACCAGCACCAACCGTCCCACCAATACCAGGAAGGAGAACATCCGGGCCCGTGGAACCCCGCCCACCCGACGCGACAGTCGGGCCCCACGGCTGACCCGCCACCGAAAGCCAAGAGTCGGTTGGGTCGCTCCGCGACCCAACCGACCTCACGAAAAATCGAGGTTAGCGACACGGGGGTCCATATGAGATCGAGGATGGGCGGGATGGATCAGTCGCAGGAACGGTCGTTGTCGGCCTACCAGCGAGGATGGCGGCACATGCTTGTCGACGTGGAGATCCCTGGTTGGGATGAGCAGTTCCTGAGCAGCTTTGATCCTGAGGTGATGGCCGATCTCTACGCAAAGGCTGGGCTGTCATCGGTCATGTTTTCGTGCAAGAACCTCAGCGGTCTGTGTTTCTGGCCGACCGAGGTGGGTCCAATGCATCCTCGGGTGGCAGGCCGCGACATCATCGGGGAGACGGCTGAGGCGTTGCGCGCCCGGGGGATCGCCAGTTGCGCCTACTACAGCGTGATCTTCGATAACTGGGCGTTCGAGCAGGACCCGGGGTGGCGCTTCGAGCCAGTCCAGGGCTGGCGGCGGCAGGGGTCGGCGTGGGATCGCCATGGCGTTTGCTGTCCGAACAGCCCGGGTTACCGTGAGTACGTCGGCGCGCAGATCGATGATCTGTATGGGCGCTACGAGTTCGAATGCGCGTTCTGCGACATGACGTTTTGGCCCGATGTGTGCGGGTGCCGTCACTGTCGTGCACGGTATCGCACGGAGGTCGGTGCCGAGTTCCCGGACACGATCGATTGGACGTCGGTTGAATGGTGCACGTTTCAGGCGGCGCGTGAGCGGTGGATCGATGAGTTCACGGGGTTTGTGAGCGAGAGGATGCGCCGTGCCCAGCCGGGTATCGCCGTGTATCACAACTTTTCGCTGGCGCCGGCGCACTGGAGGCTGGGGATCCCGTTCAGCATCACCGATCATTGCGACTTTCTGGGCGGGGACCACTACGGCGACGAGGTCGAGCAGTTGGTGGTGACCAAGCTCCGGAATACGTTGTCGTGGTCCCGGCCTGTCGATTACATGAGCTTCGTGACGGCTGACGCTGGTGAGCACGTGCGCCTTAAGACCGCCGAGTACATGCGCGCGCAGGTCTTGTCGGCGGCTGCCGAGTCTTCCGCTTTCATGTTCCTCGACGCGGTCGATCCCGTGGGAACGGTGAATGCCAGGAGCTACGACCTTGTTGGCACCGCGTTCGAGTCCATGGCCGAGTTCGAGCCTTTCCTGGGTGGTGAGCCCATCGAGGACGTCGCCGTGTACTACTCGGGTGACTCGAAGATGGACTTCGCCGAGAACGGGCATTCGCTGAGCGACCCCGCGCCGATGCGGGACGACTACCCCCATCGGCATGCCGTCCGGGGCGCCTGCAGGATGCTGCAGCGTGCGCACATCCCGTTCGGGGTGATCACACGCCGGCAACTGGCGGATCTCGGCCGGTACCGCGTCCTCGTGCTTGCTGATATCGCGCGGATAGACGAATCAGAGGTAGATGCCATTCGGGAATATGTCCGGCGGGGCGGAAGAGTCTATGCGAGCCGGTACACCTCGCTGGTCGAGACACGTGGCCTGCGGCACGAGGACTTCATGCTCGCCGACATGTTCGGGGCTCACCTCGACCGTGAGGAAGCCGGTGTCGTCGCCTACGCCAAGCCCGCGACGGCCGAGTTCCGCGCATGGGCGGATCCCCAGGCCTACCTCAGCGTTGACCCGGCGCCGGGTGCGCTGAACGGCGGCATCCTACGACTGCGCGCCGACGACGACGCTCACGTCCTCGCCACGCTTTCGCTGCCGTACGCACATCCACATGTGGGCGACGTCTCGGATCGCAACTGGGCCTCCATGCACTCATCACCACCCTGGGAGGACACACCTCTGCCAGTCATCCTCGAACGGCAATTCGGCCTGGGCAGAGTGATCTACAGCGCGTTCAACATCGAGCGGGACGAAGCCGATGTCAACGACCGGACCTTCGCCGGCCTCATCCGCAGGCTACGCGGCGAGCAGTGGACGCTCCAGTGCGAAACCCACCCCGCCATCACGGTGTCGGCCTTCCGGCATCCAGGTGACAACGCTATCCGCGTCTCGCTGCTCAACACGCCTCCGGCACTTGTGGCGGACGCTACGCTCCGCCTGCGGGCACCCGAGGGCAAGCGCTTCACCGAACTCGAGCAAGTCCCCCAGCGGAGCAAAGTTCCCTTCAGTACCGAGCCGGACGGGACCCTCGAGTGCACGATCAAAAGCCTCCCCGAGCTCACCATGCTCCTCGCCCACTGCACGTAACGTGGGCGTCGCGCCAGAAGCGCTGGATCGGGTTGTCGTTGCGCATCGCGTTCCCGCCGGACCGGACGACGATCTCGTTCATCGCCTGCACCGCCCGCCAGGCGTCGCGGACCTGGGTGCGGCGGCCGGCGGCGCGCTCGGCGAACGTGGGCACGTGCCCTGCGGCGACCATGTCGTAGGTGCGCGAGCAGTTGTCCAGCAGCGCCGCCCGGGACGCCTTCCCGTTGAGTGAGAGTCCTGACCGGCGCCGGGTTCACCTCTTCTCCGCCAGCAGCGAGACGGCGCGTTCGGCCAAGCCGGGGTCGGCCGCAGCGAGCTTTCCGAGGAGACCGTCCGCGTCGGGGGACGAGAGGGTGGCACACCAGGCGCCTTCCTCCCGCGTGATCGTCCACCCGGGGAACAGGTGCCGGATCAGCAGCAGCGTCACGGCGTCGTCCATACGGCCGCCGCTACCGATCCAGAAGGAAACGGTCGATGACCTGCGCGGCGTACTTGACGTCGCCGCACCCGCACAGGAACCCGCCGCGTCCGCGCGCGGCCTCGTGGAACCCCCACTGGCCGCCCGGCAGGGCCAGGACGTTGAGGACGGTCACCGGACCGGCGGGTCAGTAGATCCGCAGCAGCGGCGTACCGGCGGGCATCCACTCCGGGCAGCACATCGCCCAGCGCCATCCGTGCCGCTCCAGCGCCACGGCGAGCAGACCCAGGTAGCGGACGGCCGTTTCCCGGCCCCGCAACGTGCGCCATCGCAGGTAGCGGACGCCGATCACCCGGCGGATCCGGCGTCCCGTCAGCGAACCGCCGCCCACGTGACCTTCCCTCCTCAGCGAGCGGACGCACGCCCCAGTCGTCGACGAGTTCGGTCATGAGCAGCAGCCCCCGCCCGGAGGTGGCGCCCCCGTCCTCCGGCCGGACGACCGGCTGCTCAGGACCGGCGTCCTGCACCTCCACGACGACCCGCCCATCCCGCTCTTCGCGGAACACGCGTACGACGATCTCCCCCTCACCGTGCAGAAAACTGTTCGTGACCAATTCGCAGATGATCAGGCGCCCGAGGTAATCGTCCTCGATCCCCCATTCGGCGAAGCACTCGGCGAGAAAACGCCGCGCCAACCGGGGCGCCTCGCTGTCCGGTTTGAGGAAAACCGTTGGGATTTCTGGGGCTTCTGTGGCTGTGGACACTGAAATCACCTCGGAGGACTTCGTGGGTTTCTGTGGTCGAGCATCCTCCGCAAGGTCATGCTGGGACACGCAAAGCACATGGTCACGAGCATCGCGGTGACTTCACGTGTATTCCCGGTCATCCCCGGTCAGCCACTGGAGGTGGATATGCCTCAACGTCCAAAGCGCCTGACGCCCTCGCGCGGTCCGATGGACCTTTTCGGTTCCGAAGTACGGCGCTACCGAACGCTCGCGGGCCTGTCCCTCGCCCAACTCGGCGAACAGATCCCCTATGCCCCGTCCACCATCGGCGACATCGAACGCGGCCAGTCCGGCTGCGACCGCGGCTTCGCCGAAGACTGCGACCGGGTACTCGACACCCGCGAAGCCCTGGCCCACCTCCACGACGGCCTGTTCGACGGACGCTCAGCAGCGTTCCCCGAATACTTCGCCCAATGGCCCGAGCACGAGAGCGGGGCGGAGGTCCTGCGGTCCTATCAGACGATGCTCGTGGACGGCCTGCTCCAGACTCCCGCCTATGCGGACGTGCTGCTGTACGGCGACCAGACGAAGGTTCAGGGCCGCCTGGACCGGCAAGCGATTCTCACTCGCGAGGAACCCATACCGCCCAGGCTCGTGTGCCTGCTTCCGGAAACGGTGCTGTGGCATCGGGTCGGAACCGCGGAGACCATGCGAGAGCAACTGCTCCAACTCGCAGACGCGATCTCGCCGCTGGTGTCCGTCCAGATCATCCCGGACGGCGCCCCGCACTCCGGCCACGCCGGTTCGTTCACCATCGCCCGCCTGCCGGGCGGTGAGCTGATCGCATACTGTGAGGGCGAACCACACGGAAGGGTCGTAGACGGTCGTTCCGAGATCGAACGACTCAACGAACGGTTCATGGACCTTTCGACCTACGCGCTCCCGACCGACCAGTCGGCGGCGTTGATCAGGCAGACGGCGGAGGAACGATGGAAGAGCTGAAGACCACTTGGAGGAAGGCCAGCCATTCCGGCAACGACGGCGGCCACTGCGTCGAGTTGGCCGACCTCGGCGACGCGGTAGGAATCCGCGACTCCAAGAACCCGAACGGCCCGAAACTGCTGCTCCCCCGCGACGACTTCGCAGCCCTGGTCGCCTCCCTCAAGCACTGACAGTCA
Organism: Actinomadura sp. 7K507; assembly: GCF_004348425.1. GTDB lineage: Bacteria > Actinomycetota > Actinomycetes > Streptosporangiales > Streptosporangiaceae > Spirillospora. The sequence goes on from NZ_SMKK01000010.1 coordinate 6,354, forward strand.
CCGCGAGCCGGTCGGCCCCCACGCTCCTGCGGATGGTGGCGCACGCCGCATGGCCTACCCGAGCCGCCGTGTCCGATCGGCTCGGTGACCGGTGTCGGTAACTCGTCAAGGCGACATCGTTCCCTTCGCCAGGTCCTGCGAGGCGAGGGGAGCAGCCGAGTCTGACCTACCAGGTAAAGACCATGTGGCTGTCGTGCTTGACGATATGGAGTCCGGCGGGGAGGTGCTCGTCGGGTGTGTCGGCGGGATGGATGGTGATGTGGGGCTGGGCGTCCGGGGCGGCGCGCCAGTCGCGGGTGTGCTGAGTGATGCGTTCGGCGAGTTCGGCGCCGCGTGGGCCGTGGCCGATGGCTCCGATCTCCCAGCGTGATGGGGGGCCGTCGGTGGCGCGGCGGGAGGTGAGGTAGGCGAGTGAGTCGTGCTCGGCGAGCGCGGGGTTGACGGGGGTTGCGGGGGTGGCGCGTCCGCTGTGGACTGCGGTGGCCTCGGCCTTGATCCGGCAGGTGCCGGGTTCGGCGACGCTCATCCGCAGCCAGATGCCCTCCATGGACTGGTCGCCGGGGATGATGATGCCTGACCATGCTTCGGTGCGGGCCTGGTCGAGGACGCCGTGAAGTGCGTTGGTGGTGATCGGCTGGTCCTGGTCGGTGAACAGGGTCACGTCGTCGGCGAGCGTGATGGTGCGGCCGCCGTCGCTGGTGCCGGTCATGGCGATGAAGCCGCACAGCTGCATGGAGCGGGTGGTCAGCTGGGCGGGGCGGATGGGCGTGGCGGGCTCGTGGTCGAGCAGCAGGGATCGGGTGAGTCCCCGCCAGCGCAGCGGGACCACGATCCGGCCTTCGGGGGCGAGTTGGTCCCACCAGGGGGCGGGGATGTCCCAGGCGCCTGCGGTGACGATGATCAGGTCGAATGGTGCTCGGTCGGGGGCGCCTAGTGCGCCATCCCCGGTCAGGACGTGGATGTCGCCGTAGCCGGTTTCGGTGAGGTTGCGGCGGGCTTCGGCGGCGACGTCGGGGAACACGTCAATGGTGGTGACCTGCCCGTGCGGGCCGACGAGTTCGTGTACGAGTGCGGCGTTGTAGCCGGTGCCGGCGCCGATCTCCAGCACGCGCTGGCCGTGTTCAGGCTGGGCTTGTTCCAGCATCATGGCCATGATGGCGGGTTGGCTGGCCGAGCTGAGCGCGGCGCCGGCTTGGTCGCGTTTGGTGACCACGATTTGGTCGGCGTAGGCGTCGGCGATCGACACGCCGGGCAGGAACCGGTGCCGGGGCACGCTGCGGAAGGCGGCTTCGATGCCTGGGGAGCGGATGGCGCCTTGGCTGATCAGGTGATCCACCAGGCGGTCCCGTGCGCTGTCGGGCGCAGGAGTGCCGAGGCTGGTTGCGGTGTTCACCGCTGGGATTCTAGCCCTGGGGGCGTGACGATCACGATGTGGTTGGTTGCGGCGAGTCACGGTGGGTCCTTTGGGTCGTTATCCGGCGGTCAGGAGGCAGGCGTCCCATGGCCACGGCTGTTCGGCGTCCGCGGCTGTGCGGGTCAGCTCGATCCCGGCTGCGCCGTCCAGGAGCCCCACTTGCGCCGCCGGTTGGGGTGTCGGAGCGGCAAGGCGGGTCTTCAGCGCGAGGAGGCGTTCGGTCAGGACGCCTGTGCTGGCGTCGGCGGCAGCGCGGGCGGCGGTGAGCAGGAGCCCGGCCCAGCCGTGGCAGAGGGTGCTGCCGGTCAGTTCCGCGAGGGGTCGAGGGTTGGTGATGCAGCCGAGGATGGCTTGTTCGGCGGCGCGTTGCCGGTGTGGGTCGTCCAGTGCCAGGGCGGCGAGTTGCTGGGCGCGTGCGAGTCCGGGGGTGCCGTAGCACCAGCTCGGTCGTCCCGGGCCTGGTTGGCGTGTGCGTCCGGTGCGGTACTCCTGGGCGGTGATCTGGGCGGGCCACCAGGTGGTGGTGCCGTGGCCTTGCCTCCAGGTGTCCAGCCACCGGCAGATGCGGTCGATGGCTTCGGCGTGGCCGTCGACGGTGACGCCGCGGCGTAGGGCGGTGGCCAGCAGCGCCAGCGGTCCGGTGATGCCGTGCGCCATGCCGAAGTTGGCATGACCACCGGGGAGGGAAGACGACGGCCGGTCAGTGTGGTCGTTTCCGGTCCACCATCCGGGCAGTGCGGCGTCGTGGTGGGGTGGGCGCAGTGGGAGCGTCAGTCGCACCAGGTAATCCAGGACTGCGCGGACGGCTGCGTCGTCGGGATGGCGGCGCAGGAGGTAGCAGCCGATGCCGGTCAGGCCGCTGATCAGGTCGTACTCGGCCAGCGCGGGAAGCTCGGCGCGGTCGATGCGCGCGTGCGCGGCACAGAGTCGATGGGCGGTGAGTTCCTCGATGTTGGTGTCGAGGGTGTGCAGGGCGGTGGTGTAGCCGGGGTGGTCGGCGTAGGCGATGGCGTAGGCCACGGCGGTGACCCCGTGGAACAGGCCGCTGCGGCGATGCGCCGAGATCGGTGCTCGGGTCGCGGCCGCGGCCCATTGGTGCGCGGTGTGCCAGGTTCCTTGTCCGGTGCGGGCGCGGGTGATGTGCAGGAGAGCGATGCCCGGCGCGCCACGTGACAGCGACTGGCCCCATTCGGGCTCGGGGTCGGTTCCGGTCGGGTCGACCAGTCGCACGTCCAGGGGCTCGTCAAGCTCCGAGGCTTGCGAGCAGGGACCCGAGGTAGGCGGTAGCGCAGGGGTGGTCTTCACTGTCGTTCCTTTCGCGCGCGCCAGGTCAGCGCGGCCGCGCGGGCCAGATGGAGGGCTTGGTATTCGGCGGGCCGATGGGGGCCCGTGACGCGGATGTGGTGCATGTGCAGCAGCGACGCCAGCACCTCGTCGACGTCGAAGCCGGGAGGCAACCGATCTCGATAAGCGGTGATGGCGGCGTGACGGGCGTCCCAGAGCGGCACGAGCACGTTGGCGTCGGGCAAGTCCCGGGCGCCAGTGGCCAGGGCGATCGCCTCTGCGCGGACCGCCCGGTCGGGTGGAGTATCGGGCGGGGCGGTGGGGTGCTCGATCAGCCATTGCATGCCGGCTGCGGTGCTGCCGGTGAACGCCGCGGTGATCGCGGTGAAGCCGGCGGCGGCCAGCGCGGCCGGCGCTGCCGCGCCAGGTGGGAGGGCGAGCTGGGCTCCGACGGCGGTGGAGTCGGTAACGAAGACCCGCTCGGCGGCCTCCAGCGCGGGGCCGTGTCCGTACCGGCCGACCTCGGGGTCGTAGGTGTCCAGGATCAACCGCCGGACCATGCCGTGCTCCCGCAGCCGTGCGGCCCAGGCGCCCACGGCCGCAGCACATGTTCCATAGTGCCGGGGACCGGTGGTGCGGACCCGTATCCGCAGGTGGTCGGGGTCGGTGGCGTCGCGATAACGCAGCCACCACACCGCTGAGGCGGTGCCCAAACCGTCCTCGGCGCGCCCACCGGGACCGCTATGCCCGGCCTGGCCGTCCGGTTGGTTCAGATCGGGTTCGCTCAGGTCGTCCAGGAGCACGGGTAGATGCTCGGCGAGGATGCGGGAGTGCAGGCCGGGGGGCGCGTACAGCTTGGCTGACAGCCACCGTGTGTCCGAAGCGCCCGGGAGCTGCCCGGCCGTGTTGGTGACCGGCACCGGGCGGTGGCGTTCCAGCGGGCAAGGGACCGGTGGGCGGGTGGACAGCATCGGGACCACGACCTGGTGGGCGTGGCCGTCCAACCAGCGATCTCCGGCGGGGTCGGGCGCTTCCACCAGGACGACGTGCCCGGCCCGGTCAAGGCGGTCCCGCAGGATTGCGGCATGGGCGGGTTCGGTCAGGTCGAGCCGCAGCGCGCGGTCGTCCTCGTGTAGTTCCACAGCCGCCGGGGTCCGCCATCGCCGCCGCCAGCGCCGGAACGCGGTGTCGAAGGCCGCCCAGTCGGCGCCGTGGGCGGGCACGTCGTCGATGGTCAGGCGCCAGCGCGCGGGCGACAGTACGCAGCGGCCGTAGCGGACGCGCGGGAGATAGGGCAGTTCGGCGGCCGTCCCCCAGTCGAACTCGGTGTAGCGGGCGGCGCGACCGCGGGCCATCGCGATCAGGAAGCGGGCCAGCGTCGGCGGCTGCTTGTCCAGCCGCAGCGCGTGGAAGACGTGCGGTTCGACCACACGGTCCAGCCGACGCGACACAAGGTAAAGCTGATCGAAGTCGGCCGTGACCGCCAGGTCCTCCACATCGAGCAGCACCGGTCTCTTACTAGCCGCCTGCTCGCCGCTCGCAGGCGGAGGCCGGTGTTCTCCCAAGGAGATGATGTGCGGTAGGAACAGATCGGTGCGGGCGATGTTGTCGGCGTGCGGGTAGATCATCGGGGCCGACACCTGCGCGGGCACCGCGCCCGCAACGGTGGTGGGCACCTGCGCGAAGACCTCGGCCAGCGGGGAGCCCGCGCTGGTGAACCGGCCGGTCATCGTCCCGACAGCGCGGGCCGGGCTGACGGTGAGGGTGTAGTCGCCGCGATCGAGCGCGGCAGGGCTGGTGGCGTGGACGCGGGCGCTCAGTTCCGTGTGCGGAGGTATCCGTACCTGGCCGATGTCGGCGCCCAGAGCCGCCACGGTCTCCTCGTTCAGCACGATCTCCCCGGCCTGGTCGATGATCGCGCGGTGGACCAGCGCCAGCAGCCCGGCGTCCCGGCCGGCGGGCCGGTTCTCGGCCTCCACGCCGGGCTCGGGCTCGGGCAGTACCGCCCCCGGGTAGCCACCGGGATAGCCCAGGCCCGCGCCGGGGTCGACGAGCTCAGGAAGCGCCACAAGCGTGCCGGTGCCGTACCGGTCCAGGAAGGCCGCATGGTATTCGCGCCACGCCGCGTGGCCGCCGGGCTGAGCAGTCAGGCGCATCAGCACTGAGGCGGCCTCCGCCATGTCCTCGGCGACCACCTCGGGGAGCTGAACCCGGCAGTCCAGGCGCAAGTCCGTTACGACGGGGCTACGCCCAGCCGTAGCGAGCAGACGCATCTTCGGTTCCAAACCCACGCGCCTGCCGTCCCAATCCTCCTCCCGCGCACGGCACTGGTCACCATGCCGGTCACCGTGGTCGCCGGGCGCGCGGATGCCGTCGGCGAGCATCGCCTGGACGACGCGCAGCTCGGCGACGGTTTCCGAGACCGCCGCGATCTCAGCTGCGTTCACCCGCTGCAGCTGCGCGAGCAGATGACCGAGCGGGTCCGGGGCGGTGCCTGGTGCCCGCAGCGCCGACACCAGGAACCGCTGCCTCACCAGTTCGGTGAGCATCGCGTTGATCGTGGCGGCGGCCACGCCCGGGAACTGCGCGGCCAGGCACGCCGCCATGTCGGCGAACACCATCGGGGTCCGGGTGGCAGCCTCCGCTGCCCGCACTGCCGGGGTGCGGCGGATCTCCACTCGCCCTGAGCCGGACGGCACGGTCAGCCAGCCACCGTGAGGCTGGCGCAGGGTGCTGATGGTCACCGGGAGTCGCTCCAGCAGCGGCGCACACTGCTCCAATCCGGTGATGACCTCATTGAGCCACTCGGCATCAGCGCGGACCCTCACCCGATGCCGACCGCCCCATCCGACGTCGGCCGCTGCGGTGAACTCGACGTCTGCGACCCCGGCGAACAGCCCGAACGGTGTCGGCCGGGACGTCTCGCGCAGCACGTACCGCACCACCGACACCACCGCGCGGCGCATGTCCTTGACCGGCACCGGTTCGCCCGCGCAGATCGCCTCAACGCGCCGCGCCAAGGACCGGCTGGCGGTCCGGATCGCCGCGGCGGTGGGCCCTTGCCACACATGTTGCAGCCAGGCCCGCCATCCGCCCGGGTCGGGGTCCCCAACCAGATCGGGCCACGCAGAGGGTGCGGAGCCGGCCGGAGAGCTGGCCGCGCGCAGCAACCCACAAGGGGCAGGCCGGTAGAGCCGGTGAGAGTTCATCGTTCCTCCGTTTGGCTGGTCATCGCCCGAACGGCAATCGCGGTGGCGGCCGGAGACGGACGGCAGCACGGGGCCGCGGCCCGCCTCCGGCCGATGTCGGTTGGCTAGGCCGCGCTGTTGCAGGAGCTGGCGCACGAGGGCGGGCAGCCGTTGGAGGTGTCGCACGCCTTCTGCGCAGCGGGCCGCAACGCGTCGTCCTCGATGACGCGCACGTCCAGGACGAAGTCGTCCTCGCTGCTGGTGGGGGCTTGGGTGATGTCGGCGACGCTCATGATCGCCTCTCCCTTCTGGCTGGTTCTGCGGGGCCGGGGACGGCCTCGCTCCGGTTGCCTCCACGGTCGGCCGCGACCGACGAGAGCATCAATGTCGCCGTTGTGGGCGAATCATTGCCGCGACCATTGCCGGTCACGGCAATGATTCATGCGATAGCGCCGGGTTACGCTCACCTTCCTGGTGTCGCGCCGGAAGGCAGGGCGTTGCCGCACACGATCAGCCGGGCCCGCCGCAAGGAACTCGCCGCGCAGGCCCGCACCATCCGCTCCCAAGGCCAGCGTTCCGGCTGGCCGGTCGAAAAGATCGCCGCGCACATCCGCGGCCGACTGCCCCAGGTCCTGCCGCTGGAGGCCTGGCGATGGGCCTACGGCTGGTCCCGCGCCGACGTGATCGGCGCTATCGCGGATCTGTACCTTGCCGACGGGCTCGGTGTCCCCGCGGTGAACCCGGCGATGCTGTGCCGCTGGGAGCACGGCGCGTTCCCACCCGGCCCCGAGTACGGCATCGCCCTGTGCCGCATCTACAACGCCACCCCCGCCCAACTCGGGTTACCGACATGGGCGAGCCCTCCAGCGGGCAACCACCGCCGGGGGTACGGTGCGTGGCAGAAACGACCGCAGCGACCACGGAATGGGGCTCTCATGGCGGCTGGCGACAACGGACTCGCAGCACTGCGCGAGAGCGTCGAACTCGCCAGGGAAGTGGAGGGACCCGCGGGCGGCCAGCAGACCCGTGACAACCTCGCCGCCGCACTCGCCCACTACGACCTGCGCTACTCGCAGTACCCACCGGCCGTGCTGTCGCAAGAGGTGCACCGTTGCCGCACCCTGGTCAACGACCTGCTCCACCAACCTCAGCCCGAGACCTCCCGGCGTGAACTACGCCGCATCGCCGGATGGCTGTCCGCCGCGGTCGGAAACCTCGCGTTCCACCTCGGCGACCAAGCCGCGGCCGACGTTCACCTGGCCACGGCCGCCCGACTTGGCACCGACGTCGGAGACCGCTGGCTGCAGTGCTGGACCACCGGCGCCCGCGCCATGATCGCCTACTACGGCAACCGGCACGCCGCCGCGATCGAGCTGGCCCAGCATGCCTACGAGCAGGCAGAGTCACCACTACGACAGGCACAGATCCTCGCCTGGGGACTGCTGCGCCCCACCGCCGCACTCGGCCCCCATACCCGCACCGAGATCGCGCGACTCTCCGGCCAAGCCCAAGACGCCATGGACGCCGCCCCAGACGACGACGTGCCAGGCCGGTTCGGATTCGACCGCGCAGAGTTGGCGATGCACCAAGCCGAAGCCGCCCTCGTGGCAAGCGACCCGGCCCAGGCCACCCGGTACGCCGGCAACTCCCTCCAGCACATCCCACACGGCCGCCCCGGATGGGCCGCCGCCACCCTCGTCTTCGCCCGCGCCGAAGCCGCCCAAGGCCGAGCCGACGACGCCGCATCACTCGCCATGACCGTGCTGGACACCATGCCCCAAGAAGCTCTGCGCGCCACCACACGTGACCGCCTGACCGCACTGCAGAACGAACTACACCGCCGCCCCGGCACACCCAGCCACGGAGTCATGGAGCTCTACGCCCGTACAGAAGCCCTCCCACCACTAGCCCCAACCGGCCATGCCAGCAACGAACCCAACGGACACTGAACCCGGATCGACCCGTCTGCCCCTGGCTTGTGGCCCTCGCATCAATCCCGAAGACCACCCGGCGGCGGGCGAACCCCCAATGCGCCAGCCGACCCCGCAACCGGGACACCCCGGACGCCCTTTGTGTCCGGCGCACGTGCCCGGGGGGCACGCCGGTCCTCGGTTAGCTGGCCTGGAATGCGTCCTGGACTTCGTCGAGGCGTTCGCTCCACCATTCCAGCAGCCGTTCACCCGACACCCACAGGGCATCAGGCCCGTGATCAGCCTTGTCGTAGTGCCACTGCAACTGCCAGAAGTCGGTCATCCGCTTCCACCACAACCGCTGGACCGCGTCCCCCAGCGCCTCATCCGAAATGGCGATGATCGTCCGGTACCCGGCGACGAAGGCCGAGACATTGTGTAGATCAAGGCGTCCCCCATCAGTGGTGAACTGCACCTGCGCCGTTCTCACGACCTCCTCGGCGTATGGGCGAACCGCCAGACGATCCCAGTCCAAAACCGCAGTGACTTCCCCGGCGCGCCAGAGCAGGTTGAGCGGCTGGAGGTCTCCGTGCGTCCAACCCGCAGGCCCAACGGGAACCTCGTCCGCAGGCCGCCGCCCGGCGTGGGCGTCGATCAGAACCTTCCTGCGCCTCAGGCGGCGACGGGCATCGACGTCGAACGGTGCGTCCTCGTCCAGAGCCGTGATCACGTCGAGGAACCGGTCAGCCTCTTCCAATGCGGCCTCCGGCGTCGTAACCTTCGCTCTCGAAGCTTCCTCGGGTCGGTCCAAGCCGGCCCTTGGCGAAGCGAGCGCCATGTGGATACGGCCGACCAGCACTCCTAATCCGTGCGCCTCGCCCTGGTCCAACGATGTACCTGACCGGTGCGCGCCTTCCGCCCACTCCAGAACGCAGTAGCCACGTCCGTCGATCTCCGCGACCGGGTCGGTTCCGACCAGTCGCGGAGCGCAGACCGGCAACCCTTCAGCGCTGAGAATGCCCAGTACGCTGAGGCTTCTACGCGCTTTCGGCAGCGTCACATCGACGATCTGCTTGAGAGCGAAGCCCCCTCGGTCCGTCTCCAGCCGCCAGTTCGGGTTCATCATCCCCTCGGCGATGAAACCCACATGCCGGACCTTGCCGAGTTCGAACCGTTCCGCGATCCCCGCCAGCTCACTCTCGCCGATCCGGGCCCGAGCGGGTTGCGTCACCGCAGAGGTCTCCTCAGTCACCCTCAAAAGGCTATGTCACCGCCGCTCGTCCATGCGCAGGTACAGGCCGTCGGGGTCCGGGCGGCGGGACGATCGTCAAACTGTGCTCCGGGTCGGCCACCAGCGACCCGCCGGGGCCGCCCGGCGAAGGCGGCTGGGGCGTGGCGTACTCGGCGTCCAAGGCGGCATTCGGGCGGCTCGCCGGCGCGATCAGCGCCGAGTACCTGGGACGCGGCGTCCGCGCCTTCAACCTCGACCCCGGCTTCGTGGTCACCGAGGCGGGCGCGGCGCGAGGCGGCCTCGCCTCCCTCCAGGACGAGGGGTACGAGCCGAAGATCGTCAGAGGTCCAGCAGCGACGTCTGCTGTGACTCGCCCTGATCGGGACGGTCGGGGGTGAGGGGCAGTCCGGCGATGCGGCGTAGTTCGCCGTAGGTAGGTGTGTTCGCGGTGGGGAGATCGTTGATGAGGGTGGTGAGGAGGAGTGCGGCTCCTGCGGTGTCCCAGAGTGCGCGGTGCGGCCGACTACCTGGAGCCAGGGCGCTGACCTTGCCAGCGAGGTCGTAGCGGTCCAGGAGGACGGTCAGCGCGTTGCGTTTCTGGGCGGGGCGGAGGTGGCGGGCCAGCTGCAGGGTGTCGATCATGCCTGCTGGCTGGATATCGGGGCATCGGCGGTGCAGGAGACGCCAGTCGACGCCGACGTTGTGGCCGACGATGATCCGTCCGGCAAGCCGGTCGGCCAGCTCGGGCGCGACCTCGTCCAAGGCGGGTGCGCCGGCGAGGACCTCGTTGGTTAGGCCGGGTGAGATCCAGGGCCTGCGTGGGACGGGCCGTCCGGGGTTGATCAGGGTGCTGTATGCGTCGGTGAGAGACGGGCGACCGCCGATGATGGGGATGACTGCGATCTCGAGGATCGCCTCGTCGCGGTCCTGGGCGCCGGTGCCCTCCAGATCGAGTGCGACCAGTGGAGCGTCCTTCCAGGACGTGCTGATCATCTCAGTCACCCGTCTCCCGGCCGTTCTCGTCTGGGGTCAGTCGTCCTCATCAAACCGTGTAGCGGTGACGAACTGCTGGCGAAGCACCGTCATCTGGTCGTGTTCCTGCTCGGGGACCTGGTGGCCGGTGAGTGACCGGCCGTGGGCGTGCAGGAAGTGCGGCTGGTCGAGTTCCCAGATCTGGACGAGAAGAACAACCCGCGCGGCAGCGGTCTTGTCCCCTACTTCTCCCCTACTTCGCCGTCCCCGACCTCGACACCGCCCTGAACACCCTTCTGGCCGCCGGATGCACCCGCCGCCGCGGCTCCTACACACCCGACGACGGCACCGGACATCGCATCGCTCAGATCGTGGACCCGTTCGGCAACATCATCGGACTCGACGGCCCCTGACCCCGTCCCCTCCCCTGTGGAGGTGACCGTGCGGCATTGGCCCCTCGCCCAACCGCGGTTGCGTCCCGCAGAGCGTCCGTTTTGTGTGTCACCACAGCCCGCTGTCAGCATGAGGCCATGCGCCACCCTCTTGACACGCTGGACTGGCCGATTTCCACCGAGCGGCTGCTGCTGCGCCGGGCTGCCCCCGACGACGTGGACGCGACCTGGGCCTTCCGGCGGCTGCCGGAGACGCACGAATGGATCACGGCCGCCACACAGACCTACGACGGCTACCGCGAGCGTTTCCTCCGCGAGGAGCGGCTCGCAGACCTGCTCATCGTCGAACTGGACGGCCGGGTGATCGGCGACCTGACACTAATGGTCCAGGACAGTTGGGCTCAGGAAGAGGTCGCCGACCAGGCGGCAGGCGTCCAAGGCGAGCTCGGGTGGACGCTCGATCCCTCCTACGGCGGCAAGGGCTACGCCACCGAAGCGGTACGCGCCCTCATCGACATCTCCTTCAAGAGTCTCGGCCTGCGCCGCCTGCACGCGGACTGCTTCTACGACAACGAATCCTCGTGGCGGCTGATGGAGCGGGTCGGCATGCGCCGCGAACAGCACACGGTGAGAGACTCACTCCACCGCACCAAGGGATGGCTCGACGGTCTCTCATACGCGCTCCTGGCCGAGGAATGGCCCGCCCACGAGTGATTACGGCGGAGACGCTTGGGAGCCTTCGCCGGGACAACGGCCTTCCCGCTGAGTGAGAGTCACGCGGTGGCCCGGAAGGCCGGTGTCACCATCGTGAGATGACTGCAACGAGACCGGTCGCGCTGGTAACGGGGGCGAGCCGGGGTATCGGCCGGCGGACGGCGCTCGCGCTGGCCGCCGCCGGGCACGATGTCGCGTTCACCGCGCGGACCGTCGGGGAGGGTGAGGGACGGATACCGCCGCGGCACGGCGCGGGCACTGCGATACCCGTCCCCGGAAGCCTGGACAGGACGCGGGCGGAGATCCAGGCGCTGGGGGCGCGTGCACTGCCCGTCCAGATGGATCTGCTGGACCGGGCGAGCGTGCGGGGCGCCGCGCAGACCGTGCTGGACGCCTGGGGGCGGGTCGATGTCCTGGTCAACAACGCGGTGGCGCACATCGGGGGCGCCCACGAGCGGTTCCTCGATCTGGACGTGGACGTCGCCGAGCGGACGGTCACCGCCAACTACCTGAACCAGATCGTCCTGCTCCAGGCCGTCCTCCCGGCCATGCTGGACCAGGGAGGCGGGACGATCGTGAACCTGTGCTCGGGGTCGGCGACCAGCGACCCACCCGCGCCGCCCGGTGAGGGCGGCTGGGGCGTGGCGTACTCGGCGTCCAAGGCGGCGTTCGGGCGGCTCGCGGGAGCGGTCAACGCCGAGTACCGGGAACGCGGGGTCCGCGCCTTCAACCTCGACCCCGGCTTCGTCGTCACCGAGGCGGGCGCGGCCCGCGGCGGCCTCGACGCCCTCAAGGGCAAGGGCTTCGAGCCGACGCCCGAGGAGGCCCCGGCGGCCGCCGTGGTCTGGCTGGCCACCGACGCGGCCGCGGAGACGTTCCTCGGCCGCGTCGTCTGGACCCCGAAGCTCGTCGCCGACCGGGCGCTCCTGCGCTGAGCCGCTCTCAGATCATCGAGCGCATCGGGCCCTGCGGGGGCTCGATGTCCAGGTCCGTCAGGGCGCTCACGTGGTAGACGGAGCCTGGGACGTGGATGGCGTGGGCCAGGCCGACGTGGGCGTCGCGCCAGAAGCGCTGGATCGGGTTGTCGTTGCGCATCGCGTTCCCGCCGGAGCGGACGACGATCTCGTTCATCGCCTGCACCGCCCGCCACGCCGCGCGGACCTGGGTGCGGCGGCCGGCGGCGCGCTCGGCGAACGTCGGCACGTGCCCGGCGGCGACCATGTCGTAGGTGCGCGAGCAGTTGTCCAGCAGCGCGGTCCGGGACGTCTTGATCTCCTCGGCGGCCTCGCTGATCGCGTACAGCACGTACGGGTCGTCCTTGATCTTCGTGCCGGTGATCTGGACGCGGTTGCGCTGGTAGGCCATGTGGTGGTGCAGCGCGCCCTCGGCGATGCCGATCACGGCGGCGCTGATGCCGAGCGGGAACACGCAGGAGAACGGCATCAGGTAGGACGGGTTGGTCAGCCCCGCCTCGCGGGCCGCGGACCCGTCCACGACCTTGGAGTACTCCAGCGTCCGGTAGGTGGGGACGAACGCGTCCTTGACGATGATGTCCTTGCTTCCGGTGCCCTTGAGCCCGGCGACGTCCCAGGAGTCCTCGACGATCTCGTAGTCGGAGCGCGGCAGGATGAGGTGCAGTGACTGCGGCGGCATCACCATCTTGCCCTCGTCGTCGCCGAGCATCCCGCCGAGGAAGATCCAGTCGCAGTGGTCGGTGCCGGACGAGAACTGCCAGCGGCCGTTGAAGACGTAGCCGCCGTCCACCGGGCGGGCGATGCCCATGGGCGCGTAGGGGGACGCGATCCAGGTGTCGGGGTCGTCGCCCCACACCTCCTCGCGGACCTTCGGGTCGGCGTAGGCCATCTCCCACGGGTGGACGCCGACGATGCCGGCGATCCAGCCGGTGGAGCCGTCGAGGGCGGCGACGCCCATGACGGTCTCGGCGAACTCGCGGGGGTGTACCTCCAGGCCGCCGTGCGCCTCCGGCTGCAGCAGCCGGATCGTGCCCGACTCGCGCAGCGCCTGCGCGGCCTTGTCGTCGAGCTTGCCGAGGGCCTCGTTGGCGGGGCCGAGTTCGCGGATCTGCTCGGCCCGCTCCATGATCGTGTCCAGCACGCGGTTCGCCATCGCCTGTCTCCCGTAGGTGTCTTCAGCCGTCGTAGGTGATCTTCAGCCGGTCGGTGACCGGCCTCGCCTGACAGGCGAGGATGAGGCCGTCGGCGAGATCCTGCTCGTCGAGGACCGAGTTGGCGTCCAGGGTGACCTCGCCCTCCAGCTTCACGCAGGCGCAGGCCGAGCAGTTCCCCTCCCGGCAGGAGAACGGCGCGTCCACCCCCGCGCGCAGGAGCGCGTCGAGGAGCCGTTCGGACTTGGGCCAGGGCACCGTCTGGGTCTCGCCGTCCAGCTCGACCTCGATCTCGCCCTCGTCCCCGCCGGTCTCGGACGCGTCGGCGGGCTCGGGTTCCTCGAACGGGTCGCCTTCCAGCGAGAAGAAGCGTTCGACTTGCACCCGCATGCCGAGGCCGGTGAACGTCTCGGTGACCATGTCCATGAAGATCTCCGGGCCGCACACGAACGCCTGCCGTCCGGTGTATGGGGCGGCCAGAGACCGGACGGTGGCGGGCGTCGGAAGCCCCTGCACCGTTTCCAGGATGTGGACGACCGTGAGCCGGCCGGGGTGCTTCTCGGTGAGCGCCTTCAGCTCGTCCGCGAAGATGACCGACCGCTCGTCCCGGTTGGCGTAGAGGAGGGCGACCTTCCCGCTGCCGCCCGCCAGGCACGACTTGAGGATCGACATGACCGGGGTGATGCCGCTGCCGCCCGCCACGAGCAGCAGGTCGTCGTCCAGCGAGGACGGGGTGAACGTCCCGGCGGGACGCAGGACCTCCAGGACGTCGCCCGCCGTGACGTTGTCGCAGACCCAGTTGGACCCGAGACCGCCGTCCACCCGCTTGACCGTGACCTTCAGCCGGTCGTCGGTGAGCGGCGAACTGGACAGCGAGTAGCAGCGCGCCGCCCAGCCGTCCCCGGCCGGGACCCGGATCGTCAGGAACTGCCCGGGACGGTAGGAGAACCGGCCCCGGTCGCCCTCGGCGGGTTCGAGGACGAGCGAGTGCGCGTCGGCCGTCTCGTGGACGACCTCCACCACCCGCGCCTTGAGTGCCGTCATGACCGTTCCGCGGCCTTCCCGCCCGTGTTCTTCTCAGCCGTGTTCTTCTCAGCCGTGTCCTCCGCCGTCTCTCCGGGGGAGGCCGCCGCGTGGCGGGCCGCGATGTAGCCGAACACGATGGACGGGCCGATCGTCGCGCCCGGTCCCGCGTACTCGTTGCCCATCACCGACGCCGAGGAGTTGCCCGTCACGTACAGGCCCTCGATGACCGAGCCGTCCTCGCGCAGGACGCGGGCGTGCTCGTCGGACACCAGCCCGCCCTTGGTGCCGAGGTCGCCGACCTCCAGCCGGAACGCGTAGTACGGCGCGGTCTCGATGACGTCCAGGTTCGGGTTCTTCAGGTTCGGGTCGCCGTAGTAGCGGTCGTAGGCGGAGTCGCCGCGGCCGAAGTCCGGGTCCTTGCCCGCGCGGGCGTACCCGTTGAACTTCTCGACGGTCTCCGACAGCGCGTCCGCCGGGACGCCGATCTTCTCCGCCAGCGCCGCGAGCGTGTCCGCCTTGAACACGATGCCCGCGTCGAAGAACTCCTTCGGGATCGTCGCGCCCGGCAGGATCTGCGCGAACGGGTAGCGGGCGCGGGCCTTGGCGTCCATCACGAACCACGCCGGGACGTGGCCGCCTTCGAGCTGGTCGTGGACGAAGTTGACGTACGGCGCGGCCTCGTTGGTGAACCGGGTCCCGTCCTTGGACACGATGACCTGGCGCGGGATGGCGCGCTCGGACACCAGCGGGATCGTCGCGCCCGCCGGGTGCCGGACGGCGGGCATCCACCAGGCGTCGTCCATCAGGTCCACCGCCGCGCCGAGGGTCTCGCCCGCGCTGATGCCGTCGCCCGTGTTCTCCCGGGCGCCCATCGCGAAGTCGGCCTTGCCGCCCTCCGGCAGGTGCTTGTCGCGCATCTCCTGGTTGTGGTCGAAGCCGCCGGTCGCCAGGAGGACGCCCTTGCGGGCGCGGATGCGGAGCACCGTCCCGTCGCGCTGCGTCGCCACGATCCCGGTGACGCGGCCGTCCTCGCCGGTGACGAGTTCGGTCAGGGCGGTCTTCAGCCAGAGCGGGACGCCGGCGTCCTTCAGCGCCATCCGCAGCCGGGCGACGAGCGCCCGCCCGCCGGTCGACATGTGCCGGCGGCGGATCACGTTGGACGACACGCGCCACGCCGCGACCAGCGACGCGCGCCGGCCCGCCCAGGTGCGCTTGGCCATCGCGAGGTCGTGGTAGTCCTTGGCCGTCACCCACAGGCCGAGGGGGCCCTTCATGTTGTTCGGCCGCTGGTACTGCTCGTCGTCGCCGAGCTTGCGGGTGTCGAACGGCTTGGCCTCGATGGACCGGCCGAGCGGGCGGCCGCCCTCAAGCTCGGGGTGGTAGTCGGCGTAGCCCTTCGTCCAGAAGAACTGCATCCACTTGCTCTTGCCGATCAGTTCCATCGCGGCGGGGCCGTTGTCGACGAACGCGTCGAGCCGCGCCGCCGGGACGCGTCCCTCGGTCAGGAGGTCCAGGTAGCGGCGGATCGACTCGCGGCTGTCGTCGTGGCCGCGCGCCTTGAGCGTCGGGTTGTTCGGGACCCAGATCCCGCCGCCGGACAGCGCGGTGGACCCGCCGAACCGCTTGCCCTTGTCGACGATCAGCGTCCGCATCCCGGCGTCGTGCGCGGCCAGCGCCGCGGCCATCCCGCCGCCGCCGCTGCCCACGATCACCAGGTCGTACTCGTGGTCCCACTCCGGGTTCGCGGTCATCACTCGCCGTCCTTCCGGGTCAGGAACGCCAGCACGGCGCTCTCCCAGGCGGACTTCTGCTCGATCATCACCCAGTGCCCGCAGTTGGGGAAGATGTTCACCTGGACGTCGGGGATCGTCCGCATCGGCACCAGGACCATGTCGACGGGGCTGACCCGGTCGTCGCGTCCCCAGGTGATCAGCGTCTTGGTCTTGAGCTTGTGCAGCATCGCCCAGTACGGCGGCTCGTCGGACTGCGCCATCGCCTTGCCGCGCGCCGCCATCGCCTTCGACCCGTACATGCGGCGGGCGCTGGCGAGGGTGTCGGGGTCGGTGGCCTGCTCCCACCGCTCCTCGATCATCTCCTCGGTGACCAACCGCGGGTTGAAGACCATCGAGCGTAGCCACCGGACCAGGCGCTCGCGGGACGGGTCGTCGGTGAACTCCATCAGGAGCTTGATGCCCTCGCCGGGCGACGGGCTGAAGATGCTCTGGCCCATCCCGCCGATCGTGACGAGGCGCCGGACGCGTTCGGGGTGCTTCAGCGCCACCTGGGTGCCGACGATGCCGCCCATCGAGTTGCCGATCACGTCGACCTGGCCGAGGTCCAGGGCGTCCAGGAACCGGACGACCGAGCCGCCGGCCGCCATCATCGGGTGCTCGTCGGTCGGGTCGCTGACCCCGAACCCGGGGAACTCCAGCACCAGGCACCGGAAGCGCTCGGCGAACCGGGCGAGGTTGCCGCGGAAGTTCCGCCAGCCCGTCACCCCCGGACCCGACCCGTGCAGCATCAGCAGCGGCGGGCCCTGCCCTGCCTCGTGGTAGCGCAGGACGCCCTGGTCGGTGGCGAGCTCGCGCAACGTCGACTCGTAGGTCAGCTCCGCAGGCATGATCTCCCAGTCCTTCGACGGTGGCTTGACGGGAACGTAATCGGCACGGCGGCAAGGTCACCCGGCGGATCCCGATCAGCGGGACGCGCGTCTCATCGCCCGCCGCACGGGCCGCTCGGGCGCCCGCTTCCACTCATCGGGATCGGCGCGGGCCGTCCCGACCGGGTCATGCCTACGTTTCCGGCAGACAGGACCACTCGCCCGGTAGCGGGTCCTCGTCACTTAGTGGATTTTGTTAGTCGGACATTGTGTTCTGAACAGTGTGGACGACAGGACGCGGATGACAGGACCGTGTCCCGCACCGACCCCCAAGGGGAGCAGATGCCAGCCGAGCCAGCGCTCACCGACACCGGTCTCACGCCCGCCGCGGCCTCCGACGCCTCCGCGCCGGAGCCGGCGGAGTTCCGGAAGGCCATGGCGGAGTTCGCCACGGGCGTCACCGTGGTCACCGCCCTCGACGGCGGCGAGCCGGTCGGCTTCGCCTGCCAGTCGTTCACGTCGGTGTCCCTTGAGCCGCCGCTGATTCTGTTCTGCGCGGACACGCGCGGCCGGTCGTGGCCGCGGATCCGCGCGGCGGGACGGTTCTGCGTGAACGTGCTGGGCGAGGAGCAGCGCGACATCTGCGAACGGTTCGGGTCGAGCCGGGGCGCCAAGTTCGACGGTTTGGAGTGGGAGGCGTCCGAGTGGGGTGCCCCGGCGCTCCCGGACGTGCTGCTGGCCGTCCACTGCGTCGTCCACGACGTGCACGAGGCCGGCGACCACGACGTGGTGATCGGGCGGGTCCTGGCGGTCGAGCGGCACGAGGTGCGCGACGGCCAGTGGCGGCGGCCGATGGTGTTCTTCCGCAGCCGGTTCGGTGTCGGCGAGCCGGACGCGCCCATCGCCCCGGACCCGTGGGGCCTCGGCGACCGCTGGGGCTGGGGCTGACCCCCGCTCCCCCGCGTCATGCCGGACCACCGCATCTTGCCGGACCCCCGCGTCATGCCGGGCGCCGCGTCATGCCGGGCCGCCGGGTCACGGTCACATCCAGTCGCCGCGGCCGTCCACGGCGAGCAGTCGGTTCATCGTCTCCGCCGACCAGGTCGTCTCCCGGCTCGCCCGTGCGGCGCCCCGCCGGGCGACCCCGCCCGCGCGCTGCCCACCGGAAGCCTGCCCACCGGACCGCTGCCCGCCCGAACGCTGCCCGCCCTGCGCCGAGCCGGGGAAGAGGACCTGCGACGCCTCGCGGGCGGCGGTGACCACCAGCGGCGCGACGTTCTCCAGCGGGGTGCGGATGTCGCCGACCAGGGAGATGCCGGCGACCGGCCCGTCGGTGCCCCGGATCGCGGCCGCCACGCAGGCGATGCCGGGATAGGACTCGCCGCGCTCGAACGCCAGCCCGCGGCGCTGCCGGACGCGGTGCAGCTCCTGGTGGAGGGTGCCGAGCTCACCGATGGTGCGGCTGGTGAACCGGCTGATGCCGCTGCCGAGCATCGCGTCCACCTGCTCGGGCTCCAGCCACGCCAGCATCGCCTTGCCGAGCGCGGTGCAGTGCGCCGGGGCCCGGCCGCCGACCCGCGACGGGACCGACGAGGCGAGCCGCCCGCCGAGCTTGTCCAGGTAGAACACCTCGGCGCCGTCCAGGACGGCGAGGTGGGCGACGAGCCCGGTGGTGATCTGCAGTTCGTGGAGCAGCGGCGCCGCCGCCTCGCGGATCTTGCCGTGCCCGCCGTCCTGCCCGCCGAGGCCGAGGGCGCGCTGGCCGAGGCCGTAGCCGAACGAATGGTGCGCGAGCCAGCGCTGCCCGACGAGCTGGTCGAGGATGCGGTGCGCGGTGGACCGCGGCAGCCCGGTGCGCCGGGCGACGTCCTCCAGGGTCAGCCGGGCGGTCGGGCCGCTGAAGGCGTCCAGGATCAGCGTCATCCGCTCGATCATCGACGGCGGCGACTCGCGGCGCGCGGTCGTCCCGGACGCGGCTGCCATGGGCTCCGGCGTCGCTGCCTCCGGCGTCATCACCTCGGTCATCGCACCTCCCAGAACGGGACTGAAATGAATTCTTGTTATCCCGAATGTAGCAACCGCTTGGTCCCATGGGAAGAGGGCGAGTAACTCCAGGTCAGCATGGAGCACCCGCGCCCCTCTCCGCCCCTCGGACCACGGCACCGATCGTGATAGAACGTTTTCCTGTCGAGGAGGGGAGCCAGCCGATGCACGTCGGCATCGTCACGCCGGTGGTGGCGCAGCCGCCGCCCGGCCACGCCGCCTGGGAGCGGGACGCGGGGATCGAGGAGATCGGCCGGATCGCCGAGACGGCCGACCGGCTCGGCTACCACCACGCGACCTGCAGCGAGCACGTCGCCGTCCCGGCCGAGGCGGCCGAGCAGCGCGGCGGCGTCTACTGGGACCCGCTCGCCACGTTCGGGTACATCGCCGCGCGGACGTCGCGCATCCGGCTCGCCACCCAGGTCCTCGTGCTCGGCTACCACCACCCGCTCGCCATCGCCAAGCGGTACGGGACGCTCGACCGCGTCAGCGGCGGCCGCCTCACGCTCGGCCTCGGCGTCGGCAGCCTGGAGGAGGAGTTCGACCTCCTCGGCGCCCCGTTCGCGGGCCGCGGCGCCCGCGCCGACGACGCCCTCGCCGCGCTCCGCGCGTCCCTGTCCCGGCGCGAGCCCGAGTACCACGGCCCGCACTACGACTTCTCCGGCCTGGTCGTGGAGCCGCACGCCGTCCAGAGGCACGTGCCGCTGTGGATCGGCGGCCGGACGGCCCGCTCGCTGCGCCGCGCGCTGACCGCCGACGGCTGGGTCCCGTTCGGCCTCCCCCTCGGCACGATCGGCGAGATGCTGGCCGCCGCCGACCTCCCGGCGGGCTTCGACGTGGTCCTGGGGCCGTCCCGTCCGCTGGACCCGATCGGCGACCCCGGCCGCGCCGGAACGGCGCTGATCCGCCTGCGCGAGGCGGGCGCCACCATCGCGGGCGTCCGGCTGGCGTCCTCGTCCCCCGGCCACTACTGCGAGCAGCTCGCCGCGCTGCGCGAGCTGGCCGGCCCCTGCGGGCTGACCTTCGAGGAGAAGCTGTGACCCCTGAAGATTCCCGGCTGGACGCCCTGGAGGCACGGCTTCGCGCCCTGGAGGACGAGAGGGACATCACCCGGCTGATCCTCTCCTACGGCCCCCTCGTGGACAGCGGATGCGCCGGCGACGTCGCCGCCCTCTGGACCGAGGACGGCGTCTACGACGTGGACGAGATCCTGATGACCGGCCAGGCCGAGATCGAGGCCATGGTTCGCTCCGCCCCCCACCAGCGCTGGATCGCCGGCGGCTGCGCCCACGTCGTCGGCCCCCCGCACGTCACCGTCGACGGCGACGAGGCCACCGCGGTCGGCTACACCCTCATGATCGTCAACACCCCGGACGGCTTCGCCCTGCGCCGCGCCACCGCCAACCACTGGCGCCTGCGCCGCACCCCCGCCGGCTGGCGGGCCGTGAACCGCACGAACTGCGTCCTGGACGGCCGCGAGGAGTCCCCCGACCTCCTCGCCTCCCACTTCCCCACCGCCACCCGCCACCGCCCCTGACCACCGGCCATGGCGGCGCCGGACTCGGAGCCCGGCCGTATTTGCCAACGGAAGAGCAACAACTTAAAGTCACCGATAAGATACTTACTGTGGCCTGACTCTCAGGTTGGCGTGGTATTATCGAACGCGTGTTCGATCTTCCAGGGGAGGGGCTGAACGTGAGCCACAGGCCTACACTGGTCGTTGTGACGGCTCCTGCGCCACTTCGCGGCCCGGCTGCGGCCATCGCCTACCTTCTGGCGTCCGCCCGGACCAACGGCATGCGCGTGAACCGCACGAAGCTCACCAAACTGCTCTACTTGGCGGACCTGCGCGCCGTCGACCGAGGACTCCCGCCCGGTTCCGGCGTGGACTGGAGGTGGCGGCACTACGGGCCGCACAGCCTCCGGCTCAAGGAGGTCGAACGCGACCTGCGGGAGGCGGGCCACGTTCAGGTAGAAGAGACCGTTGACCCTTTTACCGGCTACTGCGAGTACGCCATCCATCTGATGGACGCTCCCCAGACCGTCATCGACACCGAGTTCACCCAGATCGTGGACGGTGTCCTTGCGGAATTCGGGGACTTGTCCGCGAGTCAGCTCCGCGACCTCACGTACCAGACGGCTCCAATGCAAGAAGCCGTCAAGCGAGGAAAGCGGGAGGTGCGGCTCGACCTCTCCGGAGGGGCGCCCTACCCGGACCTGGGCCCCGGAATGGCGCGCTTGCGCGACTGGGCGTCCCGCAACCCTCTTCCCGAGGACGAGCCTGGCGGGGTCGACGATCTCGTGGAGGAGATGGAAGACCTTACCGAGCATCGCGCCGCCGCGACCCGATGGCTCTTGGAGGAGTAGTGGCGGGTCCCTATGTGGCCGGCGGCATCTATCTCGTCCCGGACAAGTCACTGCGCCTCATTCCCGAAGAGAGCAGGGACGTCCACGACGAACGCCGCCCTGTGGTCGTGGTGACCGGCGGCGAGTCGAACGGTGACCCCGAGTGGCCCTTCATCCTCGCCTGCCCGATCTCCGGCTCAACGAAGCGGCGCACTCGCTTTGACGTTCAGCTCTCAAGAGGGCAGGGCGGGGCCACCAAGAAATGCTGGATTCGCATTCCCGCCGTCCAGCCCCTCATGAAATCGGCCCTGGAAGACCGTACCGGGGTCCTGGACGAGGAAATCCTGACTCAGGTCCAAGGGCGGCTCGCTCAGTACCTCGGGCTCCTCGGCTGAACGGCGTTCCCTGTCGGACGGGGTGTCAGCGGAAGCGGTCGGTGTTGAGGAGGTCGCCGGTGCCGAGGCCGACGCTCCAGATCGACTGGGTTCCGCCCATCTGCTCCAGGTCGAAGACCTGGTTGTTGGCGCCCGGACGCGGTATAGCGGTCCAGGTGGCGCCGTCGTAGTGCAGGTACCGGCCGCCGCGGTTCTCCTGCAGCCAGACGCCGCCCCGGCCGTCGGACGCGATGTCGCCCAGGAACCCGATGTCGTCGGCGAACGTGCCCATGCCCCCATGGTCAGGAGGCACGGTCTTGGTGACGCTCTCGCCGTCCCAGTGGACGAGTTCAGGCGGCGGGAACAGCGGGCCTCTCGGCAGCGTCCAGAACCAGACGTCGTCCGCCGACACCGCGACGATCTGCAGGATCCAGCTGGCCGACTCGTACGGCCACGCCATCTGCTGCCACGTCTCGCCGTCGTAGTGCCACAGGCCCGCCGCGCCGCCCGCCCACACGTCCCGCGGGGTACGCGCGGCGATCGCGTTGAACGGGAAGCCGAACGGCACGGTCAGCCCCTGGTCGGCCCACTCGCCGTCCTCGTACCTGAACACTCCGCCGCCAACGGGGTCGTAGTTGCCGACCGACCAGGCCGAACCGCTGGAGTCGATGGACACCGCCATGGGCGTGTCCGCGGGGTGGGGGACGGCCGTCCACGCGCGCCCGTTCCAGTGCAGCGATTTGGCGGTGGTGTCGCCCTGGCCGACCGCCCAGACGTCGGCGGGGTGGCGCGCGTCGACGTCCACCAGCTCGATCGCCGTGCCTTCGGGGACTGCCTGGGGCCGCCAGGCGCCGCCCCTCCAGCGCAGCATGAGGGGTTCGGAGTAGCCCGCCTGGGTGCCGACCGCCCAGGCGTTCCCCCGGTTCGGTGCGGTGACGCCGTACAGCCTCGGGCTCTGCAACCCGGTGACCTCGATGGATCTCCATTCACCGGGTGGCGCGTCGGCGAGCGCGGGGGCGGGGCTCACCAGCAGGGCGGCGGCCGCGACCGGTACGGCGGCACGAGCTCGCAGGAGTTTCACGGGGGGCTCTTCTCACGAGGCGACCTGACGTTCTGCGCCAGTGTTTAGTGGCGAGGTAGCCGTGTAAAGACGCCCGTTCCCGGGTGGCCGGATGCGGCTAGATCATGATGCCCATGTTGCTGAGGATCCTGGACGCCAAGGCCCGGTCGCCGGTGATGTCGACGGTGACGGCGTCGGGGGTGCAGCGGCCGGTGGTCAGGCGGACGTAGGTCTCCCAGTCCATGGCCAGTTCGGTGGTCGAGGTGGCGGGGTCGGTCCAGCGGCCGCGGCCGTCCTCGTCGACGTGGACGCCCACGTAGAGGTCGAGCGGGTCGGAGGTCCTGAACGCCACGGTCTGACCGGGCTCGGCCTTCGCGCGGCGGGCGACGATGATGGGCAGGCCCTTGCTCAGCAGCTCCCAGAAGCATTGCGCGGCCGGTGCGTCCAGGTTGCCGGGACGGCCGACCGCTCGGCGGATGTCCTGCTCGTGCGTCCAGCAGTCCATCGCGCGGAACTTCACGAGGTGGGCGTAGGTGCCCTCGTTGCCGTCCGGCAGCGTGACGGCGAGGTCGGGGTCGATGCCGGGCAGCTGGGCCAGGCGGCGTTCGAGGACGTCCGCCAGTTCCGCCGCCACGGCCGGCCCCGGCACGGGGCGGCGCGCGTGCACCGCCTTCTCCATCGCCCGGCCGAAGTCATTGCGGATGTGGTCGAAGTCGGGCACATCGATGTCGGGCGCGGGGTCACCGAGCAACTCGAGTTCGACTCCGACGAGGTGCGAGAGCTGGTCCTTGACCGTCCAGCCGGGGCATTCGGTCGGACGCTCCCAGTCGGCGTCGTCGAACTCCCCGGCGAGGGCGAGGGTCGACCGGACGGTCTGCTCGTAGGCGGCGGTGGTGGCGCGCATCGGCTCGTTCATTTCGGCCCCTTCCATCGGGCCTCAGAGCTTAGGCGCACCCCCGCGCGGGCCTCCCCGCGGGGCCTATTGACACAGCGCCAGCAGTGCTGGCGGGACGTCAGGGATGTTCGGCGCGGACGTGCTGGACGAGCGAGGAGAGTTCGAGGTGGGGCTGGTGGCAGCGGTCGCAGGCCCAGATGCCGCTGGGCACCGTGAAGCCGTGGACGGCGGCGTCGTCGCGCGCGCACAGCAGGTAGTAGGTCAGGACGAGGCGCCGCCACGTCCGCCGGACCGCCGATGACATTCCCGCTACCCCTCGGAGCCGTTCGTCAAGGATCGGTCCAGGATAGGGCAACGGGAATGTCAAGCCGACACGCCGAAGATCACTGTCCGCTCTTCACGCCGGGCTGGCCCTGCGCGTACTCGATCGGCCGGGTCGCCTTGCGGCCCGGGACGTTGGCGGCGGCGCGGTACTTGCCGAGGGGCAGGATCGTCCGTCCGAAGCTGCCCTCGAACATCATCGCGGCGGCCGTGTACAGGGCCAGCACCGCGGACGCGACGAACAGCCAGCCGCCGATGTTCAGCGACCAGGTGGACGGCGCGAACCATCCCGCCGCGGTGAAGCCGGCGCCCACCGCGAGCGTCGCCAGCACCCCCGTGAGGGCCAGGTTCTCGCCGAGCGCGGTGATCGCGCCCAGTGCGGTGATCACCGCGAGGGCGACCCACCAGAACGCGAAGCCCGGATTGGCGACCCCGGCCAGCGGGATCAGCTCCAGCGGGAACACGCCGATGCTGATCAGCATGAACAGCAGGCCGAACGCCAGCCAGAACGAGCCCCACATGCCGTGCATCGCGGTCGCGAGGCCGTCCCGCGCGCGGTAGGACCAGATCGCGGCCACGAACTGCGCGACCCCGCCGAACATCAGCGCGAACGGCCACAGGATCAGCGGTGTCTCCGGGGAGCCGTACCACTCGGCCTGCCAGGCGCCGACCATCATGGTCGCGCCGGCGAACCCGAAGAGCCCCAGGATGGACGGCGCCGCGATCGGGTTCAGGACGACGCGCGTCCTGTCCTCCCACAGGGCGTGCTCGCCGGGTTCGCGGCCGTCCCTTCCGGGCGCCGCGGTGGCGACTCCTTCGCCGGATGCCGTGCCCGTTCGCTCGACGGGCTCTGGCGGAGCGGCACGCCCTCTACGCCTTGCCATGAGATCCCCCTTTGGAATCGGAGAGAGCCGTATAGGCCCCCTAACCCGCCGTTTCTACGGCCAAACGGCTGCGGAGACCCCCGCCTCGCACACCGCATCCGTCCTTTGTGCACGGATCGCCAGGGCATGGCCCTTCACTTTCGGGTGCTTGGTGGTTTCATGAAGGTCCATGAGGCCCCAACCGATCTTCGTCGAGCCCGGTGCGCCGCCTCCCGCGGACGGCAGCCCGTTCGTGGTCCTGGCGAGCGGACGGCAGCGGGTGGCCGCCCGCCTGATCGATCTCGTGACCCTGGTGCTGGCGGTGACGGCTCCGCAACTCCTGCTGACGGGTGCGGTCGTCGGTGCGGACAGCCTGTCCTCGTTCGATCTGGTGGGCGTCGCCACGGTGACGATCATGCTGACCATGGTGTGGCTATGGATGTTCCTGCGGATCGTCCGGCTGGTGATGTGGGGCTGCACGGTCGGCCAGCGCATCGCCGGGATCCGCGTGGTCGGGCTGGACCACCTCCGGTATCCGGGCTGGAAGCAGGCGTTCAAACGCTGGATGCCCACCTGGGGCGGGCGCGGCACCCCCGCGATGACTCCGTGGGGAGACGTCGCCGCCTACCAGAAGGACCGGCGGACTCGCGGTTGCCTGCACGACCGGGCCGCCGGGACCGTGGTGATCCAGGCCGCGAAGGACGAGCCGGTGCGCCGCGCCGCGCTCGCGCTGATGCTTCCGGTCGCCGTCCTGGCGCTCGTGCTCGGGTTCCTCGCAGCCGGCTGACGGTCTCAGGCCCGGGGGCGGCAGTGGATCTGCAGGCCGGGCGTCGTGCTCCAGCCGATCAGGGTGAACAGCCTGTCGATGTGGGACGACACCGAGTGCAGGACGAGCATCCGGTCGCGGACGTGCAGGTCCCGGGCGGCGAGGGTGAAGGTGCGCAGGCCGGCGACGTCAACGAAGTCCACGGCGGCCAGGTCGACGTGGACGTCGCCGGGCACGCGGTCCTGGGCGGCGCCGAGGGCGCGCTTCACCTCGCGGGCGTTGGAGACGTCGATCTCGCCGGTCATCCGCAGCCACGGCGAGGACGACGCGGCGGTGACGCGCAGGAGCGCGGTGTCGTGCTCGACGAGGTCGTAGCGCGGGTCCGCCCGCCGCCCTGACTCGAGGCCGTCCTCACCGCCGGTGATGCGCCAGACCGTCATCCGCTCCTCGCCTTGGGCCTGGGGCGCCGCTACCGGAGGCGGGCCCGTATATGCCAGGCTCTCATCTGTCGGCACCTTCTGAACCCCATCGGGCGGGAAATCCATCATCGGGAGCCATTTCATGGACGAGAAGGCGATCCTGCAACATATCAACGAGTTCATCGAAGAAGAGCACACGCTGCGCAGGGCCCATGAGCGCGCGGAGACGAGCGACGCCGACGCGCAGCAGCGCCTGCGGCAGCTGGAGGTCGCGCTCGATCAGTGCTGGGACCTGCTCCGCCAGCGCCGGGCCCGCATCGCGGCGGGACAGAACCCGGACGAGGCCGAACTCCGTCCGCCCGCCGAGGTAGAGAACTACCGGCAGTAGCCCCTCACGGGGCCGGTCGTGTCAGAGGTCCGGGAGGAGCTTCGCCGGGGTGATGGGCAGGGCGCGGATGCGGATGCCGGTCGCGTGGTGGACGGCGTTGCCGACGGCCGCGGCGGCGCCGACGATGCCGATCTCGCCGATGCCCTTGGAGCCCATCGGGTTCAGGTGCGGGTCGGACTCCTCCAGCCACGTCGCCTCGACGTCGCGGACGTCGGCGCAGGCCGGGACGTGGTACTGGGCGAGGTCGCGGTTGAGGTAGTCGCCGAACTCCTCGTCCATGACGCTCTCCTCCAGCAGCGCCATCCCGATCCCCATCGTCATGCCGCCGATGAACTGGGAGCGGGCGGCCATGGGGTTGATGATGCGCCCGGCCGCGAAGACGCCGAGCATCCGGCGGACCCGGATCTCGCCGGTGTCGGCGTCCACCTCGACCTCGGCGAACTGCGCGCCGAACGCGTGGCGGGCGTACTCGTCCCGTCCCTTGAGCTCCTCGGCCGTGTCGGCGGACGCCTCAAGCCCCTCCGGCGGCACGGCGCCGTTCAGCTTTCCGCGCAGCGCTTCGCAGGCGCGGACCACGGCCGTCCCCCAGCTCGCGGTGCCGGACGACCCGCCCGCGACGGTCGCCTTGGGGAACGAGCTGTCGCCGATCTCGACGTTCACGTTGCGGAGGTCCTCCTTGAGCGTCTCGGCGGCGATCAGGGTGAGGGCGGTGCGGGCGCCGGTGCCGATGTCGGCGGCGGCGATCCGGACGGTGAACGTCCCGTCGGGTTCGGCGCGGGCCGTCGCCTGGTTCGGGGACATGTAGGCGGGATAGGTGCTCGCGGCGACGCCCATGCCGATGCGCTTGCGGCCCTCCCAGCGGATGCCGGGCATGGGGTCGCGCCCGCCCCAGCCGAAGCGGTCGGCGCCCTCCCGGAGGCACGCGACGAGGTTGCGGGAGCTGAACGGCAGGCCGCTCTCCGGGTCGCGGTCGGTGTCGTTGCGGATACGTAGCTCGATGGGGTCGATGCCGGTGGCGACGGCGAGTTCGTCCATGGCCGATTCGAGCGCGTACATGCCGGGCGTCTCGCCTGGGGCGCGCATCCACGACGGTGTGGGGACGTCCAGACGGACCAGGCGGTGCGACGTGCGGCGGTTAGGCGCCCGGTACATGACGCGGGTGGGCGTCGCGGTCTGCTCGGCGAACTCCTGGACGGTGGACGTCTGCTCGACCACGTCGTGGAGGATCGCGTTCAGGTGCCCTTCGGCGTCCGCGCCGAGCTTGAGCCGCTGGATCGTCGGCGTCCGGTAGCCGGTGGTCGCGAACATCTGCTGCCGGGGCACGGCGAACTTGACGGGACGTCCCGTGGCGCGCGAGGCCATGGCCGCCAGGACGACGCTCGGCCTCGGCGACCCCTTGGAGCCGAACCCGCCGCCGACGTGCGGCGCCACGACCCGCACCTGCGCCTTGCCGAGACCGAAGACGCGGGCGATCGTGGACTGGACGGTCGAGGAGCCCTGGGTCGAGTCGTAGAGCGTGAGGGTTCCGTCCTCGCTCCAGTCGGCGAGCGTGGTGTGCGGCTCCATCGGATTGTTGTGCTCGGCGGGGGTCGTGTAGGTGACGTCCACGCGCACGGCCGAGTCGTCGAACGCCGTGTCCGGTTCGCCTTGCCCGGTGTCCGGAGGGAACACGGGATTCACCTTGTCGGGCTTGTAGCGCCCCGGATGGTCGGTGCGCAGCCGTACATCAGGTGACTCTTGCGCGTACTCGACCTGGACGAGGCGGGCCGCTTCCCGGGCGGTTTCGAGCGTCTCGCCGACGACCGCGGCGATGAACTGGCCACGGTAGGAAACCGTCCGAGACTGGAACAGTGCCAGCTCACCTTGTGCGTCGCCATCGAGTCGGGGGGCGTCGTCGCAAGACAGGACGGCGAGCACACCGGGCAGCCGCAGCGCCGCCTCGGTGTCGACGGACGTGACCTCGCCGCGCCCGACGCTCGCCTGGACGGCGGCCGCATACGCGACGTTCCCGACGGGGTACTCGAACGCGTAGCGCGCCTCCCCCGTGACCTTGGCGCGGCTCTCCAGGCGTTCGGTCATGACGTGCCCTCCCACAGCTCCGTCAGCGTCCGTACGATCAGGTTGCGCGCCAGCGGCACCTTGTAGGCGTTGTCGCGCAGCGGCTCGGCGGCCTCCAGTTCGGCCTCGGCGGCGCGCAGGAACGACTCCCGCGTCGGGGGTGCCCCGCGCAGGGACTCCTCGGCCCTGCGGGCACGCCACGGCTTGTGGGCGACTCCGCCCAGCGCGAGCCTGACGTCCCGGACACCGTCTCCGTCCGCGTCCAGCGCCGCCGCTATCGAGACCAGCGCGAACGCGAACGACGCGCGTTCCCTGACCTTCCGGTAGCGGGACGGGATGCCGAGCGCCGGAACCTCGACCGCCGTGACGAGGTCCCCTGATTCGAGGACGGTGTCCCGTTCCGGTTCGTTGTCGGGGAGCCGGTGGAACTCGTCGATGGGGATGGTCTTCGCACCGTCGCGGCCTTGGACCCGGACCGACGCGTCAAGGGCCGCCAGAGCCACCGCCATGTCGGACGGGTGGGTCGCGACGCACGACTCCGAATGGCCGATGACCGCCAGGTTGTGGTGCTCGCCTTCCCGCGCGGGGCATCCGCTGCCCGGACGTCGCTTGTTGCACGGCTTGGACGCGTCCTGGAAGTAGGAACAGCGCGTGCGTTGCAGGAGGTTGCCGCCGACGGTCGCCAGGTTGCGGATCTGGCCGGACGCCCCGGCGAGGACGGCCTGCGCCAGCATGGGATGGCCTTCACGCACCGTCCGGTCAGCGGCAAGGGCGCTGTTGCTCACGGCCGCGCCGATGACGAGCCCGCCGTCCGGGTTCAACTGGATCCGGTCATACGGGAGGTGCGCGACGTCCACGACCTTGGCCGGCTCTTCGACGCCGAGCCGCATCAGGTCCACGAGGTTGGTGCCGCCGCCGAGGTAGAGGGTCTCGCCGTCGTGTCGCGCCAGCGCGTCCTCGGCGCTCGTGGCGCGCTCATACGCGAACGGCCTCACGCTTCCACCCCCTCCGTGCGCCGTGCCTGTTCCTTCTCGGACGCGTCTCTGAGCGCGGCGACGATGCCCGTGTAGGCGCCGCACCGGCACAGGTTGCCGCTCATCCGTTCACGGATCTCGTCGTCGTCCAGGACGGGGTCGGAGCCAAGGTCCTCGGTCACCGCGCTGGGCCAGCCTTGCCCGGCTTCGTCCAGCATCCCCGTCGCAGAGCAGAGCTGACCGGGAGTGCAGTACCCGCATTGGAAGGCGTCCTTCTCGATGAAGGCCTCCTGGACGGGGCTGAGCCGCCCGTCCTGCGCCAGCCCTTCGACCGTGACGATCTCGGCTCCGTCATGGGCGACGGCCAGCGCGAGGCACCCGTTCGCGCGGCGCCCGCCGAGGAGGATGGTGCACGCGCCGCACTGCCCGTGGTCGCAGCCCTTCTTCGAGCCCGTCAGCCCGAGGTCCTCGCGCAGGACGTCCAGCAGGGACGCGCGGGTGTCGACGCTGAGCCGGTGCTCCGTCCCGTTCACGACAAGGGTGATCTCGGCGTTGACCGGGGTGGCTTCTGTGTACATGCCCCGCCCCTACCCCGGATCTCCGGAGTGAGTCAGGGGCACACGCCTGTGTCACGGCGGGCGTCAGCGGCGGCGGGGACGCAGCCGGTGCAGGCGGAACCAGGCGGCCACGACGAAGACCACCAGCAGCGCGGCCGCGACGCCCATGTCCATCGCCCACGTTCCCACCGCCGGCTTCCACAGCGGGTCGGGGGCGCCGGCGGGCGGCGAGATCGTCCCGAGGTCGATGGTGGCGCCCGCCGCGCCCATCCCCCACCGCGACGGCGACAGCCACGCGATCTGCTCCAGCCCCGGCTTCCCGTTGAGCCGCACCAGCGCGCCCGACAGCACCAGCTGCGCCATCGACAGCACGATCAGCAGCGGCAGCGTCTTCTCCGACGTGGAGACGACCGCCGACACCAGCAGCCCGAGCGCCATCGACACGACGCCGAGCAGCGCCATCGACAGCATCAGCTCCGGCAGGACGGCGGTGAACGTCCCGGACGCCGGGAGCTTCACCCCGATCGTGCCGATCAGGACCAGCACGACCGCCTGCAACGCCGTGATCACGCCGAGGACCAGCAGCTTCGACATCAGGTAGACGCCGGCCGACAGGCCCGCCGCCCGTTCCCGCCGGTAGATCGTCCGCTCCTTGACCAGTTCCCGGACGGCGTTGCCCGTCCCGGCGAAGCACGCGGCGAACGCCATCACCATCAGCTTGGACGCGGCGTCCGGATTGCTGCCCGGCGCGCCGGCCAGGCCCTTCGGGGCGGGGATCGCGGCGATCAGCCCGCCGAGGATCAGCGGCATCACCCCGAGCAGCACCAGGTAGCTGCGGTCGGACGCGATCACCGCGAGGTACCGCCGGCACAGGGTGCTCAGCTGCGCGAACCGGGACTGCCGCGCGGGCGGCGGTTCCGGCGCGGCGGCTCCGACCGGCCGCCCCTCCCCGTTCGCGGCGCCCGCGACGTACCGGGCATGGCGCGGCGAGTCGCGGAACTCGGCGGCCCAGTCCCGGTCGGGCTCGCGCTCGAACGCCTGGAAGACCTCCGCCCACGTCCGCTTCCCGAAGTGGTCCAGTCCCTCGCCCGGCGGCCCGTAGTACGCGAGGCGCCCGCCCGGGACCAGGACGAGCAGCCGGTCGCAGGTGTCGAGGTTGGCGACGCTGTGGGTGACGACGATGACCGTCCGGCCGTCGTGCGCCAGCTCGCCCAGCATCTCCATGACCGTCTTGTCCAGGCCCGGGTCCAGACCGGACGTCGGCTCGTCGAGGAACAGCAGCGACGGCTTGGTCAGCAGCTCCAGCGCGACGCTGACCCGCTTGCGCTGGCCGCCCGACAGCCGGTCGATGCGCGTCCCGGCGTGCGGGGTGAGGCCCAGCTCGTCCAGGACCTCGTCGACGCGCTCCTCGCGCTCGCCCTTGCGCGTGTCGCCCGGGAACCGCAGCTCCGCCGCGAACAGCAGCGCCTGCCGCGTCCCGAGCTGGGTGTGCAGGATGTCCTCCTGCGGGACGAGCCCGATGCGGTGCCTCAGCTCGTCGTAGCCGGTGTACAGGTCGCGCCCGTCGTAGCGGACGGTGCCCTCGGTCGCCGGGCTCATCCCGGTGACCGCCCCGAGCAGCGTCGACTTGCCCGCGCCGCTCGGACCGATGACGCCGACGAGGGAGCGTTCCGGGATGGGGAAGCCGACCCCGTCCAGGATCACCTTGCCCTCGGGCGTCCGGACGGTGAGGTCCTCCACCGAGACCGACACGTCCCCGGTGTCGACGAACTCGCGCAGCTCGTCCCCGGCCAGCCGGAACGTGGCGTGGCCGATGCCGATCAGGTCGTTCTCGGTGATCTCGGCGGAGTCGACGCGGGCGCCGTTGACGTAGGTGCCGTTGTGGCTGCCGAGGTCGACGATGCGGTGCCGTCCCGGGGCGAGCGTGCGCAGCTCGGCGTGATGCCGCGACACGGCCAGGTCGGACACGACCACGTCGTTGCCGGTGGACCGCCCGATCCGCAGCGTGCGCACCGCGACCGGGATGACCTGGCTGGGATTCCGGTCCACGCCGGGCCGGGGGTGCGCCTGCGGATGAGCCTGCGAGGGTGCCTGCGGGGGGACCACGGGCCGTTGCCGCTGCTGGGGCACAGCACCGCCCGGCGTGGACGTTCCGCCGCCGGAGCAGGCCAGCGCCTCACCGCTGGACGAGTGGCCGAGGCGGAACGTCAGATCGCCCTGGATCGTGACGCGCTCGATGCGGCGGCCGTCGAGGAACGTGCCGTTGCTGCTGCCCAGGTCCTCGATCTGCCAGCCGCCCGGCCCCGCGCGCAGCACGGCGTGCGACCACGACACGCGCGGGTCGGGCACGACGATGTCGGAGCCGGGGTCGCGCCCGATGCGGTACGCCCGTCCGGCGCGCAGCCGGTGGACCCGGTCCCGCGTCCGGACGACGAGGGGGGTGGCCCGCGATTCGGCGGAGGGACCGGCCGTCATGAACCGGAGTGTAATTCCTGGCGTCGATATTGACAGGACCCCATGCCGAGAATTGAGTGAATGCCATGGCGAACCCGCCCGGTTCGGCCGCCGTCACCCGTGTCGAACGCCTGCCGGGACGGCGGAGAAAGCGCTGGCCGCTCGTGGCCATTTCCTTGACCTTACTCCTGTTGATGCTGGTCGCACTGGTGGATCGGGGCGGTGCGGCGTTCGCGGAACGGCGGATGGCGACGGAGATCAGAAAGGAGGGATTCCCCGTCGATCCAGAAGTGACGATCAAGGGGATCCCGTTCCTGACGCAGGCGGTATCGCGCGATTTCCGGGATGTGCGGCTCAAGGCGAGCGATATCCGCCGGGGCGCATTGCGCATCACCGCCCTCGATGTGCGGGCCCGCGGCGTCCACCTCGATCCCGGCTACCGGAGCGGCGTCCTCGGGACGGTCGACGGCACCGCGTTCATCGGCTTCGGCGACCTGGCCAAGGCGGGCGGCAACCCCGCCCTCGAACTGACGCAGGGCACCGGCGACCAGGTGAACGCGAAGATCGATCTCGGCCTCACGCAGGCGACCGCCGCCGCGAGCGTCACCAAGGAGGGTGACGGGATCCGGGTGCGGGCCCTGTCGCTTCAGGGACTCCCGCTGAACGCGCTCGGCGGCGCGCTCGACTTCACCGTCCCGGTGCGCGGGCTGCCGCTGGGGCTGGCCTTCCAGAGCCTGGCCGTCACGTCCGACGGCGTGGAGTTGCGCGTCACGGGGAAGGACGTCCGCTTCGACGACCGTTAGCGGCGACTCCGCCGACCGGCCTCAGCCGTCGTCGGCCCTCAGTCGTCGTCGTCGGAGTTGGTGAGGATCTCCACGACCTGGCGGGCCGTATCGGTGGGCAGCGGCGCCGGCAGCCCCTTCCACTTGCGGGACGCGGCCATCGCCGCGGCGCCGGCCCCGCCCCCGTACACGGCGGCGGCGACGAACGACGCGATCTCCGGCGGCAGCTTCTTCTCCAGCAGCAGCACGTTCGCCCGGTAGGTCGCGGCCGTCGCGAGCACCCCGAAGGCCCCGGCGACGGCGCCGAGCCGCAGCGCCGGGATGCGCTGCCGCGCCTTGTCCAGCATCTCCTGATGCGCGGCGTCGACCACCCGCCGGGCGAGCAAGAGGTTCTGCTCCAGCGGGTCGTCGACCTCAGCGGGTTCACGCGACTCCGTCATGACCTCGGCTTACCCGTGGCGATGCGAAGGAACCGGGAGAGCAAAATGTCACCGTCGGTAACTTGGCGAGTGCTGTAGGTTGCGGACCGGACATCCGACAGAGCCGGACACCCGGCAGAGAGGCCGGTCGATGCAACCGTTCGAGCTGCCCGACTTCTACGTCCCGTACCCCGCC
Organism: Actinomadura sp. 7K507; assembly: GCF_004348425.1. Taxonomy (GTDB): domain Bacteria; phylum Actinomycetota; class Actinomycetes; order Streptosporangiales; family Streptosporangiaceae; genus Spirillospora. The sequence goes on from NZ_SMKK01000010.1 coordinate 40,124, forward strand.
CGGCTGAACCCGCACCTGCCGGGCGCGCGGACGCACACGATGGCATGGGCCCGCGAGATGAAGATGCTGGACGACGACCGGGATCCCGGCACCCCAGACATCTGGGACGAGCAGGCGCTGGAGTCGATGGACTACGCGCTCCTGTGCGCCTACACCCACCCCGACTGCGACGGACCGGAACTCGACCTCATCACCGACTGGTACGTCTGGGTGTTCTACTTCGACGACCATTTCCTGGAGGTCTTCAAGAAGCCGCAGGACCAGCCCGGCGCCCGGACGTACCTCGACCGGCTGCCGCTGTTCATGTCGCTCGACCCGCCCGAACCCGTGAACGCCGTCGAGCGGGGGCTCGCGGACCTGTGGGCGCGGACCGTCCCGTCGAAGTCGGACGCCTGGCGGGCCCGCTTCTCCGACAGCACGGTGAACCTGCTCCGCGAGTCGCTGTGGGAACTGTCCAACATCAGCACCGGACGCATCCCGAACCCGGTCGAGTACATCGAGATGCGCCGCAAGGTCGGCGGCGCCCCCTGGTCGGCCGACCTGGCCGAGCACGCGGCGGGCGTCGAGATACCCGAGCGCGTCGTCGGGACGCGGCCGATGCGCGTCCTCAAGGACACCTTCTCGGACGGCGTGCACCTGCGGAACGACATCTTCTCCTACCAGCGCGAGACCGAGTCCGAGGGCGAGGTCAACAACTCGGTCCTGGTGATGGAGCGCTTCCTGGACGTGGCGCCCCAGGTCGCCGCCGACACCGTCAACGACCTGCTGACCTCACGGCTACGCCAGTTCGAGAACACCGCCCTCACCGAGCTGCCGCAGATATTCGAGGACCACGCCCTGGACCCCGGTGAACGGGCGAGCGTGGCCGCCTACGTGAAGGCCCTCCAGGACTGGCAGTCCGGCGGCCACGAATGGCACATGCGTTCCAGCCGCTACATGAACAAGAAGTCGCTCGGCATGTCGGCCGCCCGGATTCCCGCCCTGCTGAGATCTGCCCGGATCAGCCTGCCGCACGTCCCGTTCCAGAAGGTCGGGCCGACGCCGCTGCCGGAGTTCGACATCCCGTACCCGCCCCGCGTCAACCCGCACCGCGAGAGCGCCGGCCGCAACGTCGTCGCCTGGGCCCGCGAGATGGGCATGTTCTCGCCGCACCCCCGGCTGCCCGTCCCGGTCTGGACCGAAGAGACCCTCACCGGCATGGGCCTGGAGATCTGCGCCGCGTCCCTCGACCCGGACGCCGGCCCGGAGGCCCTCGACCTCGCGACCCAGTGGCTCGCCTGCGGCACCTACGGCGACGACTTCTTCCCCGCCGTCTTCAACCGCGACCGCGACATGGCCGGCGCGAAACTGTTCAACGCCCGCGCCGCGGAGTTCATGCCGCTGGACTGCGGCGCCACTCCCGTCCCGGAGAACCCCTTCGAAGCCGCCCTGGCCGACGTCTGGCACCGCACCGCCTCCCCCATGGACGGCGACGGCCGCCGCGAGTTCCGCGCCGCCGTCGAGCACATGGTCGAAAGCTGGCTCTGGGAGCTGAACAACCACCTCCAGTCCCGGATCCCCGACCCCGTCGACTACCTGGAGATGCGCCGCCACACGTTCGGCTCCGAGATGACGATGAGCCTCTCCCGGATCGAGCACTCCCACGAGATCCCCGCGCACGTCTTCCGGACCCGCACCCTCCGGGAGATCGACGTCTCCGCGATGGACGTCGCCTGCCTCCTGAACGACTGCTTCTCCTACCAGAAGGAGATCGAGTACGAAGGCGAGCTGAACAACGGGGTCCTGGCCATCGAGAACTTCTTCGGCTGCGGCCGGGACGAGGCCCTCCCCATCGTCAACGACCTCATCACCTCGCGCCGCCGCCAGTTCGAGTACCTGGCCACCGAGGAACTCCCGGCCCTGTCCGACGAACTGGACCTGGACGACACCGCCCGCACGGCCCTGGCGGCCTACATCGACGAACTCCGCGACTGGATGGCCGGCATCCTCAAGTGGCACCGCGAGACCGACCGCTACGACGAACGCGATCCGCTCCCGGGCGTCCCGAAACCCACCGGCCCGGGCACCTCGGCGTTCTACCTGTTCGCCCGCTCAGGCCGGTGACCGCTCCCCGTCCGGCGCGGGACGGGGGGCGGGGATCATCAGGGTGTGGCGCTCGTCCTGGCTGAGCCGCCGGAACACGCGGCTCCGCGCCCGCTCGACGAGCGCCGCGCCGTCGGTCACCGCCTCCCAGATCCGCACCGTCCGATCGTGGGAGGCGGTGGCCAGCCTCGTCCCGTCGGGCGACCAGGCGACGTCCCACACCTCGTCGGTGTGGACGGCCGCCACGCACAGCTCCCGTCCGGTCAGGTGGTCCCACAGCCGGACGGTCCCGTCGGCGGACGCGGTCGCGACCACCCGGGCGTCCGGCGACCACACGATCGTCCCGACCCAGCCGTCGTGCCCGGTCAGGACGGCCACCTCGACGCCCTGCGCGATGTCCCAGACCTTGACCTCGCGATCCTTCGACAGGGCCGCGAGGTATCCGCCGTCCGGCGACCAGGCCATGGCCCGGACGGCGCTCTGCGGCACGTTCAGCAGCATGACCTGCAGACCCGTCCGCGCCTCCCAGACCCGGACTGTCCCGTCGTGCGACGCGCTGGCGAGCCGCTCACCGTCCGGCGACCAGACGACGTCGCGCACGGTGTCCTCATGCCCGCGCAGCACGAGCGGCTCCGCGTCCTCAGGCCCGTGCACCCGGACCGTGCGGTCGTCGGACGCCGAGGCGAGGCGTTCACCATCGGGCGACCAGGCCACGGCCCGCACCCAGTCGCCGTGCCCGCGCAGCACGCTCTCCTCGGCGCCGCCGGCGGTCCAGATCCGCACCGTGCGGTCGCGGGACGCGGTCGCCACCCGCTCCCCGCCGGGCGACCAGGCGACGTCCCACACCTCGTCGGTGTGCCCCCGCAGGACCAGGGGCCCGCCGTCGGCCCAGATCCGCGCCGTGCCGTCGTAGGACGCGGAGACGAGCCGCCCGCCTGCGGACCAGTCGACCGCCGCGACCGCACCGGCGTGCCCGCGCAGCACGCTGAGCTCCGCGGCGCACTCGGTGTCCCAGAACCGGACGGTCTGGTCGTCGGAGCCGCTGGCCAGCCGCACCCCGTCCGGTGAGAAGGCCACCGAGCGGACGGCGTCGCGGTGCCCGCGGAACACGCCGAGCTCGGCACCGTCCCCCGCCGACCAGAGCCGGATCGTCCGGTCGTGGGACGCGGTGACGAGCCGACCGCCGTCCCGCGACCAGGCGGCGGACCACACCAGGTCGGCGTGCCCGCGCATCACCGCCTCCGACGCACCGGTCGAGGCGTGCCACACCCGCGCCGTGCGGTCATAGGACGCGCTCGCCAGCCGGGTGCCGTCCGGTGACCAGGCGACCATCCGGACGGTGTTCTCGTGGCCGCGCCAGGCCGACAGCTCGCGGCCGGTCGCCGCGTCCCAGACGCGGATCGTCCGGTCGTCGGAGCCGCTCGCGATCCGGTTGCCGTCCGGCGACCAGGCCACATGCCTGACCCAGCCCTCGTGGCCGCGCAGCGTCGTGGACGTCCCGTCCGGCACGTCCCATATCCGGATGTCTCCGTCACGGGACGCGGAAACCACGCGCGTGCCGTCCGGTGACCAGTCGACCGACCACACCATGTCGCCGTGCCCGCGCAGCAACGCGACCCGCGCACGGGACGCGACGTCCCAGACCCGGACCGTTCCGTCGTCCGAAGCGGAGGCCAACCGCGAACCGTCAGGTGACCACGCCACCGACGAGACGGTCTTCTCGTGCCCCTGCAGCACGGCCACCTCGGTCCCACCGTCCTCCAGCCTCCACACCCGGACGGTGTGGTCCGAGGACGCGGTCGCCAGCAGCGAACCGTCGGGCGACCACGCCACCGCCCACACCCGGTCCTCGTGGCCGCGAAGGACGCCCCGCATCCGGGACACCGCGAACCCGGCCGACAGCGCCCGCCTGGCGAGCGGCGTCGGCGCGCACTCCTCGTGCGCCGCCAGGGCCAGCAGCAGGCTGTGCTCGGGATCGGTCTGGAACGAGGTGAGCGCCTGCCTCGCGATCGAGTCGGCGAGCCTTTGCATCGCCACACCGTCCGACCGGTGGGAGATCTCGACGAACTCGACGGCCAGCGGCTCGATGGCGGCCAGCCCTTCCGCCTCGGCGATCCACTTGCGCGCCCCGGAAAGCCGCTCGCCGCGCAGCAGATAGGCTTCCTGCCGCCCGTAGCGGTCCCACTCGGCGGCCCACTGCTCGAGGTCGGCGATCCGGCGCAGCACCTCGGCGTGCAGCGCGATCGTCTGCCGCAGCGGCGCCCACGCGGAGAACAGCGCCTCGTGCGAGACCTCGAACACCGACTCGTCGCCGTCCCGCCCGCTGGTGCACAGCCGCTCCCGGACGAAGGCGTCCACGACCAGCCGCCCCGGCTCATCGAGTTCGCTGCCCGGCACCCGCCGCCGCGTCGGCCGCCCCTCGGTGAACTTGACGAACTTCAGCAGCGTCGGCAGGACGGGCGGGGAGGGCTCCAGCGCCTCCAGCTCCCCCATCAGCCGGTCGGCCCGCCGCGTCAGCGCGCCGTCGACGCCGCCCGTCCGGCGGTAGTCCTCCAGCGTGATCGTGCCGTTTCGCCCGACGTGCAGGTAGAGCTCGTGCAGCAGGTAGGCGAGCAGCGGCAGCGCCGTCCCGTCCCGGGTGTCCTCGGCCATCTGCGCGACCAGCTCGGGCGGCTCGAACGTGATCCCGGCCCGCTCCGCGGGCTCCCGTATCACCGTCCGCAACGCGGCCCGGTCGAGCGCCGTCACCGTGAACGGATGCCGGAACATGTCGGCGCATTCACCGCTCAGGAACGTGGTCAGGAACTCGGCCCGGAACACGAAGACGACCCACAACTTGTGGTCGGCCTCCACCACGTCCCGGAGCATCCCGAGGAAGGCGTCGCGTTCACCGTCTCCGGTCAGCGTCAGGAGTTCCTCGGCCTGATCGACGACGACCAGCACGGAGCGATTCCGCCGCCCGATCCGGAGCGCGTCCACCCGCCGCCGGAGTTCTCCGGGCTCCCGCCGCAGCTCTTCCGCGATCTCCTCGGCATCAGCACCAAGCGCATCGGCAAGGCAAAAGGCCAGACACCGGAACGGATCGTCCTCCGGGGTCATCGACGGAACCACGACCCACCGCCGCTGCTGCACCAGCCTCGGCAGCAGCCCCGCATGGATCAGCGACGACTTGCCCACTCCGGACGGCCCCGTCACCGCGATCGACCGCGGCTCACTCCCCGGCCGAAGCCGCTCGACCAGCTCCTGGATCTCACCGTCCCGCCCGAAGAAGACCCCGTCGTCGTCCTCGGTGAACGCGTCCAGCCCCGGATACGGCGACCGGTCGCCCTTCCACCCCGGCCGCGCGAGATTCCGCCGCTCCTGCCCCTTCTCCCACGCCAGCACGAGCGGAATCAGCAGCATGCACACCACGATGACCGGAAGCGCCCACTCCTGGACGACATGCGTCGTCTGCGGCGAGACCTGCAAGGCGAGCCCCAGCAACGCCACCAGCAGGATCATCAGATATCCCGGAAAAACCGGCCCCTGCCGCCGCCGCATACCCCGACCTCCGAGTCACCAAGCCCATCCAATGCTACGTCCACACGCTTCAGATGATCACCGCATCCGGCCCCCGCCAGAGGCCGGCCAGGCGGAAGTGCAAGAAGTTGCATCTAGAATGCAGCAAAGTACACTTCAACGCATGGCTGCTGAGCCCAGAAAGCGCAAAGCCAGGGCGGCACGCGACCATGGCGAGGCAAGGGCCCAGACTCTCGGGTTCTCTGTCCAGGCCGAGGATCGGCCCGTCCTCGATGAGCTCGTCGACTACTTCGGCGACGGGAACAGGTCGGCGTACCTGCGCGCCACCTACCGGGTCATGAAGTCGATCATGCTTGCGGAGCAGATGCGCGACCTCCAGGCCTATGGGCAGCAACGCACCGCGGAACTCGGGATCGAGCCCGCCGACGTGCCCGAGCGGATCCGGGAGTTCCTCAAAGGCGAGGACGGCACCTGACCATGCCGGCACCCGTGGTCTATGACATCAACGTGCTCGTGACGGCCGCGGCGACCGGCAACAGCCCGTTCCGATCGTGGCCGTCGCCACCACCGACGTCCGGAAACTCCTCCGCCGACTGTCTGGGCGTCGCAAATGACGCCGTGGAGTTCTCCCTGTGGCTGTCCCCGCACATCCTGCGGAACATCGAGCGGATCCTCGTGGACCTGTTCAAGTGGGAGGAAGGCCAGGCAGGCGCGTACTTGACCGCGCTCGTCGCCATCGCCGAGCACAGCGAGGGTGACGTGGTCGACCCGCCGCGCACGGTGCATGACTGTCCCGACCACGAGGACAACTTGTTTCTCGACCTCGCCACCGAGGTGGGGGCACTGCTGGTCGTCAGCAACGACGCCGACCTGATCTCCATGTCGCCGTGGCGAGGAACCCCCATCGTCACGCCGGACATCTTCCGCCAAAAGGTGGAAGGAATGCGCCGCCACGCCCGCCGCCGCCAATGACCCACCATCAGAGGCTCGCTGTCTACCTGTCCACCCGCCCAATCCGCTGACCGCTCCCCTCCAGAGGACAGGCAGTGCTCGCCGCCTCGCTTTGTGAACGCGCAGTGGCCGTCCCTGCCCAGCAGCACGATTGAATGGTCAGAGACGTGGGTCCGGGCCCTCGGTGATCCCCCAAGTCTCCGCGAGTAGGCCGTTGTCGATGCGGAAGATCTCGATCAGCATGGGCTGCGTGCCGCCGTCCGGGGCTGCCATACCCTCGACGGACGAGCGGATGGCGACCTTGTCGCCGTCGACCAGAATGTCGTCGGCGACGACGCGCATGGCTGGGAACTGGGCGACGGCCTGGCGCCAGGCGTCCTTGCCCGCCTCGAACCCGGTGGCGCCGAGCGGGTGGTTGGCGAAGTCGGGGGTGAACAGGTCGGCTGCCTGGTCGAACTGCCGGGTGTTGAAGCACTCCTGCATCCGCAGCACCAGAGCGCTTGCTTCCTCACGTGTGGTCATCGCAGTGGTCTCCTCCTGACTGGGGGTCCGGTCATGGTGAACAGCGCGGGGCGATAACCGGGGCGACGCCCCGGTACTGCTGGAGAGCATACGGGGCGGCGCCCCGGTTATGCTAGGACGCGATGTCCAGCCGACCGCGTGAGCGCGCTGCAGCCAAGTCCGCAATGGCTCCCGGAAATGACCGGGAGCTGCGAGCCGATGCGCGCCGCAACCGTGAGCGGGTGCTGCGGACCGCACAGCAGCTGTTCGCAACCGAGGGCCTTGGCATCTCGCTCGACGAGATCGCTCGCCGCGCAGGTGTTGGTCCCGGCACCGTCCACCGGCACTTCCCCACCAAGCAGGCGCTGTTTCTTGCTGTCGCGATCGATCAGCTCAGGCAACTGGTTGCGGAGGGGGAGGCCCTCACCGGCACCGATGATCCGGCCGCCCTGTTCACACTGCTGTCGTCGATGATGGCTTCGGGCGCGGAGAACGCAGCGGTGAAAAGCGCGCTCGCGGCCGCCGAATTCGACTTGCGCAGCGCCGACCCGCGCGTCGCCGCAGACCTCACGCGTCAGGTCGCGGGCCTGCTCGATCGCGCGCATTCCGCCGGCGTCGTGCGTCGCGACGTCGCTGTCGATGAGGTGATGGCACTCGTTGCCGGTGCCTTCGCCGCGATCCGCCACGCCGACGCAGAGACCAACCGCGAACGCTCAGCGCACATCGCTCAGATCATCATCGACGGGCTACGGCCCCAGCCGCGTTAGCACAATCCGCGGGCATGTCGCCTCGGTTTGGGGCTCACGGGTGGACCTCGACCGGGCCGAAGTCTCCGCTGGTAGGCCGGACGGCCGTCTTCGTGCTGCCGGTGATCAGCCTTGATGCGCGCCGTGGCTCGCCACCCGGCGATCACCTCGTCAATGGACGAATCCAGGTCGAGTTCCGCCGCGTCCGAGAGAGCCTCGACCAGCTCCACGGTGAACGCGCACACCTCCTCGGTACTGAGGTGGCACGCCCACGGAAACACCTCCGGCACGCCAAGTAGCAAATCACGGGCACCTGCGTCGCGCTCCCAAGAGCAGGAAAGATCCGGGAGGCGGTTGCCAGCGTCTCATCGTGCTGCCTCGGTGGGGCCGAGGTCGGCCGGGCGGGCGGGGCCGTGGGCTTGCTCGTGGCGAGCCCTCATCACTTGCTCTTGGCGCGCCCTCATCAGTCGTGCGTTCGCGGATGTCATGGCGGGCTCTTTCCTGCGGTTGCTTGTGCTCGTGTACCGGTCGCGCGTGCTTTGAGGAGGTCTGCCACGTCGTTGAGGCCCATCTCGATGCGTCCGTGAACGCGCGGGTTGAGGAGCACTGTGCCGTCGAAGTCGCCCGACGATGCGAAGACCGAGACGGGGACGGTCAGTGCCTGGAAGAAGGCGAAAAGCGGCCGGAGCGCGTGTTCCAGGACGAGCGCGTGGTGCTCGCCTCCGCCGGTCGCGGCCAGCAGGACGGGCTTGTTGGCAAGCGCGTACTGCTCGACGAGGTCGAAGAAGTGCTTGAAGACGCCGGTGTAGGAGCCGCGGAATACGGGTGTCGCGGCGATCAGGAAGTCGGCGTTCTCGGCCAGCTTCAGGGCGGCTTCCACATCCGTCGTGACGTCGTCGCGCTCGCGCGCATCGGTGAGACCCGGACCGAGGTCGTAGACGTCGATCCGGGACGTTTCGACCGGGAGTATCCCCGCCAGCATGTCCAGGACGACGTCGACGAGGCCCATCGTCTTGGACTGCCGGCTCGGGCTACCGTTCACGACCACCACGCGCAGCGCCGCGTTGTTCGCGGGCGGGGCCGTTTCGGCGGCCAGTGAGTAGATGGCGCCGGTCATGCCGCCACCCCCGCACGTGCGACCTCGCGGCGCACGACCGGTGCGACCTCGGTGCCGAGCCGCTCGATGGCCTCCAGGTGCTCCTTCTGCGGCATCCCGCCGAACCCCATCTGGATGATGGCCCGGTTCAGGCCGTACAACTCGTGGTAGGTCAGCAGCTTGTCGATGACCTCCTGCGAGCTGCCCACCAGCAGACCGGCCCTCGGCGAGGCCTGCCCGTCGAACGTCATCCGGGGCAGAGGGAATCCCTGCCCCCGCTGGTGGTTGTTCTCCGCCATCCCCTTCGCGAAATAGGGGTACATGACGTCTCGCGCACTCTGGCTCGTTCGTCCGACGTACCCGTGGGTGTTGATGCTGATCGGCAATGCGGCCGCGTCGTGGCCCGCTTCCTCGGCGGACGCGCGGTAAAGCTCGACGGTCTGCTCGTGGAACGTGATCGGGCCCAGCAGCAGCGCCAACGCCATCGGAAGACCCAGCTTGCCCGTGCTGATCGCCGACGCCGGCGATCCGCCGACCCCGACCCAGATCGGCAGGCCGTCGCCGTCCGCGCGGGGAGCGATGTCGGCGTCGACGAGCGGGGCCCGCAGGCGCCCTTGCCAGGTGACCGGGTTCCGCTCGCGGATCTTGAGCAGCAGATCGAGCTTCTCCCGGAAGAGGTCCGCGTAGTCGCTCAGGTCGTATCCGAACAGCGGGAAGGACTCGGTGTAGGAGCCGCGTCCCGCGATGATCTCCGCGCGGCCTCGCGACAGCAGGTCGATCGTCGCGAACTGTTCCCAGACGCGCACGGGGTCTTCGGAGCCGAGCACGGTGACCGAGCTCGTCAGCCGGATACGTTCGGTCGCCTCGGCCGCGGCGGCCAGCAGGATGGCGGGAGCCGATCCCACGAAGTCGGAGCGGTGGTGCTCGCCGACGCCGAACACGTCGAGCCCCACCTCGTCGGCGACCTTCGCCTGCTCGATCGTCTCGCGAACGCGCTGCCGCGGCGACGGCAGTTCGCCTGTCTTGGGATCCTCCGTGACCTCACCGAAGGTCATGATCCCGATCTCGAACGCCATCTCGGTCCCCTCCTTGCCTCAGCGGAGCCGAGGGCCGTGTGTCCTCAGCTCGTACGTAGCGAAACAACTTGCCTGCGCAGATAAATATTCCGGTTACGTTGTGGATCGTGAGCCGGATACTGTTCCGCCATGGCGGACGAACCCCTGCGAGACCTGGAACAAGAGGCTTGGGAAGGGTTCCTGCGGACTCATGAACGTCTCTGGCGCGAGATGGAGGCGAGGCTCGCCTCGTTGACCGTTTGCATGGCCGAGTACAGCGTGCTGGCCCTGCTCGGCTCCGCGGGCGCTGCTTCGCAGGGTGTGGCGTCAGCACCACGATGATCTCCGCACGCTGTTCTTCGACCGGCTGGACGACGACGACCTCCAACGGCTCGCCGACATCTGGGGCCGTCTCGCCCCTTCCTCCGAACCCGGCTGATCTCACTCCCACACCGCCGCCGGGCCACATCTCGATATGACGCGCTCTTGAGCCTCGGAAGGCCGATCACCCGGCAGAGGGAGTGGGATCACTCTGACTGCCGAGGTGCCGCGGCCGCGGTCGATGCGAAGGTCACCGCATGAGCGGTTCGGGACGTGTTGGACGAGTGATGAACGGGCCCTGGCGCTCCTGGTGGCGGCAATGGCCGCGATGGGTGGTCCGGGCGACGATGGTGTGGGCGCTGGCGTACGCCGCCTTCGGGCTTGCGTGCGCGTTCAGCGGGACCTCGCTGCTCTACCGCGGTGACGATGCCGGGCCCCCCGCGCTGGGCTTGGCGGTGGCGGGGGTGGGTGCGCTGGCGATGCTGGCCTGTGCAGCGGTGGTGCGGTACGGGCTGCGGCCTGCGCCGAGGGTGTTGCTGTGGGTGGTCTGCGGGCTGGCGGGGATCGCCGCGTTCGGCTTGCTGATGGACATCATCACGCTGATGTTCGGCCAAGGGCTGGACAGCCGGGCGGCTGCCGTGAACCACGCGCTGGCGGCGACCGGGGTGCTCCTACTGGCGGCCACCGCCCGGTCCGACCGCTGCCCGTCCCGCGTACCGGCCCCGTCCACCAACGCCGGCGGCCCGGTGCCCGCAGCCGCCTCCCGGCCGGTGCACCTCGCCGCCTGCGCCGGTACGGCTGCCTTTCTTCCGTACATGGCGATGAAGCTGATCTGGGCGTCCGGCGGCACCTTCGCCGGGATGACCGGCGAGGAGATGCTCGCGATCTCCAAGCGCAACGGCGCCTCGGGGATCTGGCTCATCCTGGAGTCCTGGGGGCTCGACGGCACCGCATTGCTGGCCGCGCTCGGCGTCTTCCTGCTCTGGGGGCTGGTCCGCCCGTGGGGCCAGGTCTTCCCGCGCTGGACGCTGTTGCTGCGCGGCCGCCGCGTGCCGCGCTGGCTCCCTCTGACCCCGGCCCTGATCGGCGCCGCCACTCTCGCTCCCTACGGGGTGGTCGGGATCGGCTATTGCGCTCTGGCCACGGTCGGCGCGGTGTCGATGGGGCGCGGAGACTTCCACACCGCGGGTGACGCGCTGGTGGTCGGCTGGATCGGCTTGGCCGCGTTCGCGGTGTATGGGGCCGCGCTGACCGTCGCCGCCCGCTCGTACTGGCTTCGGACCCGCGTCGGGGTGCCCATCAGAGGTCGTACGCGCCCCGCCTGATCCGCGACACCAGGGCGGACCACACGTCCCGGTCCAAGGCCAGGACGCCGCCCTCCGGGTTCTTCGAGTCCCGGACGAGATGTTGGGATCCGAGGGTGCCGGTTTCCACACAGCCGTTGCCGCCGTCGCTGTAGCTGCTCTTGCGAAAGACGACCCGTCCAAGATCCATGCTGGCCATCTCGCTCCTCCGTGCGCTGGTCATCGGAGATCGAACTCCCCCCGCGTGATCTGCACCATCAGAGCGGCCCACAGGTCCCGGTCCAAGGCCAGGACGCCACCGTCTGGATCCTTGGAGTCGCGCACGGCGTTCGCACCGTAAACCCGGCCGACCTCCACGCATTCACCACCCGAGCTGCCGCTGTGAGAACTCTTGCGCCAAGAAACGCGATTCAAGGCGGCTTCTTCCGTCACGAGACCTCGTCTCCTTGTCATGCCAGCTCTGAGGCTGCGTTCTCGATCAGGGCGATCGACTCGAGCGGAGGCGTTGGAGTGGCCATCAGAGGTCGTACGCGCCCCGCTTGATCCGCGACATCAGGGCAGTCCACACACCCCGGTCCAAGGCCAGGACGCCGCCCTCCGGGTTCTTCGAGTCCCGGACGAGTTGGCGCGAGTCGAGCACGCAGGTCTCAACGCAACCGTTGGCGCCCTCGCTGTGGCTGCTCTTGCGGAAAACGGCCCTGCCGAGGGGGAGGCTGGACACTTTGTCCCTCCATGTATTCATTGTCGCGCTAGTCGTTCGAGCATAGCCAGTGACTCCTCGGGGCTCAGCGCCATGGCCGCCATCTGCTCGAACGCCAGCGAATACGTATGCACCTCCTTCTCGTCCTCGATGTACAGGGCGCTGGTCATGTTCTCGACGTACACGACGTTCGGGGTGAAACGCTGGGGGAAGCCCATGACGGCGAAGCTGCCGACTACGCCAGGGTGGCCGCCTGCGGCAACCGGCATGATCTGGAACATCACGTTGGGTAGGTCGGTCAGTTCGATGATGCGGCGGTACTGAGCACGCATCACCTCGGGGCCGCCGATGACGCGCCCAAGCGCCGTCTCGTCCAGGATCGTCCAGAGTCGTGCCGGCTCCTCGCGTTCCATCCACGCCTTCTGCCGCGCCATCCGAGCCGCGACGCGGCGCTCCACCTCTGACATGGGAGAGAACCGCATCAAGATCGATTTGGCCACGTGGTGCGTGTACTCGCCGGTCTGCATCAGACCGTGCACCGCGCCGGAACTTTGGGTCTGGGCGCGGACCGTCCCGGCGCCGCAGCTCGTCGTGTCCGTCTTCGACTGCGCGCGGACGTCGCTGCCCCGCACGTCCGAGGCCGGGCTGCTCTGCGAGCGCGGGAAGGGGCTGGAACTCGTCCGCGAAGTCACCGCCGACTGGGGTGGTGCGCCGACGCGGTCCCGCGTCGGCACCGGAGCCGTTCCCGGCAAAGCGGTCTGGTTCGCGCTGCCTCTCCCCCGGAACTGGCCCGGCCTGGGTTACAAGGTGCACCCGGGGACGGCCGCGCAGTGCCTCCTGCTCAACGTCACGCGGCGCGGCTTCGAAGGGACACGCAGCACAGGTGCGGACGGCATCTCCGTCGTGATGCTCCCCGGCCTCAACGTCTGGGTCCACCCCGAGCACTTCTGCTGGCGGTCCGGCCCGCGCCGCTACCTGCGACGTCCCCTCATCGACCTCCAGGAGACCACCGAACACGTCGTCCGCTACCTCGACAGCCTCGACGCTCCCCACTCGATCATGCTTGTGGAATAGGTGCTCCGCTAAGCGGAAGGTTCCATTCTTGACGCGCTCCCCGGCATGAATGCCGGGGATTCGGCCTGTGCCGCGCCGTTGCCGGTGCGGTCACTTCCGTGGCTTCCTGCTTCACCGGGCTGTGCCCCAGACGAGCCGGGGTCTTAGCTGCCCTCCACAGGCGTTTAAAGGTCTCCGCCTCCCCCGACGCCCGGGGGTTTCCGTCCGGCGGCGACCAGAGGCATCACCCGGAGGCGATGCGGCGTCCCTCGTTCAGGATGTTGCGGGCGGCGTTGACGTCGCGGTCGTGCCCGGCCCCGCACTCGGTGCAGGTCCAGGCGCGGACGTGCAGGGGTTTGGGGCCGTCGCGGTGCCCGCACCCCGAGCACAGCTGCGAGGACGGGAACGCGCGGCCCACCCGCGCGAACGTCCGCCCATACCTGGCCGTCTTGTACTCCAGCATCGCGGTGAACGCCGACCAGCCCGCGTCGTGCACCGACTTGGCCAGGCGGGTGCGCGCCAGTCCCTTCACGTTCAGCGTCTCCACGTAGACCGCTTGGTTGTCGCGGGCCAGTTCGGTGGAGAGCCGGTGGTGGAAGTCGCGGCGCGCATCGGCGACCTTCGCGTGCGCGCGGGCCACGTTCAGGCGTGCCTTGTCGCGGTTGTTCGAGCCCTTCTGCTTGCGCGACAGCGCCTGCTGGGCTCTGCGGAGCTTCTTGGCGGCGCGGCGCAGGAACCGCGGAGAATCGATCTTCCGGCCGTCCGAGAGGACCGCGAAGCAGTCCAGCCCCAGGTCGATGCCCACACCATCCCCGGCGCCGGCGCCGGGGAGCGGGCCGCCGGTCTCGACCACGAACGAGCAGAAGTACCGGCCCGCCGCGTCCTTGATCACCGTCACCGTGGCCGGGACCGACGGCAGCGCCCGCGACCACTTCACTTTCACCTCGCCGATCTTGGGCAGTGCGAGTTTGCCGCCTTCGGTGATCGACCAGCGGGCGTTGGCGGTGAACCGGATCGCTTGGCGCCGGTCCTTGCGGGACTTGAACCGCGGCGCCCCCACCCGGGGGCGTTTGCCCGCCAGGCCGTCGAAGAACGCCCGGTAGGCGGCCTCCAGATCCCGCAGCGACTGCTGCAGAACCACCGATGACACCTCGCCCAGCCAGCACCGCCCGGGCGTCTTCTTCGCCGCCGTCATGGCCGCCGACAGCTCGGCCGCCTTCGGGAACGGCAGCCCCGCCTCTCGGGCGGTCTGCCGCGCCCGCAGGCCGTCGTTGAACACCACCCGCGCGCACCCGAACGCCCGCGCCAGCGACTGCTGCTGCCCGCGGGTCGGGTAGACCCGGAACACATACCGAAGATGCACACCGTGACCATAGCATTACCGTGTGTTCGAGTTCGGGTTACCGGCCAGATCGCAGACACCGCGCCCTGGTGATGCATGCGCATTTTGATTTCGTGGTCAACGGCGAGGCCGACCATGTGCACCTGCTGGTGCACTTCCCGCCCAAGGCCGCACTGTCCAAGCTGGTCAACAGCCTCAAATGGGACTCCTCCCGCCGGATGCGGCCGGAGTTCCCCCAGCTGGCCCGCCGCTACTGGCGGGCCAACAAGCTGTGGTCTGGCTCCTACTTCGCCGGATCGGTCGGCGGCGCACCGATCCGCGCCCTGCGGCAATACATCGAGCAGCACAACCGCCCAGCCTGAAACCGGTGGATGCCTGATCGCCCGGGGGCGATCAGGCTATCTGACGGGCGGCGCACTGCCGACGAAACAGGTAGCGCCAGGGCGTCGAGCGTTGCGTAGGTGCCGGTTATGGCTGCCAGGCCGGCCACTGCTCCGCGTGGGACGTCGCCGCGGATCAGGTGGACGAGGCCGGCTGCAGTGTCGCAGGCGTCCACCAGCAGGCATAGGCGGCGCCAGCGGCGGCGGGCGGCCGGATCGCTGAGGATGTAGCCGACGCCGAGTGCGACGGCCCTGCTGCCGAAGATCCTGATCATGTATCTGAGTTCGGGGGTGTCCCGGTGGCTCATGCCCGCGAGCTTCACGTTAAGGCCCGGTGCGGCGAGGGCCAGTGCTCCCCAGACGACGCGGCCGCTCGCCGCCACTTCCATCGCGCGTTCCATGCCGCCAACATTTCCAGCACGCGCCGACGTGGAGCGATTACCTCGGCGGTAAGGCGCCGGATGGTCTTACTGAAGGGTTTCGCGGGCCGTCATCAGGGCGAAGCCGAGGAGGTTTTGGCCTTGCCAGGCGGTTGGGTCTTCGGCGCGGGGGTCGTCGGCGGTCATGCCTATGCCCCAGACGCGGTCCAGGGGGCTCGCCTCCACAAGGATGCGGTTGCGGGTGCCGAGGAGGTAGTCGCGCATTTCGTCGTGCTGGGCGAACTTGGCCTCATTGCCCCTGGTGACAATGGCGGTTCGATGGGCTCGCCAGGTTTCCTCGTCGAAGTTCCGGACGCGGCGGCCGAGGTCTTTCGCTTGGCCGGGATGGGCGGCGGCGACGATGGCGGCAGCGGTTTCCTCGTCGTCGAAGAGGCGGGCCTTTCCGGCCATCATGTAGTGCTCGGCGGTCGCGTAGGTGGTGCCGTCCACGGTGAAGGGGGACGGCCACCACTGGCTCAGGTAGCCGGAGCCCGGGGTCTGGTGGCCCCAGAAGAACAGGAACTTCAGGCGGGTGCCCTGGTTCTGGAGGCGGGTCAGCTCGGCTACGTCCATGGCATGGAGAGTGCCAGGGACGGATGGTCGTGGCGACCGCGTTTTCGGTTCCGGGAATGGGTGCCGGGCCCTTGCGGTCTAGACCATTTTGCGGAAGTGGGCAGGTCGTCGGGAACATTTGCTTCGGTCGGCCCGAACAGGAGGACAACGGAAACGATGAGCAACCCTCTGGCGAACCCTCGTCGCACCAAGATCGTCGCATGGCCCGAGCGGCCGGCGGATTCGGACTCCGAGCGTCCCGCGGAGGCCGAGGCGAACGAGGACGACCTCGCCGCGCGTTGAGCGCTCATAGATGAGGACCCGCCCGGATCTCCGGGCGGGTTCTTCGTTTGCGGAGCGGCGCGCCCGGCGGCGTCCTGGACGGAGGGACGGCGGGCGCGCCGCGGTCAGGGGGGCGGGGCGGTGCTGGCGCGCAGCACGACCTCGCCGGCGATGTGCTCGACGCGGCGGCCGGTGGCCTCGCGGAGGGCCAGGCCCATGACGCGTTCGCCCATCGCGTCGAGCGGGAGCGCGACGGTCGTGAGCGGCGGGGTGAGGTCGCGGACGATCGGGATGTCGTCGAAGCCGGCGAGGGCGATGTCGCCCGGCACGGACACGCCGTTGTCGCGGAACGCGGCGAGGGCGCCGACGGCCATCACGTCGGTGACCGCGAACACGCAGGCGGGGCGTGTGTCGCGGCGCAGCAGTTCGGTCGCGGCCGCGTAGCCGCCGTCGCGGGTGAAGGCCGCCTCGGCGATGTGCTCGGCGGGGACGCGCACGCCGGCGTCGGCGAGCGCGTCGAGGAACCCGCCGAGGCGGTCGGAGACGGTGGTGATGGCGGGCGGCCCGGTGAGGACGCCGAAGTCGCGGTGGCCCTGGTCGAGCAGGGCGCGGGCGAGGGCGGCGGCGCCCTCCCGGTTCTGCGGCAGGACGGCGTCGACGTCGAAGCCGTGGTGCCGGCTGAGGACGGCGACGCGGCCGCCGGTGCGCTGGTAGGGGTCCAGTTCGGCGGCCATCGCGCGTTCCCAGTCGCGGTCCTCGAAGCCGGAGCCGATGAGCAGGATCGCGCGGGCGCGCTGGGCGCGCAGCATCGCCACGTACTCGACCTCGCGCGCCGGGTCGCGGAACGTGCTGGCGAGCATCACGAGCATGCCGTGCTCGGCGGCGGTGCGCATCACGCCGTGGGCGACGGCGGCGAAGTAGGGGTCGCTGACGTCGTGGCAGATCAGCCCGATGGACATGCTGGACGCGCCGGCGAGCGCCCGCGCGTGCGCGTTCGGGGTGTAGTCGAGGCGGGCGGAGGCCGCGAGGACGCGTTCCCGGAGGTCGGCGCGGACCTGCGCGGTTCCGTTGAGGGCGCGGGACGCGGTGGCGAGCGAGACGCCGGCCTCCCGGGCGACGTCCTGCAAGGTCACGTAGGACCGATGTCCCTGCGCCGTTCCCGTCATCACCCGTCTCCTTCGACGCCGGCCCGCGCGGCGTTCCTCACCGTACAGGGGAAAGCGCTTTCTTACCGTGGATACGCCTGCGCTGATAGCGTCCGCCGCAATGGCGGAGGAATCGGCGGGGACGCAGACCGAAACCGTTCTCGGCTTGGTCCGCGACGTCCTCGGTGCTGATGTCGTGGGCGCGTATCTGCATGGCTCCGCGGCGCTCGGCGGGCTGCGGCCCCACAGTGATCTGGACGTGTTCGTCGTGGCGAGCCGCCCGATGACCGGCACGGAGCGGCGGACTCTGGGTGGTGGGCTGCTCGGGGTCTCGCGCTATCCGGCCCGGGGCGGGGTGCGTCCCGTCGAGCTGACCGTCGTCGTGCAGTCGGCCGTCCGGCCATGGCGTCATCCGCCGGAGCGCGAGTTCCAGTACGGCGAGTGGCTCCGCGGCGAGTTCGAGCGCGGGCAGGTGCCGCCGCCGATGCCGGACGCGGATCTGGCGCCGCTGGTCACCATGGTCCTGCTCGCGGACCGGCCGCTGCTCGGGCCGCCGCCCGCCGACGTCCTCGATCCGGTGCCGCGCGGCGATCTCGCCAGAGCCATGACCGGAGGCATCTCGGACCTCCTGGACGAACTCGAAACGGACACGCGCAACGTCGTCCTGACGCTGGCCCGCATCTGGTCGACCCTGGCGACGGGTGAGATCCGCTCCAAGGACGCCGCCGCGGACTGGGCGCTCGACCGCATCCCGGACGAACACCGCCCGGTACTCGCCAGGGCCCGGTCGATCTACCTCGGAGACGAGGAGGAGCGCTGGGACGATCTCCTGTCCCGCCTTCGCCCCCATGCCGGGTACGTCGTCGGCGCCATCGAAGACCGCGACTACGGGGACAGTCCGGTTTCGTAGAGGCCCTCGTCGGTGGCTGTCAGGAGGGTTCCGTCCGGGGCCAGCGCCAGATCGTTGACGCCGGCCGGGATCTTGATGCGGTGGGACGGGGCGGGGTTCGCGGCGTCCCAGGCCAGGACGGTGGACGGGTCGTCCCGCAGGACGGCGGCGACGAGGAGGCGGCCGCCGGCGAGGGCCGCCGCGACCTGGTCGCAGGGGCCCGGCGCGGTCAGGTCGGTGAGCCGCTCGCCGTCGAGGCCGTGGACGCGCAGCGCCGACTCCCCCGGCTGGACGATGACCAGCCCGTCCGGGGTGGGGGTCAGGACCGCGTAGTCGGGCGGGAAGGCGGCGATCTCTTCGCCGCGTTCCACGTCCAGGAGGCTGAGGGCGGAGTCGCCGGGCAGGCCGATCAGGGCGCCGGTGGCGGGGGTGGCGTGCAGGATCCAGCGGTCGATGGCGGTCTGGTGGCCAAGCCACAGGGGGAACTCGGTCAGGCGGTCGCCGGTGCGGGCGTCCCAGACGACGGCCTCGGCGTCGTTGGCGGGCCCGAAGACGGCGACGACGGCCGCGCGGCCGTCGTGGAGGGCCAGGCCGAGCAGTTCGGGCTGGCCTTCAAGCGACAGCTCGTGGCCCGTCCCCAGGTCGTGGACGTGGACGCGGTCGCGGTGCGTCCACGTCACGATCGGGGAACCGGCGGGGAACCCGAAGGCCCATTCGGCGCGTTCGGCGGGGAAGCCGGCGAACGGCGGGCCGACGGCGAGGCCCGCCGTCAGGTCCCACGCCTGGCCGACGTCGATGCCCGGCGCGGCTCGGGAGGTGAAGGCCAGCGGCGGCCCCTCGGCGGTGGCGGCGACGCCGTCGAACGATCCTTGCGCCAGCAGGCCCGCCGGCACACTTTCCGGCATGCGTGGGAGAGTAAGCCACCCGGCTGAGATCGTTCCACGCACTCGCGAAATCTCGACCGGCGTGTGACGAATCCTCGTACCGCGCCGCTGTCATCGGGCCGCCGCCGTGCGACGGTGTCCGATACGTCGAGGACGGCCCGGTTCGGGACTAAGTTCCTTGATCGTGGAGCCTATCGATCTGACACCCGTCGAGCGGCGCGTCTGGCGGGCGTTCCCCACCGGGACGCCGGTCGACCTGCGGGACGGCACCGATGACGCCCCCGAGCGCGGGGACACGTGGGCCGCCGGACGCACTGTGCGCGCCTGGGTACTGCGCAAGCTGCTGCTGAGCCCGCCCGTGGACGGCGAGATCGCGGCGCTGCGCGTGGTGGGGGCACGCGTCACCGGCGCGCTGAACCTGCAGTACGCGGCGGTCGACCATCCGATCACGCTGAGGGGGTGCCACTTCGAGGAGACGCCCGTCCTGTACGGGGCGCGTTTCCGGCAGGTGAACCTGAGCGAGTCCTACCTTCCGGGTCTGGACGCGGCGACGCTACGCGTGGACGGCGTGCTGCGCCTCACCGACTGCCGCGTCCCGGGGCAGATCCGGCTCGGCGGAGCGCGGTTGTCGGGCGTCCTCTTCCTTGAGCGGGCGCGGCTCGGCCAGGAGGACGGGCAGGAGGAGGCGCTGCATCTCAACCATTCCGTCCTTGAGGACGACGTCTGGGGCCCCGGGCTGGAGGCGCGCGGTGAGGTCCGGTTGAACGGGGCGTCGGTGGCGGGCGTGGTGAACCTGGAGGGCGCCGTCCTGCGCAACCCGGGCGGGCGGGCCTTCGACGGCGAGAACCTCACCGCCGGCTCGGACGTGAACGCGACGCGGGCGCGGTTCGAGGGGGAGGTCAGCGTGCGCGGCGCGACGATACCGGGCCTGCTCGTCTTCACGCAGGCGCGGCTGTCCCATCCGGCCGGGTGCGCGCTGCGCACGACGAGCGCCGCGATCGGGGAGGTCTGGCTGCGGGACGGGCGGGTCGAAGGGACGGTGAACATGCTCCGCGGCCGCTTCGGGCTGCTCCACGTCCCGCCCGGCGCGCTCGACGGCGAGGTGTGGCTCGACGGCCTGACCTACGAATCGCTCACCCCGCGGCTCCCGGCGAAGGCCCGGATCGCCATGCTGGAGCGCGACGCGGAAGGGTACGTCCCCCACGCGTACGAGCAGCTCACCGCCGCCTACCGGCAGGCCGGGGACGACAGGGCGGCACGGAACGTCATGCTCGCCAAGCAGCGGCGGTACCGCGCGACGCGCCCCTGGTACGCGCGGCTGTGGGGCTACTTGCAGGATGTGACGGTCGGCTACGGGTTCAGGCCGGTGTGGGCGGCGGGATGGCTGGCCGGCCTGCTCCTCGCGGGCGCGGCGGCGTTCGGGACGCGTCCGCCGGACCCGCTGAAGCCCGGCGAGCATCCGCCGTTCAACGCGCTCTTCTACACGCTCGACCTGCTGCTGCCCATCATCGACTTCGGGCAGGAGAAGGCGTTCAAGCCCGTCGGCGGGTACCAGTGGCTCGCCTACGGGCTGATCATCACCGGGTGGGTGCTCGCGACGACGATCGCGGCCGGGATCACCCGGACGCTCCGCCGGCAGTGACGGCGCGGAGGCGGGCGGCCGTGTCCTCCGGCGGGATGTCGTTGATCCAGGCCGCCATGCCCGACTCCGAGCCCGCCAGGTACTTGATCTTGTCGGGGGCGCGGCGGACGGAGAACAGCTCCAGGTGCAGGCGGACGAGGTCGCGCCCCTCGCCGACCGGGGCCTGATGCCATCCGGCGACGTACGGGAGCGGCGCGTCGTAGAGGGCGTCGCAGCGGCGGAGGAGGTCGCGGTAGAGGACGGCCAGTTCGTCGCGTTCGGCGGCGTCCAGGGCGGCGAGGTCGGGGACGTGGCGGTGCGGCGTGAGGTGCACCTCGACTGGCCAGCGGGCGGCGGCGGGCACGTAGGCCGTCCAGTGGTCGCCGGAGAGGACGACGCGCGGGCCCGCGCGTTCGGCCTTCAGGACGTCGCCGAAGAGGTCACGGCCCGCGGCCGGGGCGAGCATTCGCTCGGTCCGGGGCGTGACGAACGGGTACGCGTAGATCTGCCCGTGCGGGTGGTGCAGGGTCACGCCGATCTCGACGCCCCGGTTCTCGAACACGAAGACCTGCCGGACGCCGGGTATCGCGGAGAGCTCGGCGGTGCGGTCCGCCCACGCGTCGACGACGGTGCGGACGCGGGAGACGGGCAGGCGCGACATCGACGCGGAGTGGTCGTCGGTGAAGCACACGACCTCGCAGCGCCCGTCCCCGCGAGCACGCTCCACCCCATCGATCACGGGATCCTCGATCACGGGCGGTGTGCGGACGTCGAACGACGGGAACCGGTTCTCGAACACCGCGACGTCGTACGACGGGTCCGGGACCTCCGAGGCGGGCCCGCCGGGGCACAGCGGGCACTGGTCGGCGGGCGGCAGGAACGTCCGCGCGTTGCGGTGCGCGGTGATCGTGACGTGGTCGCCGGTCAGCGGGTCGCGGCGCACCTCGCAGCGGGGCTCGACCGGCGGGAGCCCGCGCGGGTCGGGGACGGGCACCCGGCCCGGCTCCTCGTCGTAGTAGACGATCTCGCGGCCGTCCGACAGCCGTGCCCGTGTCCTGTGCATCTCGGCGGCAGCCTACAGCTACGGCTCGTCCCCCGGCCTGGATCGAGCGCTGACCAGGCGGGCGCGGCCGAAGGAACAAGGCCCCGCGGCCCGGAGTTCTCGATGGCATGAGCGACTACGGCAGGGCACTTGAATTCGGATACTTCCTCGTCCCGAACGCAAGCGATCCCCTCCTGGACACGGCACGCGCCGCCGACCGCGCGGGACTCGACCTCATCGGCGTGCAGGACCACCCCTACCAGCGCCGCTACGTCGACACCTGGACGCTGCTGAGCATGATCGCGGCCGTCACCGAACGGGTGCGCGTGTTCCCCGACGTCGCGAACCTGCCGCTGCGTCCCCCGGCGGTGCTGGCCAAGGCCGCCGCGAGCCTGGACGTGCTGAGCGGCGGCCGCGCCGAGCTGGGCCTCGGCGCGGGCGGGTTCTCGGAGGCGATCGAGGCGTTCGGCGGCCCGCGCCGGAGCGGCAAGGAGGCCGCCGGCGCCCTGGAAGAGGCGGTGACCGTCATCCGGAAGGTGTGGAGCGGCGAGCAGAACCTGCGCTTCGACGGCGACCACTACCAGCTCAAGGGCGCCAAGGCCGGGCCGGTCCCGGCGCACCGGATGGAGCTGTGGCTCGGCGTCCGCGGCCCGCGCGGCCTCGCGCTGACGGGGCGCGCCGCCGACGGCTGGCTCCCGTCCTCGGCCTGGGCGCCCCCTGAGCGCCTGCCCGAACTGCACGCCCGCATCGACGAGGGCGCCGCCGCGGCCGGACGCGACCCGGCGGACGTCCGCCGGCTCTACAACATCGGCGGCACGATCACCGGCGGCGCTTCGGAC
Organism: Actinomadura sp. 7K507; assembly: GCF_004348425.1. GTDB lineage: Bacteria > Actinomycetota > Actinomycetes > Streptosporangiales > Streptosporangiaceae > Spirillospora. The sequence continues at coordinate 62,847 of NZ_SMKK01000010.1, forward strand.
GGCTTCCTGCACGGCCCCGTGTCGCAGTGGACGGACGAGCTCACCGACCTCGCCGTCGGCTCCGGCATGGACACGTTCATCCTCTGGGCGGAGGGCGACCAGGAGACCCAGATCAAACGCTTCGCCGAGGAGATCGCCCCGGCCGTCCGCGAGCAGGTCGCCCGGGAACGCGGGCGCTAGGGCCAGCGGTAGGCGGCGTCCCTGGCGGGGACGTGGTAGGGCAGGTAGCACTTGGTCGTGACGTGCTCGTCCTTGCAGTCGAGGCACAGGTAGGTCCGGTGCCCGCGCAGGCCGCGGCCCCGCGCGTCGCACGGCGGGCAGACGCACGGCGACCACCCGACGATGACCCGCCCCCCGTCCAGCCGGTGCCCGGCCGGACACAGGAACGGCACATGCTCACGAGTCTGCACGGCTCACCACCATACTCGAACATACTGTCGAGCATCAGGACCCCCTCCCTTGGAACCCAGGGCCAGGTTCCGAAGCGGCCTCAGCCGCCGCACGGCCCGGCGAGTGCCGTGGGCCGGGCCTGCAACAAGCACGCCTAGTAGTCGCGGTGGGTTATGAGGTGGGCGAGGGCTCGGAGTTCGGTGGCCGTGGCCGGGTGAGGAGTGGCCGCGTCGAGGGCGGTGACGGCTTCGGTGAGGAGTGTGGCGGCGTGGGTGGCGGCCCAGGTGCGGCCGCCGGCGATGTCGATGAGGTCGGCGGCGCGGGTCGCGCCGGCGGCGCTGAGGGGCTCGTCGCGCAGGTAGAGCGCGGCGAGTTCGTCGCCTTCGGGGGTCCCGGAGGCGAGTGCGGCCACGACCGGCAGGGACTTCTTGCGGCTGTGCAGGTCGGAATGGACTGGTTTGCCGGTCACCTCTGGGTCGCCCCAGATGCCCAGCAGGTCGTCCACCAGCTGGAACGCCAGGCCGAGCCGGTCGCCGAAGGCGCGGAGGCGGGCGGCCTGGGCGGTGGTGCCGCCCCCGCAGACCGCGCCCAGCGCGCAGGCGGCGCCCAGCAGCGCGCCGGTCTTGCGGCTCGCCATCGTCAGGCATTCGTCGAGCGTCACGTCGGCGCGCTCCTCGAAGGCGAGGTCGGCGCTCTGCCCGGCGACCAGGTCGAGGACGGCCCGGCCGAGGGTCCGGACGGCGCCGGCGACGACCGGGGACGGCTCGTCCGCCAGCACCTCGAAGGCGGCGGCCAGCAGCGCGTCCCCGGTCAGGATCGCGGCGTTGGCGCCGAAGACGGTCCAGGCGGTCGGGCGGTGCCTGCGGGTGAGGTCGCCGTCCATCACGTCGTCGTGCAGGAGCGAGAAGTTGTGCGCCAGCTCGACCGCGACGGCGGCGGGCAGCGCGGCGGCGGCCGTCCCGCCGACCGCCTCCGCCGCCAGCAGCGTCAGCGCGGGACGGATCGCCTTGCCGCCCGCGCCGGCGGCCGGCCGGCCCCGCTCGTCGCGCCAGCCGAAGTGGAACGCGGCGATGTCGCGCGCCGCCCCCGGCAGGGTCTCGACCGCGTCCCGCAGGGCGGGGTCGAGCAGGCGGCGGCTCCAGCCGAGGACCTCGGCCACCGGACGGGCGCGGCCCAGGCGGCCAGCGTCCGAGCCGGTCCCTTCGGAGCCGGTTCCCTCGGAGCGGGCACGGGCGGGACGGGCACCGCCCGGCCGGGTGTCCCCCGGTTCCGGGCGGTGGCCGCAGCTCAGCACCGCCGGGTCGTCTCCCCAGACGGGCATGTCGTCCCCTCTCTCGTCTAGCGGGCGATCTCCACGTTCTCCAGGACGCCGAGCGCGTCCGGGACCAGCACGGCGGCCGAGAAGTAGGCGCTGACCAGGTAAGTCATGATCGCCCGCTCGTCGATGCCGGTGAACCGGACCGACAGGCCCGGACGGACCTCGCCGGGCATCCCGGTCCGGTGCAGGCCGATGACGCCCTGCTCGTCCTCGCCGGTGCGCAGCACGAGGATCGAGCTGGTCCCCGACGGCGTGACCGGGATCTTGTCGCAGGGATAGATCGGGACCCCGCGCCACGCCTGGACGCGGTGGCCGTCGACGTCCAGACCGCTCGGGTACACACCGCGGCGGGTGCATTCGCGGCCGAACGCGGCGATCGTCCTCGGATGGGCGAGGAACATCCGCGACTTGCGGCGCCGGGCCAGCAGCTCGTCCAGGTCGTCGGGCGTCGGCGGGCCGCCGCGGGTCTGGACGCGCTGCCGCAGGTCGGCGTTGTGCAGCAGCCCGAAGTCCCGGTTGTTGACCAGTTCGTGTTCCTGGCGTTCGCGCAGCGCCTCGACGGTCAGCCTCAGCTGCTGCTCCACCTGGTCCATCGGCCCGTTGTAGATGTCGGCGACGCGGGAGTGGACGCGCAGGAGCGTCTGGGCGACGCTCAGCTCGTACTCGCGCGGCGATGCCTCGTAGTCGACGAACGTGCCGGGCAGCGAGGGTTCGCCGTCGTGCCCGGACGTCAGCTCGATCGCCGCCTCACCGTGCCTGGTCCGCGGCGGGGCGGGGGCGTCCCGGTACTCCTCCAGGTGGGTGCGAAGGGCGTCGAACCGGCCGGTCAGCTCCTCGATCGCCTCCCGGGAGAGCGTCAGGACGGTGGTCGGGGTGAGCGTGCGGAACGTGTGCGGCCATTCCTCGTCCGTCCCGAGGAGCGCCCGGTCGCCGAAGAACCGGCCGTCGCCGAGGATGCCGGTCTCGGCGACGGTGCCGTACTCGCCCGCCCGGATCTCCGCCACCTTGCCGTGCGCGATCAGGTGGACGGCGTCGAGGGGGCGGCCCGCCTCCGCGACGGTCTCGCCGGGGTCGAGTTCGCGCTGCACGAACCGTCCGGCGAGGACGTCCAGGACGCCCGCGCCGGCGTCCCTTCCGCCCTCGCCGGACAGTCCGCGCAGCGGCGGCAGCTCGGCCAGCTCCGGTGGGATCACCCGCACCTCGGCGCCGGTGTTGACGAACGTCACCAGCCCGTCGCCGAGCCGGTAGGTGAGGCGGCGGTTCACCCGGTAGGTGCCGGCGTCCGCCCGCACCCACGGCAGCTGCCGGAGCAGCCACCGCGGGGTGATGCCCCGCATCTGCGGGACGGACTTCGTCGTCGTCGCGAGGTTGCGGGCCGCTCGCGTCCCGAGGGCCCGCGTCCCGGTGGCCTGCTGCCGTGTCACGCGCCGGCACCGCCGTGGGCGATCTCGACGGACTCCAGCATCCCGAGCGCGTCGGGGACCAGGACGGCGGCCGAGTAGTAGGCGCTGACCAGGTAGGAGATGAGCGCCTTCTCGTCGATGCCCATGTACCGGACGGACAGGCCCGGCTGGTACTCGTCCGGCAGCCCGACCTGGTGCAGCCCGACGACGCCCTGCGCCTGCTCGCCGGTGCGCATCAGCAGGATCGAGCTGGTCTTCGTCCTGCTGAGCGGGATCTTGTTGCACGGGAAGATCGGCACGCCGCGCCAGGCGGGGACCTTGTGGCCGCCGACGTCGACGCTGTCGGGGTAGACGCCGCGGGCGCTGCACTCGCGGCCGAACGCGGCGATCGCCTTGGGGTGGGCGAGGAAGAACGCCGGGTCCTTCCAGACGAGGGTGAGCAGGTCGTCCATGTCGTCGGGGGTGGGCGGGCCGCCGCGCGTGTGGATGCGCTGCGACAGGTCGGCGTTGTGCAGCAGCCCGAAGTCCCGGTTGTTGATCAGCTCGGTCTCCTGGCGCTCGCGCAGCGCCTCGATGGTCAGCCTGAGCTGCTGCTCCACCTGGTCCATCGGCTCGTTGTAGAGGTCGGCGACGCGGGTGTGGACGCGCAGGACGGTCTGCGCGACGCTCAGCTCGTACTCGCGCGGGGAGCCCTCGTAGTCGACGAACGTGCCCGGCAGGAGGTGCTCGCCCGCGTGCCCGGCGGCGACCTCGATCGCCGCCTCGCCGTGCTCGTTGCGCGACTCCTCGGGGGCGGCCCGGTACTCGTCGAGGTGCGCCTGCAGGGACGCGGACTGGCCGAGCGTCTCCTGGAAGTCGGTCGCGCTCATACTGAGGATCGTGCAGGCGGTCACGGCCTTGACCGTGGACTCCCACTCCTGCGGCTCCTCGCCCTCCTCGGTACCGAGCAGGGCCCGCTCGCCGAAGAAGTCGCCGTCGGCCAGCGTCCCGAGCACGGCCTCGGCGCCGTACTCACCGGCGCCGATCCTGCTGAGCTTGCCGTGCGCGACGAGGACGACGCGGTCGACGGGGCGTCCCCGCTCGACGATGACATCGCCGGGGTCGTACTCCTGCTGGGTGAAGCGCCCGGCGATGGCGTCCAGCGTGAGGTCGTCGTCGTAGCCGCGCAGCGGCGGCAGCTCTCCCAGCTCGCGGGGGATGACGCGCACGTCGGCGCCGGTCGTCACGAACGTCACCCGCCCGTCGCCGACCGTGTAGGTGAGCCGCCGGTTGACGCGGTACGCCCCGCCGGCCGCCTGAACCCAGGGCAGCAGCTTCAGCAGCCACCGTGAGGTGATGCCCTGCATCTGCGGGACGGACTTGGTCGTCGTCGCGAGGTTCCGTGCCGCCGCGGTGCCGAGGCTCAACTGCTGCTGTTCGCGCTGTTCCTGCTGTTCGGTCACGTCTGCACCACCGATTCGTCGCCGGTCTGTCAGGGAGTGGCCGTGTTCGACCATGAGCGAAGCTACAGACGGTAATCAGGTGACCGCAATTAGCCATGCCCTCCATCTCCCCTTTGCCGTGGGGCCACACAAGTCGCACCCGTTCGTGATGGCCGCCCGGTCGAGCGGCGGCCGCACGCGGCGGCGAAGCGGGATCGGCCGGTTTTGCCCCTGCCGGAGGTTTCCTTGCAGGTCAGTGAACCGGGCGTGGGGGAAATCACCCGTTCGCCTGGCTTGGGCAAGGAAAGGATGACCGGATCCTGGTGTTACGAGCAGTGAGCATCGAGCCCGGTTCAGGACGGGCCCGGCGACCCCGAAGGGAGGCTCCAGTGACGGAGATCTGGACAGCACTGGCGATCGAGACCGTCACCGCACTGGCGATCGCGGCGTCGCTGGCGGCCTGGTCCCGCCGGTACTTCGCCCGCCGCTGACGCGACCGTCCCGTCCCGCCGCGCTACCGCGCCCCGGAGCCCGCCGGTTCCGGGGCATGCTCCTCTCCGACCTCCTCGATCGGCACCCTGGCCGTCTCCGGGATCTTGAGGATCGGGACCAGCGCCACCAGCGCGGCGATCATGATGTAGAACGCGGGGACGTAGTTGGACCCCGTCACGTCGATCAGCGAGCCGATCAGCACGGCCGCCGTCCCGCCGAACAGCGACGTCGAGATGTTGTAGCCGATCGCGAACGCCCCGTACCGGACCCGGGTCGGGAACATCGCCGGGAACGTCGCCGCGATCACCGCGAGCATCAGCACCAGCAGGCCGCCGATGATGGCGTAGCCGCCCGCCACGCCGAGCATGGTGTCGGTCTGCATGAGCGCGAACGCCGGAAACGCCAGCAGGATGTAGCCGACCGCCGCGGTGGCCAGCAGCGGCTTGCGGCCGATCCGGTCCGACAGCGCCCCCAGCGGGACGATCACCGTGACCATCGCGGCCTGCACCCCGATGGTCGTGAACTGTGCCGTGTTGTCCTCCATATCCAGGTAGTCGACGAGGTAGGACGGCATGAACGTCAGCAGCGTGTAGTCCGCGACGTTCAGCAGGAACACGATGCCGATGAGCATCAGGATGACGCGCCAGTAGTGGGCCAGCGTGTCCTTCAGCGGCGACTGGGACTTCTTGCCCTCCTCCTCCATGCGCTGGAACGTGGGGGTGTCCTCGATACGCGTCCGGACGTAGAGGCCGACGAGACCGAGCGGCAGCGCGATCAGGAACGGGATCCGCCAGCCCCAGCCGTGCATCGCCTCCTCGCTGAGGATCAGGTCCATGCTGAGGACGAGCCCCGCGCCCAGCATGTAGCCGGTCAGCGTGCCGAACTCCAGGAAGCTGCCGAAGAACCCGCGCCGGTTCGTCGGCGCGTACTCGGCGATCATCGTGGCGGCGCCGCCGTACTCGCCGCCCGTCGAGAAGCCCTGCACCAGCCGGACGGCGAGCAGCGCCAGCGGCGCGAGGATCCCGATCGTGTCGTAGCCGGGCAGGATCCCGATCATGAACGTGGAGCCCGACATCAGCAGGATCGTGGCGGCCAGCACCCGCTTGCGGCCGAGCTTGTCGCCCATCGGCCCGAAGAACAGCCCGCCGAACGGGCGGGCGAGGAACGCCGCCGCGATCAGCGCGAACGAGCGCAGCGTCGCGCCGTCCTCGCCGCCCGGGAAGAACACGTTGCCGATGATCATGGTCATGACCCCGGCGCTGAACACGCCGAAGTCGAACCACTCGATGCAGTTCCCTATCGCGGAGGCGATGACGGCCTTGCGGACGGCCCGGGGATCTGTCTCCCCCTTCGACAGGTCCGCACCGGAGCCGTCACCGGTTCCCCCTGGACCGTCCCCGGAGTCTGCGTTAGTCGGCGTTCCCACGGGCTCCATCTGCCCGTAGATCAGTAAAGCTAACGCCGGTCAGTGACCTTCCCGTCACCCAGGGGAAGTGCCCGTTCACGCTCTCCGGGAGTTCTTCGCCGTGTCCTCGTCGTCCTCGCCGAACAGGCCGTCCGGCAGTTCGGGGAGGACGGTGGTGCGCTGCGGATCGTCGTCGCGCCCGCGGCCGTCCCCGGCCTTGCCCGCTTCGGCCTTGCCTTCTTCGCCGCCCTCGGCCTCGTCGGCCCCCTCGGCCTCGTCGAGCCGGTCGGGCAGCTCGTCGGTGGTCTGCGGATCACCGTCCAGGAGTTCGTCCAGGCTGACGGTGCTCTGCGTCTCCCCGTCCGCCGCCTGGTGGATCAGGTCGTCCTCGGGGATGGAGACGAGGGCCTGCGTCTCCTGCGCCTCCCGGGTGATCACACCACTGGCGAGGACGGTGTTGCGGTGGCGCAGCGCGCCGTTCTCGCGCAGCAGGTTGTCCACCTCGGCGCGGGCGCGGGCGACGCGGCGGCTCGACCGCACGTGCACGGCGAACCCGCCGGCGGCGACGCCCAGGATGAGGGCGGCGGCCGGGATGCCGACCGACGACGGCATGAGCACCGCCACCAGCGCGACCACGACCAGCGCGACGACCACCCCGAGCGCGAGGTAGTGCTGTTCCATCCTGTCCAGGACGGTATTGACGCGCTTCGGGATCCGCACTCGTCTTCTCCTCCACTTGGCTCGGGACGGGGGAACGAACAGGCCGGGGCACGATGTTCCATCGCCGCGACGGGCTGTACGGGACTCCACCGGGCTCCACGGCCGGGACGGTTAGGGCTCGCGCGATGAACGCCGCCCCGCCTCCCGGGACCACTCACCGACGGGAGACCGATCAAACACTAACAGCTAGTGACATCCGCCTCCCGAACCGCGTCCCCGTGGGGAAGCGTCCGCCCCGCGACTCCCGCACCGGGATGCGAGCAGTGGCCGGGGCCGAATATCGTCCTTGGATATGAGCGAACACTTTGACGTCGTGGTCCTGGGCGCGGGCCCGGGTGGATATGTCGCCGCGATCCGGTCGGCACAGCTCGGGCTGAAGACGGCGATCATCGAGGAGAAGTACTGGGGCGGCGTCTGCCTCAACGTCGGCTGCATCCCCTCGAAGGCGCTGCTGCGCAACGCCGAACTGGCGCACATCTTCACCCAGGAGCAGGAGACCTTCGGCATCAACGTCGAGGGGCGGGTCTCGTTCGACTACGGCGTCGCCCACCAGCGCAGCCGCCAAGTATCGGACAAGCTCGTCAAGGGCGTCCAGTTCCTGATGAAGAAGAACAAGATCACCTCCTATGACGGGCGCGGCACCTTCACCGACCCGAACACCGTGCAGGTCAGCCGGTCGGACGGCTCCAGCGAGACCATCACGTTCGGCAGCTGCATCATCGCGTCCGGCGCGCACACCAAGCTGCTGCCGGGCACGTCGCTGTCCGAGCGCGTCGTCACCTACGAGGAGCAGATCCTCAGCTCCGAGCTGCCCGAGAGCATCGTCATCGCGGGCGCGGGCGCGATCGGCGTCGAGTTCGCCTACATCCTGCACAACTACGGGGTGAAGGTCACGATCGTCGAGTTCCTCGACCGGATGGTCCCGAACGAGGACGCCGACGTGTCCAAGGAGCTGGCCAAGCGGTACCGCAAGCTCGGCGTGGACGTGCTGACGTCCACCCGCGTGGACGCGATCGACGACTCCGGCGACAAGGTGAAGGTCACCGTCACCGGCAAGGACGGCGCCCAGCAGGTCATCGAGACCGACAAGGTGCTGCAGGCGATCGGTTTCCAGCCGAACGTGGAGGGCTACGGGCTGGAGAAGTCCGGCGTGCGGCTCACCGAGCGCGGCGCCATCGACGTGGACGGCCGCTGCCGCACGTCCGTCCCGCACATCTACGCCATCGGCGACGTCACCGCCAAGCTGATGCTCGCCCACGCCGCCGAGGCGATGGGCATCGTCGCCGCCGAGACCATCGCGGACGCCGAGACGATGGAGCTCGAGTACGTGATGATCCCCCGCGCGACCTACTGCCAGCCGCAGGTCGCGAGCTTCGGCTGGACGGAGGCGCAGGCGAAGGAGCAGGGCTACGACGTCAAGACCGCCAAGTTCCCCTACAGCGCCAACGGCAAGGCGCTCGGCATGGGCGAGGGCGACGGCTTCGTCAAGGTGATCAGCGACGCCAAGTACGGGGAGATCCTCGGCGCCCACATGATCGGCCCGGAGGTCACCGAGCTCCTCCCCGAGCTCACCCTGGCCCAGCAGTGGGACCTGACGGTGAACGAGGTGGCCCGCAACGTCCACGCCCACCCCACCCTGGGCGAGGCGATGAAGGAAGCCGTCCACGGACTGTCCGGCCACATGATCAACATGTGACGCCGGGGCGGTGGTGCGGGCGCCGCGAGGCCGGACCGCCCGCACCACCGGTCGTCTGCGAACCGCCTCGGCGGCGACCACGCCCTGATCGAGGCGGAGATCACCCGGGACCGCCCCGGCCGGCAGGCCGTCCTCGACCGGCTGCCGGACCTGCTCATCGCCACATTGCGGGCTTCACCGATCAGAAATCCTCCGCCGCGTCGTCAGTTCTGGCAGCCCCTCGCCACCCGCGGAAGGATTGACGACCATGACCGACGCCAGACCGCTGGGCGACGACGGGGACGCGTTCATCGCGGCGGCCCGCTCGGACGACACGGCACAGTTCGCGTCCATCACGGAGCGCTACCGGCGTGAGCTGCAGGTGCACTGCTACCGGATGCTCGCGAACTACGAGGACGCCCAGGACATGACGCAGGAGACGTTCCTGCGGGCGTGGAACAAGCGGGAGTCGTTCAAGGGCCGCGCTGCGCTGCGGACCTGGCTGTACCGCATCGCGACCAACGCCTGCCTGGACTTCCTGGACAAGCGCAACGACCGCACACCCGTGCCCGCCGAGCTGGCGGACGCGGGCTCGGAAGTGCGCTACCTGCAGCCCTACCCGGACCGGATGCTTCCGGAGGATCCGCAGGAGTCGGTGGTGGCGCGGGAAACGATCGAGCTGGCGTTCATCGTCGCCGTCCAGCACCTGCCGCCGCGGCAGCGGGCGGTGTTCATCCTGCGCGACGTCCTGGGCTGGCCGGCGTCCAAGGCCGCCGACACCCTCGAACTGACCGTCGCGTCGGTGACCAGCGCACTGCAGCGGGCGCGCGTGACGATGCGCGAGCAGCTGCCCGGCCGCCGCCTCGACTGGCCGAGCCCCGCCACGCACGAACTGTCCAAAGACGAGCGCGGCGTGGTGAAGTCGTACATCGACGCCCATGAGCGCAACGACCTCGACGGGCTGACGGCCCTGCTGCGCGACGACCTGCGCTTCGCGATGCTGCCCGAGCCCGACACCCTGACCGTCACCGCCAAGGACGCGGTGGACGGCTGGGTCTCCGGCGGGCTCTTCCAGCACGGCCGCGACGACTGGCGCTGCATCCCCACGACGGTCAACCGCATGCCCGCCGCCGCCCTGTACCTCCGCGCCCCCGGCGACCCGGAACACCGCTTGTTCAACATCGCGGTCCTGCACATCGTCGACGGGAAGATCGCCGAGCTCACCGGATTCGATGCCACCGACAAACCATGGCTGAACCTCCCCGCGACGCTGTGACCAGGCAAATCCCCACCGCCGACGCGTCCAGCGCACCAGTCGGCGGACGTCGACCCGGCCTTACGAGCCGAGCATCCGGCGCGTGCTCATCGCCTCGTCTCGTATCGGGTCAGCATCACGCCGCCGGGGAATGTCCGCGTCTCGACCAGGCTGAGGTTCACCCAGCTGTCCAGCGCGGTGAAGAACGGCGTACCGCCGCCCACCAGCACCGGGTGGGTGACGATCGCGTACTCGTCGATCAGCCCCGCCCGCATGGCCGCCGCGGCCAGCGTCGCGCCGCCGATGTCCATCGGACCGCCGTCCCCGGCCTTGAGCCGGGCGATCTCGGCGACCGCGTCGCCGGTGACCAGGCGGGCGTTCCAATCGACCTTGTCGATCGTGGCGGAGAACACCACCTTCGGCATGTCCCGCCAGCGGCGCGCGAACTCGATCTCCGCCGGTCCGGCATCCGGCCGCTGGTCGGCGGTCGGCCAGGCGGAACTCATCGTCTCCCACAATCTGCGCCCGTACAGCGCCAGGCCCGTCGCCCCCACCCGGTCGGACCACCACTGGAAGAACTCACCGCTCGGCGAAGAGTCCGGTCCGTCCCCTCCACTCCAGCCGATGTCGTCGCCGGGCGCGGCGATGTAGCCGTCCAGGGTCGCGTTCATGCCGAAGGTCAGTTTCCGCATCGTGCCAGCCTCCCTTGAGCCGATCTCATACCTACAGACGGGCGCGGCGCGGAAACCTAATCGGTGCGCGATCCGCGTCCGCAGGGCGGCCTGGGACTTCCAAGGTTCACGCGGGCGGGCTGAATAGTCCGAAACGCCTGACATATCACGCCTGAACCGCCATGCTTATGGGAGCGGCGGTGCGGGAATGGGTGGTGGGACGCGCAAGTGGACCTCCCGCACCGCCGCGCTTGTCTCCCCGACCGGTATTTTCGGCGCTGGTCAGTGCCCAGTTCAGGTGTTCTGGCGGCCGCTCCGTAGCGCGGCCACCGATTCCACGAGGCCGGCCCGTTCCAGGGCATCGAGCACATCCTCGATCGTTTCCGGCGGGTTGACGCGGGAGTCGACGATCTGCTGGACGCAGGCCCAAACGACTCGGTCGTCCAGATCGATCTGATCGAGCACGAAGTCATCGGGAGACCTCGCTTCAAGCCCCCATACCTCCAAGTCCGATGCGGGGAAGTCACGAAGGTTGGAGGTAACGATCACCTGTGCCCCAGCCTTGATCGCCGCCGCGAGCACGTGCCGATCGTTCGGGTCGGGCAACTTCAGGCCTTCGATCAACGGTTCATGGCCTTCGACCAGACAGTCACGGACTGCGGAGTTCATGAGCTGCCGCAGGCGTGCCAACTTCTCGTGCGCGATGTCGGGACGGTCCGCAGCGAGGTTTCCGAGCATCTCGTCCAGGATCTGGTTGGTCCATTTGGCCTGCACCATGCTCGCTTGAGCGATGCGGACGAGCAGATCCCTCAACGTGTTGCCGTACAGGGCGTTGGCGTCATAGATGACGACGAAGGGCATGTCAGAGGCCGAGATCCTGGCCGAGGGCGGCGAGGTCGTCGGCAGCGGCACGGCGCTTCCTATCGTCCTGCCGCTTGTACTCCATGACGTCCTCTGCGGTGACGCGGCGGTGACGGCCGACCCTGCGGTGAGGGATCGTCCCGGCCTCGAGAAGGCCGATCAAGAACGGGCGCGACACATTCAGCAGGTCCGCGGCCTGCTGAGTGGTCAACTCGGCGCGAGAGGGGATGACCGACACTCCCTTGCCTTTCGCAGCCTGGGAGAGGATGTAGGCGAACAAGCTCACGGCGTCTCGCGGGAGGACCAGGGCCTCCTCCTCACCGAACTCCCCGGCGACCGGGATCGTCTGCTCGTCCGGATGCCGCATGAGGTAGTCCTTGATGCGCCGCACCGCACGTGCGGCGGCCTCGGCATCTATCGCTCCCGGTTCGATCGATCTGATCTGCACCGCCATTCGGCCACCTCCTCCGTCTATTCGAAGTATGCGCATCAGACGCAATAAACGCAACCATGGCGTGCCCGCGGTGGGGCGGGCACGCCCGGTGCGGTCAGGGGGTCGGCCAGCGGGTCAGGGTGTTGTAGGCGGGGCGCCAGTCGTTGTTGAAGGCGGCGCGGACCGGTTCGGGTAGTGGGGCCAGCATCGTTGTGACGGTCTCTTCGCTTGCGCCGTCCAGCAGCCACGGGAGGATGCGCGGGACGTCCTCCGGGCCGGTTCCCGCTGCGTGGAGTTGGCCGAAGTGCTGGAGTTGTTCGACGGTCACGGTGGCGTCCATGAGGGGGATGGCCTCGTCCTCCTCGTGCTTCAGGTGGGCGGCGAGGTTGGTCACGAGGGCGTCCACCAGGTCGCCCAGCGGCTGCGTGCCGTTGTCGATGGCGTCGATGAGCGGGTCGATGACGGCGTGCTCGGCCTCCATCGCGTCCAAGAGGGCCAGGTCGTCGGGACGGGACGCCAGGGTTTCGCGCATGGCGGGCCAGAGGGCCTGGTCCTCGGCGGTGTGGTGGGCGTGCAGTGCCTTCTTGAACAGCTCCCAGCCGACGGCCACGGACAGGAGCCGGCGGGGGTCGTCGTCGGTCTTGGCGGTGAACTTGGCCAGTTGCTCCAGTTCCCTGCGCAAGGCGTTGTGCATCGCGTACATCGCGGTCCAGTCGTGGTTCACGGTCTCTCCTTCGCCAATGGGTTCACCGCACTGACGAAGTGGCAGGAGGAGTTGTGACCGGTCAGGGTGTGCGTGTCGCCGATGCCGGGGCGGGGCGGGTGAGGCGGCTCAGGAGACGCTGGCCCTGGCGGGAGCTGATGTCCAGGCGGCGTCCCAGTTCGGTGCCGGTG
>NZ_SMKK01000110.1 GCF_004348425.1 Actinomadura sp. 7K507
CCACCCGCCCTAGTGCCCACGCACCAGACGGACCCGTATCTCCGTGGGGCCGGCGTCCACCTGATGGGGCGGCGGCTGTACGAGATCATGAGCCAGGCGCTACCCGGTGCTGCTCGGCGGCGGCATCCCGTACCGTGCGCTAGCTGTTCTCGACCACCGGGTTGGCCCGCCCGGCGTCCGCAGGCGTTCGACTCGCTCGCCGATGACCCTCAATCTGCGAGGAGGGGCCCTAGTCTCGGGGCGGGGTCGAACTCGACCGGTAGGTGCTTCACGCCGGAGATGAAGGTGGAGGTCAGCCACTCGGGGCGCTGCGCGGTCCGCAGCCCGCGCAGCCGGGTGAGGATCTCGCGCAGCATCGCCCGGATCTCCGCACGGCCCAGGTGCGCACCGAGGCAGTAGTGCGGTCCTCCCCCGCCGAACGCGACGTGCGGGTTCGGGCCGCGGCCGATGTCGAGGACGTCGGGGTCGGTGAACGCGCGCGGATCCCGGTTGGCCGAACCGTAGTACATGACGACCTTGTCGCCCGCCGCGATCTGCTTGTCACCCAGCCGCACCGGGCGCGTGGCCGTACGCCGCATGTACACCACCGGGCTCACCCACCGCAGAAGCTCCTCGATGGCCGCGTCGAGCCGTCCGTCGAGATCTCCGCGTAGCAGGTCCAGCTGATCGGGATGCTCCAGGAGTGCGAGCATCCCGGTCGCGACCAGGTTGCGGGTGGTGTCGCCGCCGGCGTCGACGAGCAGGAGGAAGTACAGCCCGAAGTCGATCTCGCTGAGCGGTTCCCCGTTGACCGTCGCGTGCGCGAGCGCGGTCGACAGGTCGTCGCGGGGCTCGGCTCGCCGGTCCGCCCAGACACCCCGCGCGTACTCCAGCATCGCCATGACCGCCGTCATCCCGGCGTCGGGATTCTCGGGGTCGGGGGTGGAGTGGATCGTCTCGGTCAGATCGTAGAGCTCGACCCCGTCCGCGAGCGGGACGCCGAGCATCTCGGCGATCACGTAGGACGGCATCAGGCCGGCGACCTCGGTGACCAGGTCGCACTCGCCCCTCTCGATCACATCGTCGATGATCCGGACGGCCAGCGCCTCCACCCGCGGGGCCATCCCCTTGACCGCCTTCGGCAGGAACTCGGGCACCGCGAGCCGCCGGTAGCGGGTGTGGTCCGGCGCGTCCATCTCGAGCATCATCCTGGGGGCGTCGTCGTCCTGGGCTGCCCGCACGTCCGGGATCAGGATGCCGCCGGCCGAGGAGAACGCGGCCGGGTCACGTCCGACCAGTTTCACGTCGTCGTACCGTGTGACCGCCCAGAAGCCCGGCCCGCCGGGTTCCCGGTGCCAATGAACCGGATCGTTGTCCCGCAGCCAGGCGAAAGCCTCGTGCGGCTGGCCGCCATCGAAGGCATCGGGGTCGAGTAGATCCAACGAATGAGCCAACGAATGAGCCGGAGCCATGGCGCGAGGGTAATTCGCCCGCACCGGAATGTCACCGCGCAGTGCGGAATTCCGTCCCGGAGTTGCTCCGTGTCCGCTCCGCTGGACCGGCTCGGGTCACCTGATCGCATCCCGCGTTCCGGCCGGACGGCGTAGGGTCGGCGCTGTAGATCATCCAGGCCGTGCGGCCTTTGCGAGAACGGGAATTCGCGACATGGACGACGCGCAGCAGCCCACCGTGATCGATACGTCCGTGCCGCACTCGGCTCGCATCTGGAACCACTGGCTGGGCGGCAAGGACAACTACGAGGTGGACCGGGAGATGGGCGGGAAGGTCGAGGAGATCTTCCCCGGGTTCGTGCAGGTGGCGAGGATGACCCGCCAGTTCACCGGACGCGCGGTCCGCTACCTCGCGGGCGAGGCCGGGATCCGCCAGTTCCTCGACGTCGGCACCGGACTGCCGACGGCCGACAACACCCACGAGGTGGCGCAGCGCGTCGCACCCGAGTCCCACATCCTGTACATCGACAACGACCCGATGGTCCTCGCCCACGCCCACGCGCTGCTCACCAGCACTCCGGAGGGGGCGACCGCCTACGTGGACGCCGACCTGCACCGGCCGGACGAGATCCTGGAGGCCGCACGGCAGAGGCTGGACTTCGACCAGCCCATCGCACTGATGCTGATGGGGATCCTCGGCCACATCGACCCCTACCAGCGGGCCCGCGACATCGTCGCCACCCTCCTCGACGCGCTGCCGTCCGGTTCCTATCTCGCCATCGCCGAGGCCGACGACACCCATCCGCCGTTCGTGGAGTCCATGCGCGCCTACGCCGAGTCCGGCGCCGTCCCGTACCGGCTGCGCTCCCCCGAGCAGATCCGCGGGTTCTTCACGGGCCTGGAGCTGGTCGAGCCGGGACTCGTCGCGCCGTACACCTGGCGGCCGGAGGACGGCGCCGCCTCCACCGACCCCGTCCCCGGAGCAGGCCTGGCCGCGGTGGCCCGCAAGCCCTGACGGGGGCGGGGCCGTCAGTCGGTACGGGTGCGGAGGCTTCGCGCCAGGGTGGGGATCATCACCGCCGCGGTGACGAGGTGCAGCACGAGGAGGGTGAGGACGGTGCCGGTGTTCGCCCCAGAAAGGAAGGGCGGCACCAAGGAGATCGCGGTCAGCGACACCGCCGTCCACACGAACCGCCCGGCGGGACGCGTGCTCCAGCGAAGAAGGGCGACGGCGATGACGACGCCCACCATCGAGAAGAAGCCGGTCACGACGGCGAATCCGGACAGCGGGATCGTCTCGCCGCCATCGGGGACCTCGAAGTCGACGCCGACGGCCTGGGCTAGCGCGGCGACAAGGGTGGTGGCCAGCATCGCTGCAAGCGTGGCGATGAAGCCGGTACCGGCGAGCCCGCGGAGCCGGCGGTTGCGGCTGGTCTGACCCGATGCCGGGCCTGCGGCGGCCCCGGCGTCATTCGTGCTGTTCATGCCATCCTCCATCGTTCGGTGACCGGCGTAGTGGTGTGTTGAGCGGCATGCGGCGGTCGTGGTCCTGGGCGTGATGACGCGCACCCTCGCCGTGCGACGGCCGGGGTTGCGCAGGGCGCGGACGCCGGTGCCGTGGAGCCAGAACCCGGCGTCGCGTCCGAGGACCGGCCCCGGCTCGCCGTCGCGCAGCTCCATCTGCACCCGTCCGCGGGTGACGACGCCGAACGCGTCGCGCCATTCGGCCGCGACGACCGCGACACGCTCGCCACCGCGCAGCGCGAGCGTCCGCACCGGACTAGTCCGTGCCGTCCGCCGGCAGGCGCTCCGGCAGCCCGAGCCCCGGGAAACGGTCGTCGTGGAACGTGACGATCTCGGTGATCGCCCCGCCGGTGATGCGCAGGACGTCGACCGTCAGCGGCAGGTACACGCCCTCACCCTTCCGCCACTCGTAGAAGGCGACGGCGGGCTGCCGGTTCACCGAGGTGGGGACGGCGCGCAGGTTCTTCATGCTCTCGAAGCCGCTCTCGACCCAGTCGTTCACCACCGCGTCTCGGCCGACGTACAGGCCCGGCGTGGGCGGCATCGAGCAACGGACGTCGTCCCGCAGCAGCGCGGCGAGCCTGCCGACGTCCGTGGCCACGCTGGCGTCGGTGTAGCGGCGCACCACCTCGCGCGTCCCGGCGTCCTCCTCGCCGCCCGTCCAGTCCTGCCGCTCGGCGGGCAGGTGCCTCCGCATACCGGCGCGGGCCCTCTGCAGCGCGCTGTTCACGGAGTTCACCGAGTCCCCGAGGACGTCTGCGACGTCCTTCGCCGGCCAGCCGAGCACGTCCCGCAGGATCAGCACGGCCCGCGGGCGCGGCGCGAGGTGCTGGACGGCGACGAGGTACGCGAGCTCGATCGTCTCCCGCGCGACGGCGACCGCCTCCGGCTCGTCCGCGTCGTCCGCGGGCAGCTCGTCGAGCAGCCGGTCCGGGTAGGGCTGCAGCCACAGCACCTCGCCGCCGGTCGCGGGCTCCGGGCGGCGCTTGGCGAGCAGGTCCAGGCAGGCGTTGGTGGCGATCCGGTACAGCCAGGCCCGGAACGTCGACCGTCCCTCGAAGGTCTCCCGCCGCCGCCAGGCACGCAGGAACGTCTCCTGCACGGTGTCCTCGGCGTCCTCGAACGACCCGAGCATCCGGTAGCAGTGCACGTGCAACTCCCGCCGGTGCCGCTCCGCCAGCCCCGAGAACGCCGGCTCGTCGACGTCGGCCAGCCCGTTCCCGCCCAGCCCTTCCAGCCGCCTGTCCGCACTCATCACGCCATCCTTCCGTCTGGTCATGTCCCGTCGTTAGATGTGACGGGTGCGGGCGCGATAACTCATCACCTGTGCCGCTCAGCGCCGCTGGCGAGCAGGTCCCGGCCGCAGTGGGCCGTGTCCCCGCGGGGCCGGGGCGTTAGGGCCATGGTCGTGCGGTCGGTGTGGTCGTGCGGTCGGTGTCGGTCGGTGACGGTCGTGCGGTCGGTGTGGTCGTGCGGTCGGTGACGGTCGTGCGGTCGGGGTGGTCGTGCGGTCGGTATGGTGGTGGCGGCTCCGGGTTTCGGCCCGGGGTCGCGGTGGTGGGGCTCGCCGTCCCCGTCCCTCTGGGCGGGATAACCGTGACCCGCGCCCGGTTTTTCCGGGCGGGGCGCCAACAGTCCCTACCTGATGACGACCGTCATGCCGGTAGGGAGTCCTTCATGCCCGAACGCCGCACCCCTGACGTCCCGGACGCCGTCGACCCCGATGTCGATCTCCACGCGCCGGGGCAGCGGGACGAGCTTCGCACCGCGCCCGCTTCGACGCTGGCGGCGATCTCGGCCGGGGCCGTCATCGGCGCGCTGGCCCGCTACGCCATCACCACCGCATTGCCGTCCGGACCCGGCGCGTTCGCCTGGGCCACGTTCATCATCAACGTCTCCGGGTGCCTGCTGATCGGGGCCCTGATGGTCGCCGTCACCGACCTGTGGCGGGCGCACCGGCTGGCCCGGCCGTTCCTGGGAGTGGGGGTGCTGGGCGGGTACACCACCTTCTCCACCCACATCGTCGAGGCCCAGCAGGCGATCCAGGCCGGCGAGCCCCGCACCGCGCTGGCCTACCTGGCAACCACCCTGGCGGCGGGGTTGGCGGCTACCTGGGCCGGGGTCCAGGTAATGCGCCTGGCTGCACGAGCCGGCGCGCGGGCAACGGCCCGCAAGGAAAGGACGCGGTCATGAAGCCGGACGGCACCGCGCTCCGGCTGCGGGACTTGGAGGATCGCCGATGAGCGCGGCGACCGTGCTGCTGGTCGCGCTGGGGGCGGCGGTGGGCGCGCCCCTGCGCTACCTGGCCGACCGCATGGTGCAGTCCCGCCACGACAGCCTGTTTCCCTGGGGCACGTTCACCGTCAACTCCTGCGGCTCGGCACTGCTGGGCTTCCTGGCCGCCGCGCCCACCGGGCACGGGGTCATGGCGCTGGCCGGCACCGGGTTCTGCGGCGCGCTGACCACCTACTCCACCTTCGGGTACGAGACGATCCGGCTGGTCCAGGAACACGCCCGCACCTACGCGACGCTGTACACGGCCGCCTCGATCGGGACGGGGCTAGGCGCCGCCTACTGTGGCATGGCCCTGGCCCAAGCCCTGATCCCCTGACAGCCCGGCGCGAACGGACGGGCCGTGTCGAGCGCGATCCCGAGTCGCCGAGTTCGATCCGTCATTCCGGGGCCTTGCGAGGAGACCAAGGCCCGGCAGTTCCAAGTCCCGGTCCCCGGCGTCGGCGTTCCATGCCTCGTAGACGAGGTCGCCCGGATCAGGAGGCCGGGTGGTGGAACTGCATGAACCAGTGGCCGGTGATGTGCTCTGCCGGGCTGTAGAAGGGGAAGTCCGGGTCGGTCATCTGGCGGAACAGGAACTCCGTGGCCGTGCACTCGAACCGGGTGCCTTCGTCGGTCTCGTTCACCGCGTAGACGGGCCAGCGGTCGGGGTCGGGGCCTTCGGTGATCCAGAAGAACGTCTCGTGGTGCTCGTTGCCCGACCAGGGGATCAGGCCGCCGGGGAGGGGGAAGCCCGGAAGGTCTCCCGCCGCCGGGTCATCGCCTGCGTAGTCCGTCAACCTGTCGATCAGCTCATCGGGGTCCCAGACGTGGAAGAACACGTCGAACAGGCCATTGCAGCCGAAGGTCTCGACGAGTCGTTCGTAGTCGCTCGGCAACGGCGTGCCCAGCCGGGACTCGACCGCCGCCCAGTCCGGTGCGGGCGGCGGGGACGACGGTCCTCCGGTGATCGCGGCCAGGCGGTCCACCCAGGGCATGTCCGCGGGCAGGTCGGCCGGGCCGGGCATCCCCCGCTCCGTGACCGCGAGGGCGGGACGGCCGTTCGCGCCGTGGCCGAGTGCGATCGCGCGGGAGGCCCATACCCAGGCGTGCGTCCAGTCGTTCTGTTCCGTGAGCGGTAGCGGCGGGAGCCCGTGCGGGCGGGTGAAGGGGACCGAGAACCGTCCGGTGAACGCTTTGACGAGGTCGTCCGCTTCCACGCCGGCGGGCACCGGCAGGCACGTGTGCCCGCCCGGGTGCCCCGGTCGGTCGCACGCCAGGCCGGCAGGACCCACGTTCGTGAGGTGGGACGCGGTCTTGAACAGTTCCTCATGGTCCATGACGCGAGATCCAAGCACCTGCCGGCGACAACCCGCCGCTTGTTTCGCGAACGGGCGATGACCGCGAAGACGCCCGGTTGCCGCGTGGGGCAGGGGCTGCGGTGCCGGCCGTCCCGGCGTCTCAGTACCAGAGCGGCGGCTGCGGGGTGACAGGGGGCAGCGCCCAGGCGGGCGGCTCGACACCGTCGATGATCAACGCCGGGTTGGGCACGCGGAGGCGGTAGACCATGTCACCGAAGTCCTTGCCGCCGCGCCCGGAGACGTACTTCAGGGACCAGGAGGAGCGCGGTACGGGCGTGTACCGCATGGCCTGCCAGATCGGGAACTTCCCGCCGTCCCAGTGGGCCACCGCGGAGCCGAACTTCAGGCGCCCCCTCCGCGAAACGGTGATCGCGTTGATGCGGCTCGCGTCGACGTCGACATGCTGCCTGAACCCGGTGATGACCAGGCGGCGGTCCGCCGTAAGAGTTACCCGGCGCCTGAGAAAGTTGGGCAACACGCCGATGAACACCCCGACGAGAGATATCACGTAGGACGGCACGCCCGCCTCCAGGGCCTGGAAGGCCGGCGGGATCAGCGCACCGACCGCCAGGACCAAACCGAGCAGGATGAGTCCGCTGGGCGGGGCACTCTCATAGTGAAGCGAGTGCCCGGCCGCCTCATCGGGCCGCCGCGAAGTACGTTCGGCCATGGGCCGCGCCCCCTGCCTCCACCCCAGCATCACACTTCTTACTGGCAGAGTGACCCGGCGGGTATCCGAGATCAAGCTCGAATCCTCATCCAACGCCACGAGCTTCCGCGCGGCCTGCGCGGCCACGGATCATGACCGGCTCCGGTCAAGCGGGAGTCGACGGCCTGCGTCGAAACTTGAGGCCTTCAGTTAGGCAAAGAACGTCGCAAGTGCGCTTGGGTATGGGCAACATTGCGTGTGGAGGGGAGCGGAGGGGCGGGCCGGGGGATGCCGCCCCTCCGCTGGCCTTCATGAGGTCGAGGCACTCGGCTCCAAAGACTTCTGGCCTTTTCGGCACCGCTTCCCCGTCGCCGCCGGGTGCATGTAAAAAGGGCGCAGGTTGGAAGCGAGGTGATGGCGATGCCGGGAAACGACGGCCGATCGGGAGCCTCGGCACGAAGGCCGCAGGGCCGCGACCAGGAGCCGGCGATCGACCTGGGCCAGACCCGGAGGCACCCCCAGCGCCGGGGACCCGCGGACGAGCGACTCCCCCGGCCCGCACCCGTCGTCGTGCTGGTCCACGGCGGCTTCCTCGGCCCGTGGATCTGGACGCGGACGATCGAGGAACTGGAGCGGCAGGGCCTGCGGGCGCTGACGGTCGACCTGCCCAGCATGCGCGGCCCGGACGGCGACCTGCGCGACGACGCGCGCACCGTACGGGACCTGCTGGACGGCCTGGACGAGGTCGTCCTGTGCGGCCACTCCTACGCGGGCATGGTGATCACCGAGGCCGCCGCGGGTCCGCACCGTGCCGTACGGCACCTGGTCTACCTGACCGCCGCGATCCCCGACAGCGGCGACAGCCTCGCCGGGCTCAACGAACAGCGCGGCGACGCGGGGGGCGAGGACACGGGGGGCAAGGACACCGGGGGCGAGAACACCGGGCGCGAGAACACCGGGGGCGAGAACACCGGGGGCGAGAACACCGGGGGCGAGGAGGTCGAACAGCTCGCCGACGGGCGCATCGCGCTGCGTCGGGACAGCGCGCTGGAGTCCCTCTTCCACGACTGCTCGCCCGAGCGGGCGGCGCAGGCGGTCTCCCTGCTGCGCCCGGAGAACCCGGTGGTGGGCACGCAGCCCGTGCAGGGCTCGGCGTGGCGGAGCCTGCCGTTCACCTACGTCCGCGGAGATGACGACCGGCTGCCGGAACTGCTGTCCGACGCCGCCGCCGAGCGTCCGCACGAGGTCGTCACGCTCCCCACCGGCCACTGCCCGCAATGGAGCCGTCCCGACCTCGTCGCCGGTCTTCTCGCACGCATCGCCCACGCCGTCGCCAACCGCTGACAAGCAATCGACCACCCCGGTCTCCTGGTCTGTGACCTGGTGAGTCCACGGATGCGGACCATGGCCGGCGCGGTGCTCCGGCCGCCGGCGTCCGGGGCGGCCGGGCGTTCAGGCCGGTCGATCGTCGGCCGCGACGGGCGAGGGCGTGGCGAGCGTGGCGCGGCGGAGTGCGGGGAAGGCGGCGGCGATCGTGAGGGTGGCGAGGACGCAGCCGAGCCCGCCGGCGACCAGGGCGGTGCGGGGGGTGGTGAGTTCGGCGAAGAGGCCGATGACCGCGTTGCCGAGGGCGGGAGAGACGGTGGCCTGGACGAGCCAGAGGCTGCTGACGCGTCCGCGCAGGTCATCGGGGGTGCTGTGCTGGAGGAGGGCTGAGCGCAGGGTTTCGGAGATGAGGTCGCCCAGTCCGGCGAGCGCGAGCAGGGCCAGGGCGAGGGGGAGGTAGGTGGCGAGGCCGAAGCCGGTCAGGGAGGCGCCCCACAGCAGGACGGCGGCGATGAGGGCGTGGCCCCCGGCGCGGCCGGTCCAGCCGCTGGTGGCGGCACCGACGAGGGCCCCCAGCGCGGGGGCGGCGTACAGGAGGCCGACGACGGCGGGGCCGCCGCCGAACTCCTGGTCGGCGAGGGCCGGGTAGAGGGACTGGGGCATGGTGAAGACCATCGCGGCGGCGTCGATGAGGAGCAGGCCGAGGACGAGGCGACGTCCGCGCACGAAGCGGACGCCGTCGGCGATGGAGGCGAGCGCCCGCCGTATCCCGGCCCCGGTCTTGGGTCCGTCCGCGTGCCCCTGGGGCGGCAGGGGCGGCAGGAACAGCAGGGCGACGGTGAACGCCAGGATCCCGGCGGCGTCCAGGGCGTAGCAGGCGGCCAGGCCGGGTCCGGCGACGAGGATGCCGCCGAGGGCGGGGCCGAGGAGCGCGGCGAGCTGGACGGACGCGGCGGTGAGCGCTCCGGCGGCGGCCAGGCGGTCGGTGCCGACCAGCGCGGGGACGGCCGCGAGCATGGCCGGGCCGCCGAGTCCGGCCAGCAGCCCGGTCATCGCGGTCGCGAGGTAGATCGCCCACAGGTGCGGGTCGGGGAGCACCGCGTTGATCGCGAGCACCGCGGCCGACGCCACCAGGGGGAAGCGGGTGGCGATCAGCAGCTTTCGCCGGTCCATCCGGTCGGCGAGGACGCCGCCGATGAGCGTCCCGGCCACCAGGGGCACCGCGCGGGCGAGGCTGACCAGGCCGGTCTGGAGGGGAGAACCGGTCAGGTCCCAGACCTGCACGGCTACGGCCACGGTGGTCACCAGCGTGCCGATCAGCACGCCGATGAACCCGGCGTAGAGCAAGCGGAAGTCGCGGCTGTGCCGCAGCGGCGACAGGTCCATGGCCAGGCCCACAGCGCCTCCCGGGGAGTGAGGTAAGGCTTGCCTTGGTCACCATGGCGGGCGATCCGCTAAAAGCCAACATGTGTGAAGTTCAAGGACGGGGCGGTAGCATCGGCGGTCGATGAGCAGTCCAGCCCGGCGCCGGCCGACCCACCGCAAGGGCCGCCCGACCCTCACCCGTGAAGCGGTCGGCGAGGCCGCGCTGGACTTTCTGGGACGGCACGGGCCCGGCGCGCTGACGATGCGGTCACTGGCCGCCGAACTCGGGGTCTCTCCGCGCGCGCTGTACAACTACGTGGCCGACCGCCGCGACCTGATCACCGTGGCCGCCGAGATCTTCGAGTCCCGCTGGGATCCCGCGGCCCTGGACCCGGCCCGGTGGCGCGACGACCTGCGCGTGTTCTGCCGGGACCTGCGCGCCCACTACCGGCGCCACCCCGGCATGACCACCCTGGCCCTGAGCGAGAACATCACCGGGGCCCGCCACCCGGCCATGCTCGCCAACGTCGACGCCCTCATCGGCCTGTTCGTCCAGCTCGGCCTCCCGCTGCAGGACGCCTACCGGGCCTGCATGGAGACCTTCCGGGTCGTCGTCGCCTTCGTGGAATTCCACGACGCCGTCCACGACCGGCCACCGGCCCACCTGGACGCCGCGGACCTCCGGACGCCGCCGCCGTGGCTCGACGACGCGTCCCTCCCCTACCTGAGCAGGCTCAGCGACCTCGAACCCGACACCCCGGACGCGCTGTTCGAGTTCTCCCTCGACCTGCTGACCGACGGCCTCGCCGCCCGCACCACCAATCCCGACCCACCGACCAATCCCGACCCACCGGCGGCACGCTGACCGGTATTTCGCACATGACGGCAGCGGACGGTCGTCCTCTGGTCAGTCCGCGGCGACGGCGCCCTCGATGCCGGCGGCGATCTTGAAGAGACGTTCCTCGCCTCCCGCGGCCGTGATCAGCTGAACTCCGACCGGTAGCCCGTCGAGGTGTCCCACCGGGACGCTGAGGGCGGGGACGCGTGCCATGTTCCATGGTCTGGTGAGCGACAGCAGCGCGCCGCGCGTTTCGAGAGTCGTGCCGCCGGCACGCACGGTCCGCCGCCCTATCCGGGGGGCGACGATGGGGACGGTCGGTACGGCGAGGACCGGGTGCCGGGCGAGCAGACCCAGCACGAGGCGGCGAAACTCCTGCCGTGCATGATCGGCGGCCGCGTACTGCTCAGCCGTGATCGACCCTCCGGTCCGGAGGCGGGCAAGGACGTCCGGGTCGATCAGTGGCTCCTCGCCCGGTAGGTGCGACTCGTGGACGGTGAACGCCTCGTGTCCCTGCAGAACCGAGAACGTCCGGGACAGGTCCCCGGCATCGCCCAGCAGTCCGGACACCGGGTAGAGGTTCGCTCCGCTGCGGGCCAGGGCGTCGTGCGCGGTCCGGGCGACTCGTGGATCGGTCGGCGCGATCTGCTCCGGGGGTATCCACGCGACGGGCTCGCCGTGGGCGAGACCCGCGTCCGGCGAGGCGGGTTCGGGGGACCGGCCGGCGAGGATGCGATACGCGACCAGCGCGTCGTGGCTCGTCGCCGCGAACAGCCCCACATGATCGAGTGTCGGGGCGAGCGGGTGGACCCCGCCGGCGGGTAGGGCGCCGTAGGCCGGTTTGAACCCGGCGATCCCGCACAGGGCCGCTGGTACCCGTACCGAGCCCGCCGTGTCGGTACCGATCGCGAGGGGCACCATCCCGGTCGCGACCGCCACGGCGCTGCCGCCGCTACTGCCGCCCGAGACGCGGTCCGGGTCGACGGGGTTGCGGGACGGGCCGTGCACCGAGCGGTCGCCCGTCGCGCCGTAGGCGAACTCGTGCAGTGTGGTCTTCCCGACGATCACGGCCCCGGCCCGCCGCAGCCGGGTCACGATCTCGGCGTCCTCGGCCGCCCGGGTGGTCCCGAACGACGACGCCGATCCGCAGGTGGTCGGTAGTCCGGTCATGTCGATGAGGTCCTTGACCGCGACCGGAATCCCGTGCAGCGCTCCACGGTCGATCCCCGCGGCCAGGTCGGCGTCCGCCTTCTCGGCGGCGGCGAGTGCCCCGTCCTCGTCGACGAGGGCGAAGGCGTTCACAACGGAGTCGCGGGCTTCGAGCCGGCGCAGTGCCGCGCGCACGAGTTGGACGGCCGACGTCCTCCGGTGGCGCAACGCGGCGCCCAGGTCGGCGATCGCGGAGGGTGTGGTGACGGTGTTCACGGCGTCACCTCGGCAGCGGTGGTGCGCCGCGGTATCCGAGCATCTGGTCGTAGAGGTCGGTCCGCCGGTCGCGGTGCAGATCGTTGAGCCGGTTCCAGATCGGTGCCGTCCTCGTCGCGGTGAGGTCGACGTCGGCGTAGATGACGGTGTCCTCGTCCGGGCCGGCGATGCGATCGATCGGCCACCCGTTGGTGCTCGCGATCAGCGAGTTGCCCATGAAGCCGGCACCGCGCTCCTGCCCGGTCCGGTCGGCCGTCGCGATGAGGACGTTGTTGGTGTGCGCCGCGGTGATCGTCAGGTGGGCGGCCATGCAGACGCCGTTCGCGTCGTAGAGCGGCGGCGGCGTCCACACCCAGCCCGTGGGGATGCAGATGATGTCGGCACCCATCTGGGAGACGATCCGGGCGGTTTCGGGGAACCAGATGTCCCAGCACACCAGCAGCCCGATCCGGCCGATCCGGGTCTCGAAGACTTTGAAGCCCTCGTCACCGGGGGTGAACCACAGCTTCTCGGTGTTCCACAGGTGTGTCTTCCTGTAGCGGCCGATGTAGCCGTCGGGGCCGACGAGCACGGCCGTGTCGTAGAGCCGTTCGCCGTCCCGCTCGACGACGCAGCCGACGATGTACATGCGGTGCTCCGCCGCGATCCGTTCGAACATCTGCAGCGACGTCCCGCCCGGGACCGCCTCGGAGTGCGCGAACGCCTCCTCACGGGTCTCGAACACGTAGCCGGTCGTCGCCAGCTCCGGGAGGACCACCAGGCCGGCGCCCTCCTGACCGGCGGCGTTCAGACGCTGCTCCACCGCGGACGCGTTCGCCTTGAGGTTCTCCACTCCGACCTGCGGCTCGAACTGGACGACGGCCACCCGCACCGGGCTCACCCTGCTCTCGCCGCTCACCGCTACTCCCTCGGACATGCACTACTCCTCGGTAGCCAGTTTCAAAACAAGACTGGATCGCCTTGAGAGTAGGGTGGGTGGTCTAGTTTTGCAACTAGTTCGGTGAGCCTTGCTCCGATCTCTGTACGGCGGGAGGACCAGATGGGGGCGTCGAAGGAGGCGCTGGCGCGGGCGGAATGCCCCGTCGGAAGGGCCGTCAACGTGGTCGGGGACCGATGGTCGCTGCTGATCGTGCGGGACGTGTTCGACGGGATATGCCGCTTCGGGGAGTTGCAGCGGAGCCTCGGCCTCTCGCGCAACATCCTCACCGAGCGACTCCGTACCCTCGTGGCACAGGGAGTGCTCGAGACCAGGCCCGCCTCGGACGGCACGGCGTACCACGAGTACGCGCTGACGAAGAAGGGCACCGACCTGTTCGCGGTCGTCGTCGCCCTGCGGCAGTGGGGCGAAGACCACCTCTTCACAGAAGGGGAACAGCACTCGATGCTGCTGGAGGCCGACGGCGACCGGCCGGTCCCCAGGCTGGAGCTGCGCGACGCCAAGGGCCGGCCGATCTCACATCGCGACGCCTACGTCCGAAAAGTGCCGCACGAACGCTGACGGCACCGTGCGGTCCGTCTACCCGCCGCACCGGTTCACCATCCGGTGAACGGCCTGTTCGCACGTCAGGCCCGCCGCGGCCACTCGACCTCGATCTTCAACCGACCGGTTGACGTCATGGAAGGCGCGGCGTAGGGTCTTATTAAACCGTACAGTTGAATAAGGAGTCATCGGTGGTCGACGACCAGCTGTCCCGAGTCTTCGCCGCCCTCGCCGATCCGACGCGGCGCGGCATCGTGGCCCGGCTCGCCGCGGGCGACGCCACCGTCGGCGAACTGGCCGAGCCCTACGACGTGTCCGTCCAGGCGGTGTCCAAGCACATCAAGGTCCTCACCGACGCCGGGCTGGTGAGCCAGACGAGGGAGGCCCAGCGCCGTCCGTGCCATCTCGAAGCGGAGGTCTTCGACCTGATGACGAAGTGGATCGAGCGCTACCGCCGGCAAGCCCAGGAACGCTACGAGCGCCTGGACGCCGTCCTGGCCGAGATGCAGGACGACGAACAGCCGACCCGAACCCGGAAGCCACAGCAAGGAGAAGCGTCATGAACGCCAAACCCAGCCGCTACCAGGTCTCGATCGAGGCCGACCCGAAACTCCCGGTCATCCGCATGACCCGTGACTTCGACGCCACGCCGGCGCAGCTGATGCGGGCCCACACCGATCCCGATCTGTTCGCCCGCTGGATCGGCCCGGACGGCATGGAGATCAAGATCGTCGAGTGGGACGCCACGACGGGCGGCCGCTGGCGCTACGTGGCCGGACGCGACGGCGAGGAGTACGGCTTCCACGGCTCCTTCCACGAGGTCGGCGAGGACCGGATCGTCCAGACCTTCACGTTCGACGGTCAGCCCGAAAGCGTCGCCCTGGAGACGCTGCGGTTCGAGGACATCGGCGGCGGCCGCACCCGCCTGCACGCCCAGTCGCTCGTCGACAGCTTCGAGGGCCGCGACCAGTGGCTGGCCAGCGGCATGGAGACCGGAGTCGAGCAGGGCTACGCCAAGCTCGACGCCCTCGTCGCCGAACTGTGAGCCTGCTCCGCATCCATCGCCCGCCGCGGGCCGTCGCGCCGGCCGATGGTGTGCGGACGAACGGATCCGCCGCGCCCCCATAAGCGCCGTGCCCCCATAAGCGCCGCGCCCCCACAAGCGCCGAGACACCCACATGTGCGGAGTACGCCCAGTTCAAGACGGGTATGACCGCTCAGGGTGGTTGACCGCTTGATGGGGGTTGGCGGCATGGAGGTCGATTTCGCGTCGGTGTTCGAGGACTCCCCGACCGCGTGTTCCGGGAGCGGCACTGGAACGTGGTGAACGCCCCGATCACGGACTCCGACGGCAACATCGTCGCGATCATCCACAAGGTGCAGGAGATCACTCCCTTCCTCGACCAGCTGCGCAGGGCGGCGGCGCCCTCCGCCGCCCCCGACTCGGCGGCGGTGCAGATGCAGCAGATCGAGGTGGAACTGCTCGACCGGGCCCGGGAACTCAACGAGGTCAACAAGCGCCTCCACCAGGCCCAGGCGCTGGAACGCCAGACCAGCCAAGAGCTCCGGCGGCAGATGCGCCGGCACCGCGACGCCGTCGCCGACACCTCCCACGACCTCAAGGGCCCGATCAGCGGCCTCCAGACCCGCCTGCAAGGCGCGCTCGCCGACCCCGACACCGACCTGCGGGACATGCTGCTGGCCGCTCTGCAGGACGCCGAACGCCTCGACGACATCGTCTCCGAACTGCTGGTGCTGGCACAGCTGGAGTCGGACAGCACCCCCGACCACCAGCCGGTCGACCTGGCCCACCTGGTGGAGACCGAACTGGCCCGGCGCCCGCAGGGGATCACCATCACCACCCGCCTGCAGCCGGACACGGCGGTGGAGGGATCACCGGTTCAACTGGCCGGCTGCTGGAGAACCTGGTCGGCAACGCCGAACGCCACGCCAACACCGGCGTCGAGGTCTCGGTCACCACCGACGACGGCTGCGCGCTCCTGGAGGTCGCCGACGACGGGCCCGGCATTCCCGCCGCCGACCGCCGGGCGGTGTTCGGCCGCTTCTATCGCCGTGCCGACGCCCGCCGCAAAGACCCCAACGGCACCGGGCTCGGCCTGCCCATCGCCCGGCAGATCGCCCACTCCCACCAAGGCAGCCTCCACATCGACGACAACGATCCTGGAGCCCGCCTGATCCTTCGCCTCCCGCTACGCCAGGCGCCACAGGGCGAGGACGCGCAGTAGAAGGCCGCCCGGCCTGGCCGCGTCCTGACCGTCCCGCCCGTGACCGTCCCGCCCACCATGACGCCAGCCCCCCGGCCGGCCGGTCACTGGCGGGCGGGACTTCGAAGGCCGGTCAGCGGGCGCGCTGGTGGATGGTGACCAGGATGCCGTCCCCGTACGTCTTCGCCTCGGTCAGCGCCCAGGTGCTCTTGTCGGGCGTCGCCGTCCAGAGCTTGCGGCCGTGGCCGAGCAGGACGGGGAACCACATGAGGCGGATCTCGTCGACCAGGTCGGCGGCGAGCAGCCCCTGGGCGAGCCGGATGCTGCCGGCCACGGAGATCTCGCCGTCGACGTCCTTCTTGAGCCGGGTGACGTCCTTGGCCAGGTCACCCGAGAGGACCGTCGTGTTGGTCCAGGCGGGGTTGGTGAGCGTGCTGGAAACGACGTACTTCGGCATGCTGTTGTACTTGTCGGCCAGCTCGCCCTCCTCCGCCGGCCACGCGGACGCGAAGCCCTCGTAGGTCTCGCGGCCCAGCAGCAGCGCGGCGGCCGCCACCGCCTCGTCGGTCTTGAACTGCTCGCCGTCCTCCCCGCGGTCGAAGGCGAAGCTCCAGTTCGGATACTTGAAGTCCTCGCCGCCGGGCGCCTCGACGACGCCGTCCATCGAGATGAACTCCGTTACCACGATCTTTCCCATGTCAGGCCCCCCGAATGAATTCGCGCAGCACGGGCGCGAGGACGTCCGCGGTCGTGCCGTGGTTCTCGCCCGGGACCGCCTTCAACGTGGCGGTCGGCAGGTGCTCGGACAGCACCTTCGCGCCGACGGCGAGATGCGGCCACGTGTCGCGTCCGTAGAGCACGAGCACGGGCACGCGGACCTTGTTCCAGAGGTCGGCGCGGAGCGGCCTGCCGGACATGGTGTCCCCGACGTGCCGTCCGTCATAGGCGATCGTCGGCGCGATCGCCTCCAGCCCCGGCCAGAAGTCGGCCTCGCGCATCTCGGCGACGGCCTCTTCGGGCATCCCCGCGGCGGCGGTCATGAACAGGGCCACGGCGTCCCCGGGGCGGCCGTCGGCCACCGCCGCGTCGAGGCGCTCGACGTAGTCGGACGGAAGCGGCGGATGCCCGTCGTCGGCGATGACGTTCGGCTCCCACAGCACCAGGCGCGCGACCGCCAGACCGGCCTGCACCGCGTTGAGCGCGAGCGACCCGCCGGACGACCAGCCGTACACCGTCGCCGGGCGTCCCCCGCCCACCTGCTCGATGATCGCGGCGAGATCCTCGAACTCGCGCTCGACCGCGAAGGGGGCGGTGTCCCCGCTCTCACCGCGCCCGCGCCGGTCATAGTTGATCACTTGGAACTCGTCTTCGAGCAGTTCCGCCGTCTCGGCGTTCTCGGGGGTCGTGGCGCGGTAGGCGGTCGCGCCGTCGATCAGGACGACGGGGTCACCATCGCCCCAGGTCGTGTAGGCGATGGTGGTGCCATCGGCCGAGGTGACAGTGCCCTCCGACATCTGGTCACACCTTTCTACTGTCGGCTACGTGCCGCGATCAGCGGCGAACACCGACCCTAGAAACGCTCGTCCCCTTCGATCTTGTACAGAAGCGACAGGGGCTCCTCGGCATTGCGGTCTCGCAACTGCGTCGCCGTGCGCCCGATGTACCTCTGCAGCGACCTCCCCAGATGCGGCTGGTCGTAGTAGCCGAGCCGGTGCACGACCTCGAGGGACGGCACCCCCTCCCTGAGCAGGACCGCGGCGTGCCGGGCACGATCGATCTGCCGTATCGCACCCTGCGTGAGCCCCGTGGCGGAGGCGACGCGCCGCTCCACGGACCGTGCCCCGAGCCTGGGGACGCCTCCCCGCACCACGTCGTCGACAAGCGGATCGCGCATGAGCACACCCTCGCGCACAAGCCGCGCAACGAAATCCTCCGCCGTGTCGAACCCGGGCATCGCCCATTCCTCGCCCCGCAGTACGAAGCGGCGCCCGTCGACATGCGGGCTCTCCAATTCGGCGTCGACGAACCTCGCGACCGGCAGATGCGGCATCGACGTCCCGTGCGTGAACAGGATCCCGAACGACTCCGACTCACCGATCATCTTCGCGGTCGAGGCGGACGTCTCCGGTCCCCGGACGGCGGCGTGCAGGATGCCCTCGTACTCCCAGAAGACGAGCTCCCAATGCGACGTCGCGACCGACGTCAGGGTCCCCGCCCCACTCGCATACCCGCGCCACACCCGCGACACGTACGGCGAATCGGACTCCCGATGCTCACTCTCGATCGGCATACGGCACGCTCCCCCACACCAGGTGCACCGGCCCACCAACGCTTGCCGATGCTACCGACCCCTGCCCGCCTCCTGCTGATCGCCGAACCGCCGGGCCGCTTCTCACGGACCGGAGACGGACGTGGGCCCAAATGGTCGCGATCGCAGTTACCGCCAAAGGGGCCGTGCCGTAGAATTTCCACCTCTGGGCCCCCATCTAACGGAGAAACTCCCATGGCGGACGATCACGGAAACGGACCGGCCGAAAAGATCGACACGACGGTGCCGCAATCGTCCCGCATATGGAATTACTGGATGGGCGGCAAGGACCACTACGAGATCGACCGGGAGGCCGGAGACGCCTATGCGGCCGGCTACCCGGGGATATTCGCGCAGGCCCGCGAGTCCCGGAACTACCTGATGCGCGTCGTCGAGTTCCTCGCCGGAGAAGCCGGGGTGTCGCAGTTCGTGGACGTGGGGACCGGGCTGCCCACCATGCAGAACACTCACGAGGTCGCCCAGCGGATAAACCCCGAAACCCGCATCGTGTACTTCGACAACGACCCGGTGGTACTGGCGCACGCGCGAGCCCTGCTGTCCAACACCACACCCGAGGGCGTCACCGTCTACATCGACAGCGACTTCCACCGAATCGACAAGATCATCGCCGATGCGCAGAAGACCCTGGACCTGAGCCAACCGGTCGCGTTGATGTTCATGGGGGTGCTCGGCCACGCCGAAAGCTGGGAATCGGCCCGGTCGACGATCAGCGGCCTCATGAACGAAGTACCGTCGGGCAGCTATCTGGCGCACTGGGACGGCGCCGACACCAGCGCGGCGCACAACCAGGTGAACGCCGCTTACAACAGCACCGGCGCGGTCCCCTACAACCTGCGCAGCCCCGAGCGGATAACCGCACTGTACGAGGGCCTGGACGTCCTGGAACCCGGCATCGTCGACATCTCACAATGGGGCCCCGGCCCGGCCCCGTCCCCGGCAGTGGACGCCTACGGCGGCGTGGCCAGAAAGCCGTAGCGGCCAGGCGGTCCGTTCGGCGGCCGACGCCTCCGGGCCCCGGCCCGGCAGTTGGCTGCTCGGCTTCCTGCCATCGGGGGTGTGGGCGCCCGGTCCGACTTTCTGGACCGAGTGCGATGACTTCCGCGGGCGGCTCTGGTCTACACATCAGAGCAGATCCATCCGAGCCCGGGAGGAAGCATGACCGAGCAGACCACCAGTGCCCTGCCCCCGGTCGTCGACCAGAAGACCTGGCAGGCCGCACTCGACGATCTACGTGTGCGGGAGAAGGCCGCCACCCGTGAACTCGACGCCATCGCCGCGCAACGCCGCAGGCTGCCGATGGTCGAGCTCCCGGACTACACGCTGACCGGTCCGGACGGCCCCGTCCGGCTGGCCGACGTGTTCGAAGGGCGCTCCCAGCTCATCGTCTACAACCACATGTGGTCCGATGGCGCGGAGTGGCAGTGCGGCGGCTGCACGGGGTTCACGTCGCAGTACGTCCGGCTGGGCTTCCTCGACAACTACGACGCCCGCTTCGTCATCGTCACCAATGGGCCCATCGAGGAAGCGCTGGCCTACAAGGCCAAAGTCGGCAACAAGATGGACTGGTACTCGTCGTCGGAAAGCTCGTTCGGCGCCGACGTGGGCGCGCCGCCCGGCGCGGGCTTCGCGGTGAACGTGTTCCTGCGCGACGGCGACAAGGTCTACCGCACCTGGCACACCGACGGCCGCGGTACCGAACAGCTCAGCCACACCTTCGCGCTGGTCGACCTCCTGCCATGGGGCCGCCAGGAGAAATGGCAGGACTCCCCCGACGGCTGGCCGCAGTCGCCCACCTACTCCAAATGGCTCGACTCACCCGACGTCGCCCGCCTCTACGGCCCGGCGGAGACCCCGTAGCGAGGGGCGTGAAGGTCGTGAGGTCGACGTGATGGCAATCAAGCCTTCGAGTGACGGCCACCTGGCGATCAACGGCCTGAGCCTCTACCACGAAGTGTTCGGCGAGCTCGGCGAGGCGACGACGTCTCCGTTGCTGCTCATTCCCGGCTCGTTCATGGGCACCGGCTCGATGAAGTCGTGGGTGTCCGCCTTCGCGGGCGAGCGCACCGTGATCGTCTTCGATCAGCAAGGGCACGGCCGCACCCCGGATACTCCGCGCAGCATGTCTTACGAGCAGTTCGCCGACGATGCCGCGGCATTACTGCGCGCGTTGAAGGTCGAACGCGCGGACGTGATGGGCTACTCGCAAGGCGGCGGGGTCGCGCTGCAGCTCGCGCTCCGTCACCCGGCGCTCGTCGGCAAGCTGGTCTCGCTGTCGGCCACCTACCGCAAGGACGGCTGGTATCCGGCGGCGTTGGAGGGCATCGAGGGTCTCAACGCCGCGGCGTTCGCCGGTACAGCCGTCGAGAAGGCGTTCAAGGAGCACACGCCGGACACCACGGCTTTCGACGCCTACCTCGAGAAGATGAAGGTCCTGGGCATCAATGACCAGAACATCAGCGACGCGCAGATGCGTTCGATTTCCGCGAGGACGATGGTCATCGCGGGCGATGCGGACGGCGTGCAGCCGGAGCATGCGCTGGCGATGTTCAGACTGCGCGGCGGCGGCGATGAGGGAGCGGCAGCGGCGGGGATGCTGGAGAAGGCTCCGGCCGCGCGCTTGGTGATCCTGCCGGCGACGTCGCATGTCGGCATCTTTGGGGAGTCAGCGGTACTGGCGCCGATGGTGAGCGCGTTCCTCGATGATGCGACGCCGTCGACGCCGGGGCTCTTTTAGGCCCGCACGGGCCGCCTTGTCATGTGGAGGTGGTGGCCAGCATTATCGGGTGGCCGTCCGGGTCGGCCACGTAGGCGATGCGCTCGCCCCAGGGTGTGCCGGACGGCTCGACGAGCACGGGATGGCCCAGAGCGCGCAGTTCCTCGATGGACGCGTCGACGTCGTCGCAGTAGACGCACATCTCGAAGTAGCGGCCGGAGATCGGTCGCTGGGGCAGGCCGTGGATTCCGGCGCCGCCTTCCGGCACGCCGCCCAGGCCGAGACCCGAGCCATCGCCGAGCTGCAGCGCGACGAATGTCGCGGTTCCTTCGTCCTCGAATCGGTAGGTTTCCCGGAAGCCGAGCGCGTCGCGGTAGAAGGCGAGCGAGCGTTGCAGGTCGTCACACGCCAGCATCGGAAACGCCGATCGGAATCCCATGGGGCCGACGATAGCGCCGCCGTCGGACAGCGGGAACATTTGTCCAAGACCGGCGGGTGGGCGGGCGTGCATCATCGCGGGCATGAGTGATCACCACGTCGAGTCGGCGCACGGGATGCACGTGGTCCACGACGGTCCGCGGGAGGCGCCGCCGCTGTTGCTCATCCACGGGTCGGGGGCCGCGGGCTCCTGCTGGAACCCGGTGGTCCCTGCCCTCGCCGAGCGTCACCATGTCATCCGGGTCGACCTCCCGGGCTGCGGAAAGTCGCCTCCGGCGGCGTCGTACGGCGTGCCCGACCAGGCGGGGCGGGTGGCCGGGCTCCTCGACGGCCTCGGGCTTCGTCGCGTCGCCGTGGCGGGCCACTCCAGCGGCGGCTACGTCGCCACTTCGCTCGCCGAGCAGCGTCCCGACCTGGTGGGTTCGATGGCGCTGATCAGCACCGGCCCGAGCCACGACGCGCTCCTTCCGGAGCCGTTCATCCTCAAGGTCCTGCTGGGCCCGCCGTTCGGCCGGCTGCTCTGGTCGATGCGCAGGGACTCGCAGATCCGCGATGCGCTCAAGGCGACGACCGTCCGCCCGGTGGACATCCCGGACGACCTCGTCGCCGATGTCCAGCGCATCACGTACCGGACGTTCAGGGCGGTGCTGCGCTGCATCGACGCGTACCTCGCCGAGCGTGGCGCGCCCGAGCGTCTCGCCGCCCTCGACGTCCCCGTGATGGTGGTCTTCGGCGGCGCCGACCCCCGCTGGGACCCGGCCTCGGCCCGCCACTACGACGCGGTACCGGACGCACGGATCGAACTGCTGCCGGACGTCGGGCACATGCCCTCTCTCGAGGCGCCCGAGGCGACGAGCGAGCTGCTGCTGGACTTCGTGGCGACACGCCGCGACACCACCGCTTAGTCTCGTTCACATGCCGCCGACCGGAACGTTCGACTGGGCTCAGGTGGACGTCGCCGTCCCGCGCCGGGCAGACCGGCTGCCGGGGGTCAGCATGGCCGGGTTCAGCCAGCACGTCTCCACGCTCGCGGACATCGCCATGGTCGTGCATCCGTCCGTGACGCTGATCCTCGATCTGAGCGTGGACGGCGGCATCGTCCACGAGGCGGGCGGGCGGCGGCTGCGGGGCAGCTTCGTCGCCGGGCTCCTCCCGGGCCGGCTCCGGGCGGGCGGGTGGAAGGGCGAGTGCCTCCAGATCCGGCTGTCGCCGATCGCGGCGAGCGCGATCCTCGGCGCGCCGGCCGAACTCAGCGGGACGGTGGTGCCCCTGGAGGACGCCTGGGGCCGCGACGCCGAGCAGGTCGAGGACGAACTGCGCACCGCCGCGTCGTGGGACGAACGGTTCACGATCGCCATGGACGTGCTGGCCCGGCGCCTGGGCACCCTCCCGCCGGTCGATCCCGAGGTGGCCCACGTCTGGCGGCGGACGCTCGGCAGCCGGGGCCGGGTGAGGATCGACCACCTGGCCGGCGAGGTCGGATGGAGCCGCAAACGCCTGTGGTCCCGCTTCCGGTCCCAGCTCGGCATCACGCCCAAACGCGCCGCCCGGCTGGTGCGCTTCGACCGCGCCGCCCACCTCCTCGCAGCGGGCCACGCCGCCGCCGACGTCGCCGGCGTGAGCGGCTACGTCGACCAGGCGCACCTCCACCGCGAGATCAAGGCCTTCACCGAGCTGACCCCCACCGCCGTCGCCGCCGCGCCGTGGCTCGCGATCGACGACGTCGCGTGGCCTTCTCCATCGCATGGCGGCGCGGTGGGCGGAGGCGCGGTGGGCGGAGGCGCGGCGGGTGGAGGCTCGGCGGGTGGAGGCTCGGGGTGGCCGGGCGTCCACCCGCCGTACATGCGGGCCGGGCTGTAGGCGGTCAGGGCAGCAGGAGCCAGCGGCCTCGCTGGCCGCCGGCGGCGACCTTGTCGTACGCGGTCGCGGCTTCGGTCAGCGGCACCCGGCCGGCGACCCGCAGCTCCAGGACGCCGGAGGCGGCCAGGTCGAGCAGCTCGGCGAGCTTCGCACTGTCGGGTTCGACGTTCACGATGCCGACGTCGATGCCCCGTTCGGGCTTCGCGGCGGACGCCGAGGACAGGCCGACGAACGCTCCGCCGTCGCGGGCCGCGGGGATGGCGTCCGCGTGCAGGAGGGCCGCGTCGAGGACGGCGTCGAACGACGGGCCCGGCAGCTCGGTGGCGAGTTCACGCGCTCCGGCCCTCAGCACGAAGTCGCGGTCGGACTCGCGCGCCAACCCGGTGACGGTCCACCCGGCGCGGGCGGCCAGCGCGACGGCGTACCCGCCCACCGAGCCCGCGGCGCCGGTGACCAGGAGGGTCCGGCCGCCGGCGGGGCCCAGCTGGTCCAGCATCCGTGCCGCGGTCAGGGCGTTGACGGGGAGGGACGCCGCGTCGACGGGGTCGAGGCCGTCCGGCAGGGGCCTGGCGAACGCCGTCGGCAGGACGGTCTCCTCGGCGTGCGCGCGTACCGGGGCCGTGACGTCGAGGTGCGCGGCGGCGATCGGGTCGCCGACCGAGAAACCGGTGACGTCGGCGCCGGTCTCGGTGACGACGCCGGTCAGGGACCAGCCGAGGCCGGCGGTGCCGGTGAGCCCGAAGATCGTCCGGCCCAGACCGCTCGCATAGAGGGTGTCGACGGGATCGACCGATGCCGCCGTGACCCGGACCCGCAGGTCGCCGGGTCCCAACGCGGGCAGCGTCACCTCTTCGAGCGTGGGCGCCGGATTATCGGGCTTGGACACGATTGCGAGCGTCATTATGGATCTCCTTCAGTGGGTGTATTAAACCACTATCGGTGACCTACTCTCTTCTAGGAAGTAGGCACTTCGAAGTGGTGTACGCACCCGGAGGTAAGCCATGGATTTGCCCACCGCGGACAGGCCGGCGGCACGGTTCGATGTGTTCGCCGCATCCTGCCCTAGCCGGCGCCTGCTCGACGCCATCGGCAACAAGTGGGCCAGCCTGGTGATCGTGGCGCTGGGCCTGGAGGGTCCGATGCGCTACTCCGAGCTTTCCACGCGGATCGACGGGGTCAGCCAGAAGATGCTGACCCAGACCCTGCGGGGCCTCGAACGGGACGGGCTCCTGACCCGCACGGTGACCCCGTCGGTGCCCGTCCGCGTCGACTACGAACTCACGCCGCTGGGCCTGACCCTGCTGGAACCCATGCGTCACCTCAAGGACTGGGCCGAGACGCACATGCCCGAGGTCGACGCCTCACGGGAGGCATACGACCAGAAGGACACCTGACCGGAGATGATCCCCGTGTCGGGGCCGAACAGGAAGCGGCCGATCGTGATGGACACCGCCCATCTGCGGACGGTCCCTCCTACAACTGGTCATGCGCAGCGGGGCGCGTGTTCATCGGTTCGTGGCTCATGTCAACCAGCCCTCCCATGCGGCCGGGCCGGCGCTGCCCGCCCGGTAGTCGTCGAGGGGGACACGGCCGGCGCGCCACGCGTCCAGCACCGGCTCGACGATGCGCCATGACTCGACCGACATGTCACCGCGCACCGACAGGGGCTTCTCGTTCTCCAGGACGCCCCGGAGCACTTCGCCGTACTCCAGGAGGTCGCCGGGGTCGAAACCGGCGTCGAGGGTCACCGGCTCGATGTCGAAGGGGTCGCCTGGGCCGTTGATGTTGAGGTCCAACTGCAGGCGACGGGCACCGATGCCGATGCGCAGCCTGTTGTCGACGGCGGTGCCGGCGAGGCCGGGAGGGATGCGCGGCGGGCGCTTGAACGTGAAGGCGACCTCCTGCCGGGGCGACCCGATCGCCTTCCCCGACCGGACGCGGAACGGCACTCCGGCCCACCGCCAGGTGTCGACCGCGAAGACGACCTCGGCCAGCGTCTCGGTCTCGCGGCCGGGGTCGATGCCCTCCTCGTCGGCGTACGCCGGGAACGTGCGGCCGCCGACCTCCCCGGCGGTATAGCGGGCGCGGCGGCTGAACCGCTCGGGACTGCCGTCCCATACGCGGGTCGCCCTCAGGACCTGCGCCTTGGCGTCCCGCACGTCGACCGGTTCCAGGGTGCTCGGCGGTTCCATCGCGGCGAACGACAGCACCTGGAGCAGGTGGCTCTGCAGCATGTCGCGCAGGGCACCGGCCGTGTCGTAGAAGCCGGCGCGGCCTTCGAGCCCGAGCGTCTCGTCGAACACGATGTCGACGGCGGCGACGTGCTCGGCGGTGAGCAGCGGTTCGATCACCCGGTTGGCGAACCGGACGCCGAGGATGTTCAGCACCGTCGACATGCCGAGGAAGTGGTCGACGCGGTGGACGTGCTCCTCCGGCACGAACTCGCGCAGCAGCCCGTTCAGCTCCGCCGCGCTCGCCGCGTCGTTGCCGAAGGGCTTCTCCAGGACCAGGCGCGTACCGTCCGGCACGCCGATCCGGGCCAGCGCCCGGCATGCCTCGAACGTCACCGCCGGAGGCAGCGCGAAGTAGAGCGCGAGACGGCCGCGGCGGAGTTCCAGCAGGCGGCGCAGGTCGCCCTCGGCGGCGGCGTCGGCGGGCACGTAGCGGGCGTTCCGGACCACGGTGTCGACGGCCGGTCCGCTCGCGCCGCCGTCCGCGAACGCGTTCGCGACGACCGTCCGCCACTCGTCGTCCGTCCATTCTCCCCGGTCGCTGCCGACGAGGAACAGGTCGTCCAGGGAGGACGCGGCGACGAGACCGCCCAGGCCCGGCAGGAGCAGCCTCCCCGCCAGGTCGCCGCGCGCCCCCAGGACGATCAGCGTCCGCTGTTCGCCGGCGGCGCTCATCCGGCGAACTCCCGGACCGGCACGCCCCGGACGCCAGGCGTGCAGGCGAACAGGGACCCCGCGTCCGGCTCGTCGCCGGCATCGAGGTCCTCGCGGGACGTCGTGATGAACAGCCGGTCGAGACCGTCGCCGCCGAAGGCGCACGCCGTCGTCTTGGTGACGGGCACCTCCACGACTTCGTCGAGCGTGCCGTCCGGCGCGTACCTGCGCACGGAGCCACCGCCGTACAGAGCCACCCAGACACCGCCTTCCTCGTCGACGGTCAACCCGTCGGGAGCCGGTACCGCGGCGAACGGGCGGCGCCCGGTCAGCCCCCGCTCCCGGTCGTAGTCGAAGACGTCGACGCGGCCCGTCGCGGTGTCGGCGTAGTAGGCCCGGCCGCCGCCGGGGCTCCATTCGAGCCCGTTGGAGACCGTCACGTCGCCGATCACGGTCGCCACCGAGCCGTCAGGGTCGAGGCGGTGGACGGCCGCCGCCCCTTCTCGCTGGTCGTAGGCCATGGAACCGCAGTAGAACCGTCCATCGGGGTCACATCCCCCCTCGTTCATCCGGACACCGTCATCAGTCCACAAAGGATCCAGCGGGGTCACCGTCCCGTCCGCGTCCTCCAGCGCGAAGCCGCGTTCGACGGCGATCACCGCGCCACCGCGCCTCCTGGGCCGTATCGCGGCGACCACGGCGCCGACGTGGCGCCGCGCGATCGTCCCGTCCGAGGCGAGCGACAGCACGTCCCCCGCCAGCATGTCCAGCCACCGGA
The DNA here is from genome assembly GCF_004348425.1 of Actinomadura sp. 7K507. Lineage (GTDB taxonomy): Bacteria > Actinomycetota > Actinomycetes > Streptosporangiales > Streptosporangiaceae > Spirillospora. Next base: position 26,898 of record NZ_SMKK01000110.1, read on the forward strand.
GACCGCCCCACGCGCCGGACCAGACCGGCCCCTCACCGTGGTAGGCGACCGGTTCGGTGATCTGCTCGGCTCTCACCGGGCCCCCTTAAACGGCGTCGCGTGGGCATGATGTGGCAGGTGAGAGCGCCGAGGCTCCGTGACGCCCGCACGGTCGCGCACCGTGCGGCGGTGGTCCTCTCGGCGGCGGGCCTCTCGGCGACCGGCCGCCGCCCCGCCGCGGACGCGTGGATCCTCGTGCAGGCGACCGCCGGCGCCACCGCGGCATGGCTGATCGCCCGCTACCTGCTGGACCACCCCGCGCCGTTCTTCGCCCCCATCGCGGCGATCATCGCGCTGATCGCGAACCTCGGGGAGCGCGGGCTGAACGCGGTCCGGCTCCTGCTGGGCGTGATCATCGGCCTTCTCGTCGGTGAGATCGTTCTCGTCACCATGGGGGCGGGCACCGGCGTGATGCCGGTCGCCATCCTCTGCTCCCTCGCCGTCGCCCGCGTCGTCGCCGAACCGCCGATCGTCGCCGTCCAGGCCGCGTTCAGCGCGATCCTCGTCGTCGCTGTCGGGGACGTGGAGGACGGTCTCGAACGCCTGGTGGACGCCCTGACCGGCACCGGCGTCGCACTCGTGTTCACGCAGCTCCTCTTCGCCCCGGAACCGCTGGCACTGCTGCGCCGCGCGGAGCGGGCGGCGCTCACGGCGATCGCGGACGGTCTCGCGACGACCGCCCGCGCCATCGTCCAGAACGACGACGAACTCGCCGACCGGGCCGTCGAGGAACTCGGCGACGTCCGCGACCGCCTGGCGGACCTGCGCAAGGCGGGGCGGGCGAGCACGGACGTCACCCGCCGCGCGCTGGTATGGCGGGCGCACACGACCGTCATCGTCCGCGAGAACGAGAACGCCGGGCACCTCGACCTGCTCAACGCCAGCTGCGTCATGCTCGCGCGCCTCGTCGCGGCGGCCGACTCCGGCACCCGCCGCCGGCTCGAACGGCCGGTACGCGACCTGGCGGAGATCATCGCCTCGCTGGCCGGGGACCTCGGCGACCGCGAGACCCGGCAGAAGGCCGCCGACCGCTCCCTCGGCCTCGCCACCCACATCACCGCTGAGGACCTGCCCGCCTATTCGGACCTGGCTTTCCTGGCGAACACGCTCCGGATGGTCGCGACCGACCTCATGACGTTCGCGGGCGTCGACTACGCCGACGCGATCGAGGCCGTCCGCGAAGGCACGCTCGACAAGAAGGTCTCCCCGCCGGCGACCGCTCCGCACCGGTTCCGCAACTGGCTCGCACGTGTCCGGCGGCGCTAGCCACCGGGGCGGAAAGCCGGGCCACGCTCCAGCGCGACTGGCGAACATGGCGACTCCCGAGTCCGAGCAAGGCCGACAGGAAGGCGGCGCGAACCGCCTCCGGCCCGACTACCCGCTTTCTCGCGGACCTCACCTGCGACAGGGAAGCCCCCGCAGGGTGTTCACCGGCCTTCGGTAGACGTTCCGCTTAGAGAAACATCCTTGGGTGTGATGCTGCCTTTCGGCTCGATGACGCGGGTTCCCCGTAACGGGATCGGCCACGGGTGCGGGTGTAGATATTGCTGGATATTGACCTTCCCGTGGAGCCGGTGACACGATGGTCAGCAACGATGAACAGGTGTTCCTCTTAGCGGAACGATGAGAATGTGAGGCGTCGGCTTGAGTGAGGGCGGGCCCGATCTGGTGGTGGCCGGTGCCGGGGG
>NZ_SMKK01000111.1 GCF_004348425.1 Actinomadura sp. 7K507
GGTGGAGGGCGAAGCGGGCGCCGGTGGGGTGGTCGACCAGCTGGAGGGTGCCGCCGTGCGCATGGGCGATCTCGCGGGCGATCGCCAGGCCCAGGCCGGTGCCGCCGGCGCCGCGGCTGCGGGCGGCGTCGAGGCGGGTGAAGCGCTCGAAGACGCGCTCGCGGTCGGCGGGCGCGATGCCGGGGCCGTCGTCGGTGACGGTGAGCAGCGCCTGGCCGCCCCGCCGGGTCACCTCGACCGTGATGGACGAGCCGGCATAGCGTTCGGCGTTGTCCAGGAGGTTGCCCAGCAGCCGGACGAGCTGCATGCGGACGCCGCGCACCCGCACGTCCTCGGTGAACTCCGTGCCGACCCGGAGGGTGAATGCGCGGCGGCCGACCTCGGCTCCGGCCAGTGCGGACAGGTCGATCGGCTCCTGCACGGCGGTCCCGCCGGTTCCGATGCGGGCGAGCAGGAGGAGGTCCGTGACGATCGACTCCAGCCGGTCGGTGTCGCGCAGCGCCGACTCGACGACGGCCGGCAGGTCGTTGTCCTCGGGGTGCGTCGACGCGTCCTCCAGGTTCGCCCGCAGGCCCGCGATCGGGGTCCGCAGCTCGTGGGACGCGTCGGAGGCGAACTGCCGCTGCCGCCCGACCGCGCGTTCGAGCCGGTCGAGCGTCGCGTTGGCGGTGCGGGCGAGCTGGGCGATCTCGTCCTCGCCGGGGGGCTGCGGGACGCGGCGGCTCAGGTCGGTGGCGCTGATCTCGGCGAGCTGGGCGCGGATCGCCTCGACCGGGCCGAGCGTGCGGCCGACGACGCGCCAGGTGACCCCCGCGGCGAGGCCGACCAGGAGCAGGACGCCCCCGGCGAGCAGCGCCTCCAGCAGCCCGTTCACCAGATAGGACGGCATCGGCGTCGCCGCGTACACGACGACGGAGCCGGGCGCGGTGGTCGCGCGGATGGCCTCGACCACGAGACATTCACGGTCCGGCCAGGAGCCGTGACACTCGGTGTAGTCACGGACCCGCAGGTTGCTCGACGGCCAGAGTCTGCTCACCGGCGGCTCGTCCGTTACCGCCGGTGTGGCGTTCATCACGCGGCCACCCGGTGCGATCACCTGGATACGGACACGGCCGCGGGTGTCGTCCGGAATGGGGGTTCGCAGCGTCCCGTCCCGGACACCGCCGCTGGCCCTGCGGCCCTCGGTCTGCGTCTGCTGGAGGAGCTCGGCCTTGACTGCGCTGCGCACGGCGAAGTCAAGGCCGACCGCGGTGATTGCGAAGACGACGGCGGCGATCACGGCGGCGATGAGCGTGTCGCGAGCCCGGATGGAGCGGGGGCGCAGCCGCATGGCCCCTCCCCGCTGGATCACCGCAATTCCGGACGAGCCACACACGCTACCGGGCGGTCACAAAACTGGGAGCCCGAAATCTGGTGCCGGGTTTTCACCTCCCCTCACCGGGACATCCCGTTTTATGACGGTTCCTCCGAAGCACAGGGACGGACACATGGGCAGGGACGTGGCTTCGGTCACCATCAGCGGCGAGGACCGGCGGCGGTACCGCGACAAGGTACGCAGGTGCCTCGACGTGCTGGCCCGCATGCTGGGCGAATCCCAGTTCGACTTCGAGCACCCCCACATCGGCCTGGAGATCGAGCTGAACCTGATCGACACGATCGGCGACCCCCTGATGCGCAACGCGGACGTGCTCAAGGCGATCGCCGACCCGGCCTGGGCGACCGAACTCGGCCAGTTCAACCTGGAGATCAACATCCCGCCCCGCGAACTCGGCGGCGAGGGCACCGGGGAGCTGGAGGCGGAGGTCCGCGACCACCTCCAGCACGCCGACGAGCGGGCCCGCGAGGTCGGCGGCCGGCTCGCCATGATCGGCATCCTGCCCACCCTGCGGCGCACCGACATCGGCGAGGAGACCCTCTCCGCCAACAGCCGCTACAAGATGCTGAACGACCAGATCTTCGCGGCCCGCGGCGAAGAGATGCGCATCGCCATCGACGGGCACGAACCGCTGCACATGCACGCCGACACCATCCTTCCCGAGGCCGCGTGCACCAGCGTCCAGTTCCACCTCCAGGTGAGCCCCGACCAGTTCGGCGCCTACTGGAACGCCGCCCAGGCCGTCTCCGCCGCGCAGGTCGCCGCGGGCGCCAACTCGCCCTACCTGTTCGGGCACCAGCTCTTCCACGAGACGCGGATCAGCCTGTTCGAACAGGCCACCGACACCCGTCCGGACGAGCTCAAGTCCCAGGGCGTCCGGCCCCGCGTCTGGTTCGGGGAACGCTGGATCACGTCCGTGTTCGACCTGTTCGAAGAGAACACCCGCTACTTCCCCGCCCTGCTGCCGCTGTGCGATGACGAGGAACCCCGGGAGGTTCTCGATCAGGGCGGAGTCCCCGAACTGGGCGAACTCACCCTCCACAACGGCACGGTCTACCGCTGGAACCGTCCCATTTACGCGGTCGTGAAGGGCCGCCCCCACCTGCGTGTGGAAAACCGCGTCCTTCCGGCCGGGCCGTCCGTCGCGGACGTCATCGCCAACGGCGCCTTCTACTACGGCATCGTCCGCATGCTCGCCGAGGACGACCGCCCCGTCTGGACGCGCATGTCCTTCGCCACCGCCGAGGACAACCTGCACCGCGCCGCCCGCGACGGCCTCGAATCCACCCTCTACTGGCCGGGCCTGGGCGAAGTCCCCGCCTCCGAGCTCATCCTCCGCAGACTCCTGCCCCTCGCCCATGAGGGGCTCCAGCGCTGGGGCGTCGACCCGGTCCGCCGCGACCGCCTCCTCGGCATCATCGAACGCCGCTGCGTCACCGGCCGGACCGGCGCCGCCTGGCAGATCGACACCGTCCAGTCCATCGAGGAATCCTTCGGCACCCCGAGACACGAAGCCCTGCGCATGATGACCCGCTCGTACGTGGACCACATGAGCCACAACGAACCGGTCCACACCTGGCCCATCGGCCCCTGACCGCCCCTGGCCCCTGACCGTCCCCTGGGCCCTGATCTTCACAGGTCCTACACATTTCACGCTCGTCGCCTACATATCGGGCTTCTAGAGTCTGGTGCCGTGAGTGACAACGGGACTCGGATCCTCGTCGTCGAGGACGAACCGACGATCGCGCGGGCGGTGGCCGACCGGCTGGCGGCCGAGGGCTTCGGCGTCGAGGTCGCCGGCGACGGCCCCTCCGCGGTCGAGCGGGCCCGCGCGTTCGAACCGCACCTCCTCGTGCTGGACGTGATGCTGCCCGGGTTCGACGGGCTGGAGGTCTGCCGGCGCGTGCAGGCGGAACGTCCCGTCCCGGTGCTGATGCTGACCGCCCGCGACGACGAGACGGACCTCATCGTGGGGCTCGGCGTCGGCGCCGACGACTACGTGACCAAGCCGTTCAGCATGCGGGAGCTCGTGGCCCGCATCCGCGCGGTGCTGCGGCGCGTCGAACGGCCGCGGGCGGACGCGGCGGCCGGCGGCCCGGTGCGGCTGGGCGACCTGGAGGTCGACCGGCGCGCCCGGAAGGTCCTCAGGGACGGCCGCGAGGTGCACCTCACGCCGACCGAGTTCGACCTGCTCACCTGCCTCATGCGCAACCAGGGGACGGTACTGACCCGCGCCGTCCTGCTCGAACAGGTGTGGGACTGGGCGGACGCGTCCGGGACGCGGGTCGTCGACAGCCACGTCAAGGCGCTGCGGCGCAAGCTCGGGCAGGGGCTGATCCGCACCGTCCACGGCGTCGGCTACAGCCTGGAGGCCGCGCCGTGACCGCCGTGGAGCGGGGGCTCGTCCACAGGCTGTGGGCGAAGCTGCCCCGGCCGCTGGACCCGCTGCGGTCGATCAAGGTGAAGTTCGGCGTCGTGGTGGTCGTCACCGCCTGCGTCGCCGTCCTCATCGTCCTGTGGGGATACCCGCTGGGGTTCCGGGCGCGGGAGACGATGCCGATCGGCCTGCTCATAGCGGTCGTGGTGATCCAGCTGGTCGCGCACGGGATGACCGCGCCGCTGCGGGAGATGACGGCGGCGGCGCGGGAGATGGCGCGCGGCGACTACAGCCGCCGGGTCCGGGCCACCTCCCGCGACGAGGTCGGCGAGCTGGCGCAGGCGTTCAACCGGATGGCCACCGACCTCGCCGAGGTGGAGCGGCAGCGCCGCGAGTTCGTCGCGAACGTGTCGCACGAGCTGCGCACCCCGATCAGCGCGCTGCGGGCCGTCCTGGAGAACGTCGCGGACGGCGTCACGCCCGCGACGCCCGACGTCCTCGAAACCGCGCTGGACCAGACCGAGCGGCTCGGCCGCCTCGTCACGCAGCTGCTGGACCTGTCGCGGGTCGAGGCGGGCGCGGCGACGCTGGACGTCACCGTCATCGACGTTTCCGCCTTCGTCTCCGACGTCACCGCGGAGGCCGCCGCCGGCCACCCGGACGCCTTGTTCGAGTCCGATGTCGCGCCCGGCCTGCGCGCTGCCGCCGACCGCGACCGGCTCCACCAGATCGTCGCGAACCTGCTCGACAACGCCGCCCGGCACGGCCCCGCCGGCAGGCCCGTCACCGTCACGGCACGCGCCGGGAACATCCCGGGCGGACTCGTCATCGAAGTGACCGACGAAGGACCCGGCATCCCACCCGAGGAACGCGCCCGTGTCTTCGAACGCTTCTCCCGCGGCTCCGTGTCCGGCCCCCGCGCCGGGACACCGGGCGGCGGCACCGGCCTCGGCCTCGCCATCGCGAGCTGGGCGACCGACCTGCACGGCGGCGACATCACCGTCCTGGACACCCCAAGCGGCTGCCGCATACGCCTCATGATCCCCCCCAACATCGGAGAACCCATATGACGACCCCTCCGAAGGACTCTCCCGACCCGTCCGAAGGCCCGTCCACACCACCCGGAAGGCCAGACACACCCCCTTCGGACAAGCCCCCCGCAGAGGCGACCGCCAAAGCCCCAGAGCCGGCCGTCACCGCGTCGGGCGCGGGTGCCGAGGCCGCGGGGCATGAGGCGTGGCAGCAGCCCGACCGGGGCATGGCGCGGACGGCGGGTTACGGGCGGCTCACCTATCCTCCGCCGCCTCCGGTCGCGTACACGCCGACCAAGCTGGACCGGGCCATCGCGGCGTGGAAGCGTCCCTCGCTGCCGATGTCGCCGTCGCTCGCGGCGGGCGCGGCCATCGCCGGGGTGATCGGCGCGGTGACGGTCGGGTCGGCGCTGCGCGACGGGCATCTCGGTGTCGGGTTGCTGATCGCCGCCGCCGCCATCGCGTACGTGACGGGGGCGTCGGCCTGGTCCGCGGGGCGTCTCGTCCGGTCCCGGTCCGCGAAGGGCGGCTCGCGGTTCAACCGGACCGGGGGCGTGTTCCTGCTGCTCGCGGTGTGCCTGTCGGCGACGCCGGCGATCCGTGACGCGGACTGGATCGTGGTGCCGGCGTTACTGCTCGCCGTCGCCGCCGGCTCTTACGCGGCGTCCGGTGGACGGTCGTGGGTGGAGGTCCTCGGCGGAGGGCTCGCGGTCGCGCCGGCGGCCGGCTACATGCTGCCGTGGGCGGCGCGCGGCGCTCACCGCGCGGCGTCACCGCAGCGGGGCAACGCCTGGCCCGTCATCCGCACGAGCCTGATCGTGATCGCGCTGCTGGTGGTGTTCGGCGGCCTGTTCATGGGGGCGGACGCGGCGTTCGGCGACCTCGCCGCCGGTCTCGCCCCGGAAGTCTCCGCGGCCTCGGTATTCCTGTACGTGCTCGCGGGCGTCGCGACGCTGCTGCTGGCGTGCGCCGCCGCGTTCCTCGCGCAGGCGCCGCCGCCGCTGCGGCTGATGAACCCCGACCCGGCCAAGCCCGCGGGACGCTGGTCGTGGGCCGTGCCGATCATCGCGCTGGACCTGCTGTTCCTGCTGTTCTGCGCGATCCAGGCCCGGATGTTCCTGGCCGACGACAAGGACGAGCTGCTCCGCTCGACCGGGCTCACCTACGCCGAGTACGCGCGGCAGGGCTTCTTCCAGCTGGTCGTCGTGACGGTCCTCGTCCTCGTGGTCGTCGCCGCCGCGATGCGGTACGCGCCGTCCGCCGGGCGGGCCGACCGCGTCACCGTCCGGGTCCTGCTCGGGCTGCTGTGCGCGCTGACCCTCGTCGTCGTCGCCGTCGCGCTGCGCCGCCTCTACCTGTACGAGGAGACGTTCGGCTGGACGCGGCTGCGGCTGTGGGTGCACGCGTTCGAACTGTGGCTCGGCGCCGTGGTGGTGCTGGTCGCGGTCGCGGGCGTCGTGAAGGGACGGGTGGCGTGGCTGCCGCGGATGGTCGCGGCGAGCGGCGCGGTCGCGATGATCGCGCTGGTGTCGATCAACCCGGACGGGTTCATCGCCGAGCACAACGTCCAGCGCTTCGAGGAAACCGGCAAGCTCGACATCGACTACCTGCGGGACCTGTCCGCCGACGCCGTCCCGGCACTGGACCGGCTGCCGGAACCGCAGCGTTCCTGCGCGCTGCGCGGCATCGCCGCGGACCTGCGCGAGGACGGACCGGCCATGGGCGCCAACCACGCGCGCAGCCGGGCTCGCGAGATCCTGAACTCGCGTCCCGTGGATCGATCCGCTAGCTGCTTCGCGATGGACGGGTCATCCTGAGCCGTCCATGGTGAGCAGGGCGAATGCGGCGAGGGTCGAGTCGTCGGTGATCCGGCCCTCCCGCACCAGCCCCTTGAACTCGTCCATGGAGAACCACTTCTGCCGCATGTCCTGCTCCTCGATCTCCCGGTCGGTCTCGCCTGCCCGCAGGTCGGACGCGACGAAGACGTTGAAGCCCTGCCCGCTCGTCCCGTGCGAGCAGTGCAGGAAGCCGAGGTGCTTCAGCGTCCCGGCGCGGAGCCCGGTCTCCTGCGCGAGTTCGAGGCGGGCCAGCTCCTCCGGGTCGGCGTCCTGCCGCCCCGGCAGCGTGCCCTGCGGGAAGCTCCAGGTGCGCATCCCGATCGGGTACCGGTACTCCTCGACGAGATGGAACCCGTCCCCTTCGAGGGGAATGACCAGCACGAAGTCGGGTTTGTCCACGACGCCGTAGATGCCGCGCGAGCCGTCGAGGCGCTCGACGTCGTCCTCCCGGACGAGCATCCAGGGGTTCTCGTAGACGACGCGCGTACCGACCTGGCGGACCGCGGGCTCCCCCTCGGCGTCCTGCGGCTCTTCGGCGTCATGCATGTTCAGGCTCCCGACCCGTAGCGGTACACGAGTTCGTGCCGGTCGCCGACCACCACCCGGTGGGTGACCTCGACGACGCGGCCATCCTGGTCGTAGGCGCGGCGCCACAGCGTGAGGACGGGCTGGTCGGCGCCGATCTCCAGCGTCTCCTGCTCGTCCGCGCACGGCAGCCGGCACGTCACCGACTCCTCGAACGTGATGCGGTGGCCGGACTCCTCCAGCCGCGAGTAGATGCCGCCCGGCCCGGTGTCGACCTCGCGCAGCACCGGAATCAGCGCGACGATCTCGGGGATCACCCAGGTCGTCGCCGTCTGGACGGGCGGCTCCCCCTCCACCCCCTGGACGCGCGCCCGCTCCAGTACCCGCGTCCCGGGCGGCACGTCCAGGCGGGGCGCGAGGCGCTCGCCGGCCTCGACCTCGCTGACGGTCGTCCGGGTGAACGGCGTGCGGCCGTCCTTCTGCGCCGAGACGTGGAATCCGCGCCACGTCCCGACCTGCCGCGTGATGTCGGCCGCCGCGCGCTGCACCCGCCGCGCCGTCCGCACCTGCGTCCCCGCGCCGTGCCGCAACTGGACGAGACCCTGCTCGGCCAGCATCCGCAGGGCCCGCCGGACGGTCGAGCGGTCGGCGCCGTACTGCCCGGCCAGCTCCCGCTCGGACGGCAGCCACGTGCCCGGTTCGAGTTCGCCCTCGACGATCCGGGCGGCCAGCGCGTTGCTGATCGCCTGTGCCTTCGTGGGGGGTCGCGGCATTGCTGGTTTCCTGCTCCGGGGTGGGCTGTGTTGACCTCACACCGTACAGACGCCACGGCGGACGGCGGGCTTTTGGGGTTGTGCCGAACGCGTTGTGACCGGTGCTTGGTCGTCCTAAGGTAGACCTACCATAGGCCCACCGAGGGAGCCCGCGCGATGTCGCTCATCATGCCCGGCTGGCACGGCGAACGCTCGACCAGGGGCCTGCGGGCCACCCGTATCTCCCCTTTGTCGGACTACCAGTTGCTGAACGGCTGCCTGGAGGAGATCGTCGCGGCGGACGAGGGCGAGCTGTGGCTGCTCTGCGACGCCCAGACCCGGCTGGCCGAGCGCGTCGCCACCGCCGAGCGGCTCCGCGCCGGCCCCGGCCCGGCCCGCCCCGGGGCGGCCGGGCCGGGCTCGGAATCCGGCTCGCTCACTTCCGGCGGAAGGTGACGACCTCGCCGGAGTCCCCGACGGCCTCCCGGGTCGGCTGGATCATGCGCTCGCCGGCGTTGTCCGCCAGCAGCGCGCGGGCGCGCAGCACGATCTCCAGGTCGAAGCGCAGGTCCGGGTCGAGAAGCTGGTCGCCGAACAGCTCCTCCAGCTGGCGCAGCCGGTAGCGGACGGTCTGCGGATGGACGTGCAGCCGCATCGCGACCTCGTTGGCGTTGCGGCCCGACTGCAGCCAGGCCAGCAGCGTCTCGGCGAGCCGGTCCTGCTGGCTGGGACGCAGGTGCGCCAGCGGTGCGAGGCGCAGGTCGGCCAGCGAGGTGATGAGCCCCTCGTCCTGGAACAGGATCAGCGTGGACATGTGCTCCACGCTGCGGATGACGCCGCTCTCCGCCTCGATCACGCCGCGCTGGACGAGGCAGAGCGTCTTGCGGGCCCACTGGATCGACCGCGCCGCCTCCATCAGCGGGACGGTCGGGCCGACGACGGCGAGCGTCCCGGCCAGGGCGCGGTCGACGAGCTTGGCGCGTCCCGGGCCATCGGGGTCGGGGATGATCAGGCTGGGGGTGCGGCGGGTGAGGTCGGCGAGGACGTCGGGCGGGAACGCGGGCTGCCGGGCGTCCTGGTTGTGCCGTCCGAGCGCCACTGCGGCGACCGTTCGCGGAATGGGCCAGTGCGCGGCGGCGGCGAGGTCGGCGATCGCCTCCTGGGCGGCGGGCGGGTCGGCGAACAGCAGGTCGAGCAGGCGCTTGCGGCGGCGCTGCATCTCGCCCGCGACGGCGGCCTTGGCCTGGGAGAACCCTTCGGCGGCCGCGTGCGCCAGTTCGTTCTGGAACTCCATCAGCACCTCGCCGACGGCGCCGAGTGTGCGCGGGGACACGTCCAGGGCGTCGGCGCCCTCGGTGAGCCGCCGCCAGGCGATCATGCCGCCGACCCGCATGGCGCTCTGCATGGCGTCGAGGCTGCGCCCCTCCCCGGCCTCGCCGCGGCCGATGCCGCGGAAGAAGTCCACCACCGGGGCGGAGTCGTGACCGGGGTCGGCCACCCGGTCCACGAAGTAGTGGAGCACGCGCTCGACGGCGAGCCGGAGAGTCCCCGAATAGGAGCCGTCTCCCGGCCGGTCGTACTCCCTGACGCGCGTCTGGATCTCCTGGATCATGTCGTCCGCCACCTCGTCGAGGTGAGGCCGCATGTGATCTGCCAGTTCCCTCGGCAGATCCGGCCACGGGCGCCCATTGGTGGTCGAACTGTCGTTCGCCACGAAACCTCCCCAGCAGTCGCCCCGCTGCGTTGCGCGCCGTACACAGGGGGTAATTACTTACTTATGTGTCTTGTGTGAGGCAAATCATGACCCGTGATGCGCTGGAGAGCAAAGTCTAGGTCGAGATTCGACCGGCTTCGGCCGGGTTTGCGACAAGATTCCACAGGTCGAAGGACTTCCGCGGGTTTCGCTCGCCCCGCGCGACAGTCCGGCCACAGCAAGCGACGTCTAGGGTGATCCCGTGCCAGCGAGCCACGGCGACCATGCGACTCCGAGGGCGCCGCGCAAGGCGTTCTCCGACCACTGGAGCTTCCTGCTCGGCGAGATCGCCGTGCACTCCCTCGTCGTGCTCCTGCTGACGGGCGTCTACCTGACCCTGTTCTTCGTCCCGAGCCTGAAGGAAGTCACCTACGACGGCTCCTACGGGCCGCTCCAGGGCGTCCGGATGAGCGAGGCGTACGCGTCGACGCTCCACATCGGCTTCGACGTGCGCGGCGGGTCGCTGATACGGCAGATCCACCACTTGGCGGCCGTCATCTTCACGGTGGCGGTCCTCGCTCACCTGGTGCGCAACTTCTTCACCGGAGCGTTCCGCAAGGCGGGCGACCTCAACTGGCTGATCGGGGTCGCCCTGCTCATGCTGGTCATGCTGAACGGCCTGTCCGGCTACACCCTGCCGGACGACCTGCGCTCCGGTACCGGCCTGCGCATCCTCGAAGGCGCCGTCTCCTCGATCCCGCTCATCGGCTCCTACCTCACGATGATCCTGTCCGGCGGCGAGTACGTCCCGCGGCTCTACATGATCCACATCTTGCTGATCCCGGGAATGCTCCTCGCCCTGATCACGCTCCACGCCGTCGCCCACCCCCTGCAACGGGCGCGGCTTCCCGTCATCGCCACCGCCCGGCTGCCGAGAATCGCCGCCAGGACCCTCGGCACCTTCCTGTGCGTCTCCGGCGCCACGGCCCTCATGGCGGTGATCTTCAAGCCCAACCCCGTCTGGCTGTTCGGTCCCTACCAGCCGGGCAGGATCAGCGCCGAGTCACCGCCCTACCCGTACGCGGGCTGGCTGGACGGCCCGCTCAGCCTGATGCCCGGGTGGGAGCTGACCGCCTGGGGCCAGACCCTCTCCTTGAACGTCCTCGTCCCCGCCCTGGTCGTCCCCGGCCTCCTGTTCGCGGGCCTCGCCGCGTACCCGCCCCTCGAACGCCGGTTCCTCCGCGACGACCACCGGCTGCCCGCCCGCGCCGGCACCGGCGCCGCCGCCATCGCCTTCTACGGCGTCCTGTGGGCCGCCGGAGGCCACGACGTGATCGCCGAAACCTTCGGCGTCCCCCTCTTCTGGACGATCTGGTTCTTCCGCGTCGCGATCATCTACGTCCCCCTCTTCACCTTCGCCATGGCGTACCTCGCCTGCTTCACACACGAAAGCCGCAAGCACCCCGTGCCCCTCCCCCGACTGGAAACCGGCTGATCCACACCTCCCAAGGCCCCTCCGGCTACCGCGGGTGCTACCAGTGCGAGTGGACGAGCATCTGGATCGTCAGGGTCAGCCCCGCCTGCGCGGCCAGCCACCGGCGCGCGGGGGGATCGTGCTGCGCCGAAGCGATCACCACCCATGCCGCGTAGGGCACCCATATACGTTCGACCTCTCCCCTTGTCACACCGGAAACGTCGAGTGCGAGTACCCCCACCAGGGCCGCTCCCACCAGCCACGCCAGGGGACGGCGCCGTGAGAGCACCGCCGGCAGGGCGTAGGCCGTCGCGGGGCCGACCTGCAGGCCGAGCACGGCGATGTTGGCGATGACGAAGTAGGCGTAGGAGCGTTGCGCCGAACCGCGGCTGATCAGGTACGTGTCGTGGGTGGCGGCGACGCCGTCCGGCCACCAGAAGCCACCGGCCGTGAAGGCCACGGGCACCACCACGGCGCAGCACAGCAGTACGGCGAGCAAACGACGGCTGGGGCGCGTGAGGACGGCCACCGCGAGCGGCAGGGCGAACAGGGGGAGAAGACCGTAACTGAGGTACGGCAGCGTGCCCAGCAGGAGACCGGCTCCCGCGGCGGCGGCGAGACTGCCGCGTTTCGCCGCGATGGCGACGAGGGCGGTGGCCCAGGCTCCGACGCCGAGGAAGAAGGCGTCCATCGCCGTGGCGATCCAGAGCGTGAGCGGCGCCAGGACGAGGAACGGCAGGGCACGCCGGGCCAGCGGCTCCCCGGCGACGCGGCGGACGGTGACGGCGACGGCCACCACGGCGGACGTCCCGGTCACGACGATGAGCGCGGAGGACCAGCCCGTACCGCGCAGACCGGTCTCCTCCAACGCCCACAGCACGAGGGTGGGAAGTGGCGGGTGGCCGCGTACGTGGGTGGTGTAGCCGCCGAGCCTTTCGGTGAACGTCCGCAGCCATTCCCCGGGCCCGTCCTCCCGGACGGCGTCGAGTCCTGCGGGGTACTCGGTGGGGGCGTCCAGAGGGCTGCGCACTGCGTCCAGGCCGTCGGTGAGGGCCAGCGCGACCGTCCACACTATGGACGCGGCCCAGGACAGGGACAGCAGGACCCGCCAAGAGAGCCGGCGCGCCAGGTACGGCAGTACGGCCACAAGAACCCCGCCCAGGCAGGCGGCGGGAAGGATCTGCCAGGTGAGCAACCGAGGTGAGGCGTGCAACGGGGGCAGTTCGTCCTCGGTGGCGAGGCCGGCCCGCCGGAGGAAGTGGCCGACGACGAACACGCCCGCTATGAACAGGACCCACGCCGTGACAGCGACCCGCCCGTACGAACGCGCCCTTCCCCGGGGGCCGGGTCGGTGACGAGGCCGTTGCCGCTCAAGCTCCCCGGTCGTCACCGGAACACCTTCGCCTGACTCTGCGGAGGCCGCGGATTCCATGAATCCGGGGACGTTGCCATAGGGCGATGCAAGCGGCGACGACGAGAACGGTGGCCAGCACGATGAGAAGGTTGCGGCCGTAGGGCAGCGGCAGGATCGACGGGTTGTCCGCGCGCCGTCCCTGTCCCAGCACGAACGGCAACGCCACCAGCGTCACCATTCCGCCCACCATCAACGCGCCTTGCACATGCCGCCGATAGGAGCCGTGCAGACGCGTGGTGACCGTTCCCACCAGCAGCACGCACGGGACGAGTACCGCGTCATGGAAGATGACCGCTCCCCCGAACCAGGCCGCCCAGCCCATGAGATCGAAGCCGGATTCGCCGGCAAGGCCGGCCAGACCGGTGGCGATGAGCGCTCCGCCGGCCCCGTGCCCCAGGACTCGCTTCCTCAAATGACCACCACCTCGTGGACCCACTTCGTCTGCAGAACACCAGGGCGGTTCGGCGCAATGAGCCGGCAGGGAAATCCGTGGTCGAGATCCAGGGGCGAGCCGTTGACCTTGAGCGCGAGGAGGGTGAGGGGGTCGTGCCAGTGGGGAGGATCGATCCGGGACGTTCGGTAGAGGCCGCCGGGTTCCAGGGACTCGACCCGTACGCGCACGTCCTGAGAGACCCCGGCGGTGTGGAGGAGGTCGCGCAGCCGTATCCCTTCCCAGGTGGCTTCGGCGCTCCAGCCCTCCACGCACGCGATCGGCAGTCGCGCCGTGTGGACGGGGAGCGCGTTCAGGTCGTCCAGGGAGAACGACAGCCGTCTCTCCACGCGGCCCGTGACGACGAGCCGGTAACCGGTGTCACGGGCGGCCGTGATGACGCCCGCGGCGGCCGCCGACTTGTTGACCGGCAAGCCCTGCGGGCCGATCCCGGGACGCCTGGGCGCGAGCACCGCCAGCTTGGCGAGAGGCGAGAACGCTTGCCCGGCCGTGGTCAACGCGACCGTCCCCCCGGCGGCCGCGACGGTCAACAGGAATCCGCGCCGCCCCAGGCCGTCCTCCGGACGGGTCATGACCGTGCGCCGCACCTTCGCCCACTCGTTGGTCACGTGTACGGCCAAGGCCCCGATGACGATGTAGGCCGTCCAGTAGTGCGCGGTGGGAAAGAAGAACGGGAACGGGTACCAGTAGGCGATGTTGAGCAGCCCTGTGGCGAGTTGGAACAGAGAACCTCCGACCAGGACGAACAGCAGGACCCGTTCGACCGCGTGCCCGGCGGAACGTACGGGCGGCCACTGCAGCAGCTTGGGGTAGACCGTCCATAGCTTGGCGAGCAGCAAGGGAATCGTCGCGAGCCCGCCGATCACGTGCAGTCCCTGGGTGAACCGGTAGAGGTTCACCGGACGGGACGGCCACACCATCCAGCCAGGCGGATGCTGCATGAAGTGGCTGATCAGACCCGTGCCGAACGCCGTGGTGAACGACAGGCCGAGCGCGATGCCGAGCCAGGCCGCCACCCGCTCGTCGTGCAGGCGGCTCGTGAACCTCGGCGCCGCGCGTTCACGGAACCGGCTCAGCGGCGACTCAGGGACGTGAACCACCGGCCCGCCTCCTCCCACACCTCGGTCGCCTCCGCCCCGTGCCGGGCGGCGAGTCCGCTGACGTCGCCGGCGGACACCCATGCCCACGGGAACCACTCGCCGACGACCCGGCGGGTACGCAGCCGGAGCCGTCCGGTGTACGAGCGGATCCCCGGCTCCATCACCTCCACCAGCACTTGGCCGCCGCCGGGCACCAGCAGGTCGAAGGCCCTGCCCAGCAACGCGGACGGGTCGCCGCCGATGCCGATGTTGCCGTCGGCCAGGAGCACGGTCGTCCAGTTCCCGGCGCCCGGAACCCGGTCGTAGACGTCCAGGACCAGCGCGGGACCACCGGCCGCCACAGTGAGCGCGACCGCGTACGGGGTGACGTCGATGCCGAGGGCGAGATGACCGCGTTCGGTCAGCGCCACGGTGAGCCGGCCTGGGCCGGAGCCCACGTCGAGTGTCGGACCGGCGCACCGGTCGAGCAGGCCGGTGTCGCCGGGGCGCAGCGACATCCATTCCCCGACGGGCAGCGGGCTACGGCGTCCCGCGCCGTCCTCGATCTCGACCTCGAATCCGTCGCGCCTTTCGAGGGCCCGCTCGTACAGCTCGCCGATCATGCCGTGGCCGCCCCGGGAGCAATCCCGGCATGCCCCGGCTTCCCGGTCTCCGGTTCCCGGGCGGCCCGGACGGCCCGTACGGCCGCGGCGAACCGGCTGTGCGGGGCGAGTGCGGCGACCCTGGCGGCATCGGCGGCGGTGTCCACGTCCGTGAGGCCGGGCAGCACGGCCACGCTCAACCCGGCCGCCCGCAGCCGGTCGAGCTGGGCCCGCCCGGTGCCGGGACGCGACATCGGCACGCCGCGCAGCAGCGCGGCATCGGGACGGCTCAGGCCGAGCAGCCAGAACCCGCCGTCCGCCGCTGGGCCGAACACGGCGCCGGATCGTTCCAGCGCCCGCCCGGCGCGCTCCAGGAGGCCGGTCGTGACCTGGGGGGTGTCCATGCCGATCAGGACGACGGGCCGCCCCGCGTACGCGTCGTCGAAGGCGTGCGCGAGCCGTTCGTCGAGGCCGTCGCCCCGCTGCGGGATCACCCGCACGCCAGGTGGCAGCCATGGCCCGTGGCCGCCCTGCAGCGCGAGGAGCCGGGCTCGGGCCGGAGTGCGCGCGACGGTGTCGAGCGTGTCGGCGAGAGCCGCCTCCGCCAGCTCCGCGGCCTCCCGCGCCGTATAGGCCGGAGTCAGCCGCGTCTTGACCCGTCCTGGCACGGGCTCCTTGGCGATGACGACCAGATCGGCGTTCACCGTGCCACCTCGGCCAGTACGCGGCGCATGTCGCGGACCGCCCGCACCGTGCCGCCGACGGTGCCCGTCACTTTGGAACGACCCTGTCGGGGGCGGTACGTCACCTCGACCTCGGTGATCGTCCAGCCTGCGGCGGCCGCCTTCAGGACCATCTCCAGCGGGTAACCGAAACGGCGATCCGAGAGCGCCAGGGCCAGCAGTCCGGCTCGCCGGGCGGCCCGCATGGGGCCGAGATCGTTCAGGACCGTACCGGCCCTCCTGTTGAGGGAACGCGCCAGAACGGTGTTGCCGAAGCGGGCGTGCACCGGCCAGGCGCCCCGTCCCGATGGGCGCCTCCTGCCGAGCACCAGGCCCGAGCCCTGCTCGCACGATCCCAGGGCCGCCGCGACGCGGGGCAGCTCCCCCGGGTCGAGGGACGCGTCGGCGTCCATGAAGCACACCACATCCGCCGAGGCCGCCAGCAGGCCGGTATGGCACGCGGCACCGAATCCGCGTTGCGGAGCCTCGACCACGACCGCGCCGTGGTCCCGGGCGATCTCCGCCGAACCGTCGGTGGACGCGTTGTCGACCACGATGGGCCGGAAACCGTCCGGCATCCGCGTGAGCACCCAGGGCAGCGCCTCCGCCTCGTTCAGGCAGGGCAGGATGACATCGGCCATGCTGTTCACAGGGCGGCGCCCACGCTCTTGTAGGCGGACCCGGTCCCGTTGGCGAACTCGGCCATGCCCGAGTCGAAAGAGACCTGTGCCGAGTAGCCGAGTTCACGCCGCGCCCGCTCCGGGCTCGCCACGATGTGGCGCACATCCCCCAGGCGGTAGCCACCGGTCACCTGCGGTTCCGGTCCGCCATACGCTTCGGCCAGGGCATGCGCCATCTCTGCTATGGAACGAGGGGTCCCGCTGGCGATGTTGTAGGCCCGCGCCCCGCCCCCGCTTCCGTCCTTGAGCGACTCCAGGGCGAGGACGTTCGCGTGGGCCACATCCCGCACGTGCACGAAGTCGCGTCCCTGCCGCCCGTCCTCGTACACCAACGGCGGCTCCCCGCGCTCCAACCGTGAACGGAAGAGCGCCGCCACCCCCGCGTAGGGCGTGTTCAGGGGCATCCGGGGGCCGTACACGTTGTGGTAGCGCAACATCGCGACCTCGCCCCCGGTCATACGCGCCCAAGATGCGGCCAGGTGTTCCTGGGCCACCTTCGTGTCGGCGTACACGTTGCGCGGATCGGGGACGGTCTCCTCCTGAACGACCCCCGACTCCAGGGGCTCCCCGCAGACAGGGCACGCGGGCTCGTAGCGTCCCGCCTGCAACTCCCTCTCCGAGCGCGGGCCCGCCTTGACGTACCCGTGGGCGTCGCAGGTGTAGGCGCCCTCGCCGTACACGACCATCGACGACGCCAGGACGAGCCTTCGCACCCCCGCACGAGCCATCTCGGCCAGCAGAACGGCGGTGCCCTGCACGTTCACCCCCGCGTATGCGGGAAGGTCGAACACGTCCACGCCGAGGCCGACCATCGCCGCCTGGTGGCAGACCGCGTCCACGCCGCGCAGGCGGCGCGCCACCAGCCCGGGGTCCCGTACGTCTCCGGCTTCCGCACCCGCACGCGGATCGAGCCCGCGGACCTCGTGCCCGGAGGCCGCGAGGGCATCGGCGACGTGCGAGCCGATGAATCCGGCCGAACCTGTGAGCAGTACTCGCATGTGAACGAACGTATGGTCGCGGACTCACGGAAACGCGGTCGCGGCCCATCCCGTACGAACCTCGTAAGATCTGGCGCCGGCGATCGTCCCCGGCGGGGCGCCCGTCAGGACGTCAGCGGGAGACGCACGACGAAGCGGCAGCCGGTACCCGCGTTGGTCACGCCGATCTGCCCGGAATGCGCCTCCACGATGCCCCGCGCGATGGCCAGGCCGAGGCCCGCGCCGCCGCCCGGGGTGCGGGCGGTCTCGCTGCGGAACGCCACGTCGAACAACCGGGGCAGGTCGGCCTCGGGGATGCCGCCGCAGGCGTCGGCGACGGTCACGCACGCCATCCCCCCGTCCACCCCGCCGGTGACCTCGATGGCGCCGTCCGCGGGAGTGTGCCGGATCGCGTTGACGACCAGGTTGCGCAGGGCCCGTTCCATCTCGCCGGCGTCCACCTCGACGGGGGTACCGCGCCGGGCATCGCCGCGGAGCCGGACGCCCTTGGCGTCCGCCAGCGCCTCGGTGCCCGCGACGACCTCGGCGACCAGGTCCTGGAGCCCGATCCTCCGCCGCGACAGCCGCAGCGCTCCGGCGTGGATGCGCGACAGCTCGAACAGGTCGTCCACCATCTCCGACAGCCGGTCGGCCTCCACGCGGATGCGGCCGTGGTAGCGCGCCACGGTCGCGGCGTCGGCCACGACGCCGTCCTCCAGCGCCTCAGCCATCGCCCGCAGCCCCGCCAGGGGCGTGCGCAGGTCGTGGCTGACCCAGGCGACGAGATCCCGGCGACTGGACTCCAGCGCCCGTTCACGGGCATCGGCCTCGGCCAGCCGCCGGTAGGCGTCGTCCAGCTCGCGGGCCAGCTCGGCCAGCTCGGCGGGCAGGCGGGCGTCCGGCACCCGGTAGGGGTCATCGCGCACCGCCGCGACGAGGACGCGGTTCGCGGCGACGAGGCGGCGGCCCAGCAGCACCGACACCCCGGAGGCGACCGCGCCGGAGGCCGCGGCGACCGCGAGCACCACCGACCGGTCGTGGTCGTTCAGCACCATCATCAGCGTGATCACCACGATGCCGGAGACGGTCGCCAGGACGGTCGCCACGCCGACCAGGCCGAGCTGGGCGGCGATGGACCGGGCACGCAGCCGGTGCAGCAGCGCCAGCCCCGCCGCGGCGACGACCAGCGCCGCGATGGCCGCGTACCCGACCACCTTCAGCAGGTCGACCAGGGGGATCACGACGGCTCGCCCTCGACCGCGACCGGCTCGTAGCGGTAACCGACGCCCCACACGGTGACGATCCGCCGCGGCGCGGTCGGATCGTCCTCGATCTTCTCCCGCAGCCGCCGCGTGTGGACGGTGACCGTGGAGGTGTCGCCGAACGACCAGCCCCACACCCGCTCCAGCAGCTCGTCCCGGGTGAACGCCTGCCGGGGATGGCGCATCAGGAAGGCCAGCAGGTCGAACTCGCGGGCGGTCAGGCTCAGCGGGACGCGGCGCAACTCGGCCTCGTGCGCCCGCGCGTCCAGCCTCAGATCGCCGTCGAGTAGCACCCCGGTGCCGGCGGGGACGACCAGGCCGCGGGCACGGCGCAGCACCGACCGCACCCGCAGGGCGAGCTCGCGGGGGCTGAACGGCTTGGTGACGTAGTCGTCGGCGCCGGTCTCCAGGCCGACGAGCCGGTCGGTCTCCTCGCCGAGCGCGGTCAGCATCACGATCGGCACCGCGGAGGTCTCGCGGAGTCCGCGGCACACCTCCAGCCCGCTCATCCCGGGCAGCATGAGGTCGAGGACCACGAGGTCGGGCGGGTCGTCCAGTGCGCGCCGCAGTGCGTCACGCCCGTCGGCCACGCACTCGACCCGGTGGCCGTCGCGCACCAGGTAGCGGGCGACGACCTCGGCGACGGTGGGATCGTCGTCGACCACCAGGACGCGCCCGGTCTCCCCCTGCGGGCTCACCACGGCGACCTCGCAAGCGCACGTGGAAGCGGCCCGCCGGCCGGTTGCGCGGCCAGCGTCCTCTTGCCCTCTGGCGGGACTTGCACCATCACGACCGTCACCCGGGCAGAGTACGACAACCGGACTGTTCGACATCGCCGCTCGCGACCAGCAGTCCGGGCGGTGGCTAGTCGATGACGGCGGTGGCTTCGACCTCGACCAGGAGGTCCGGTTCCCCCAGCGCCGCAACGCCCAGCAGGGTGATCGGCTTGACCGGGTCGATGCCCAGCTTCGCCGCCGCCCGGCTCACTCCCTCACCCAGGAGCGGCATCATCGCGGGATCCCAGTCGACGACGTAGATGGTCAGTTTCGCCACGTCGCCGAAGGATCCACCGATCTCGGCCAGCGCCGTGCCGATGTTGAGGTAGCACTGCTCGACCTGAGCGGCGAGATCTCCGTCGCCCACCGGCCGGCCGTCGGCGTCGCGGGCGACCTGCGGGCCATGGCGAGGACGAAAGACGAGGTACGGGCAGGGCGTGCGGAGGCCCGCCTGGCCTTCGAACTGGGCAACGCGGTCCGGGAGCGGCGCCTCGCCTTGGGGCTGACGCAGACGGAACTCGCCGAAAGGGCCGGACTGACCCAGCCCGCTCTCTCCCGCTTGGAGTCGGGCGGCCCGACCCCGACGATCGGGGTCCTCGACCGGCTCGCACACGCCCTCGGAGCCAAACTCAAGGTGGAGTTCACCGACGCCGCGTAACGTCCACGACGTTGGCCATGTCTGTTTCCAGTGAGTTCTGCCCTCGGCCAGCGGTCTTGGTGCCGGTCGAAGCGGCGCTATTCGCGATTCAGGATCGCGGCGAGTCTGGCGTGCAAGTCCCGCAGGTCCGAGGCGTGGATATCGAACGCGTCATCGGCGCGAGGAGGATCGTCGTTCGGCCGCGGCACATAGACGGTGCGCATACCGGCGGCGGCCGCCGCACGAAGGTCCCACGCATGAGCGGCGACCATGAAGGGGGCGCCCGAGCTTGATGGCGCCGCTTCGATGGCCGTCTTGTAGAGGTCTTCGGACGGCTTGTAGGAGCCCGTGTCCTCCGCTGATATCAGCTGGTGCCAGCGCAGGCCGGAATTGCTGCTGAGCCCGGTAAGGGTGCGTCTGCTCGCGTTCGACAGCCCGAGCACCGCGAAATCGGCCGCGAGGCGTTCGATGCCGTCCCTGCTGTCCGGCCATGGTCGTAGCCGCTCGCTCGCGGAGGCCAGGCGGTTTACCGACGCCGACGGCAAAGCTCCTGCGCCGGCGAGGCGTTCGAGCGCCTCCCGATCGAGCTCGTGGCTCGGCGCGAACCCTCTGCGTCGTTCGGCGATCGCGCGTTCCTGCTCGGCGACACAAGCGAGCCAGTCCGTGACGATGCCCGATGCGGCGGCACCGCCAAGCCCCGTGGCATCGATCACCTGGGCTGTCAGGCCGCCGGTTTGATCGACCAGTGTGCCGAGGACGTCGAACACGAGAGCCGGGCGGTCGTCCGAGCGACGTTCACTGATCACGCGGTGACGTTACCAACCGAAGACCGCAGCGCCACGGACGACGCCGGCCACGTGATCGGACGCCGCCGCTGCTTCCCCGAGTCGCCGTACGGCGTGATGGCCGAACGGCGTCTCCTCCACCCCGGGCTTCCCAGCGGCTGCAGGCCCAGCAGACGGCCGCGACGAGGGCGAAGCCCGCGAGCACGTCGACGACATAGTGCTCGCCGGTGACGACGAGGACGAAGCCCATGGCCGCCGGGTAGGCGAGCAGGGCGATACGCGTGGTCCGGCCCCGTCCACGCCAGAACAGGGCGGGCACCAGCGCGGCGTGGGCGGCGTGGAGGGAGGGCATGGCCGCCACGAGGTTGACCGACGCCTGGCCGGTGTCGATCAGCCGCTCCGCCACGTCCACTCCGAGCAGCGACCAGCCCCGGCCCGCCGTGCGCTGGACCGGGCCGATGACGTCCAGGCGCGCGGCCATCCAGGGCGGAGCCGCCGGCACCAGGATGAAGATCGCCAGCGCGGTGACGGTCACGCCCACGTACCGCCGCGACCAGAAGAGCCAGCGGGCCGCGCCCCGGGTCCAGTGCCAGGCTCCGACGACGTACGGGACGACGAAGTGCGAGACGTAGACGACCGTGATCGGGACCTCCCACCAGACGGCGGTCCACGGCGGATGGCGGTAAAGGTGCTCCTGCAACCAGACCGTCGGCACCTCGCCCCCGAAAAGCGCGGACTCGATCCCGGCGATGGACGCCACGTGCACCGGCACTCCGAGCGCATCCGCCGCACCGCGGGTGAGGCCGTAGACGAAGAGCAGACCTGCCAGCGGGAGCCAGTCGACGAACACCCGACGTACCCTGCCGCCGCCGAGGGCCGTGACCAGGGCGAGTGTGGCAACGACCCAGGCCAGCACCTGAAGGGTGTCGAGAGGAACGCCCCGTGCGACCACCAGCCCGACCGCGGCCGCGATCCATACCGCGAGCGCGACAGGCCGCCACCAGCGCGTGTTCAACGGCCGGCCGGCCGCCGCCTCGTCCGCCACGCGGCATCCCTCCGGCGAGGGGTCACGGCCTACGCGCCCCGCCTGTCGGGTGCGCACTCACCGGAGACTAGGAGCTGAGGTCGATGCTGCACTGCACGTCCACGTACGAGAGGATGCGGTCCGCGGCTTTCTCGCTCTCGGGGGTCTTCTCGAATCTGCCGCTGTCGTTGCGCTCCAGCTCGACGGCCGTTTCGGTGCCTTCGAGCAACGTTGCCCACTGCGACTTGATCTCCTCGGGCGGGTCGATGTCCTTGACCGCCTCATGCGCGGGCGCCGCCTCTCTGCCTTCGCTCTCGAAGTAGCCCCTTGAGTCGAGTTGGACGTTGATGCGCTCCATCGACGCGCAGAAGTCCTCGACGCTGGCAACGCCGCCCTCGTCCCCTGTGGCCGCGTCTCCGCCATCGTCCCCGCAGGCCGCCAGCGTCCCGCAGGCGAAGACGGCGACGGCACCGGCCCGCAACAACGTGCCGGACAATCGCCGCGGTCGCGCATGCCCGCCGCCGGGCGCCGGAACGCCGAACTGCGCATCGCCCGCCTTGCCGGGATCGCGGTCGATCATCGAGATTCCCCTTCAAGTCGGCTGGCGGATCACATTATCGTTCAAGACCGACGAGTGGTTCCGGCCGAGAGACCAGGTTGATCACCAGGTAGAGGCCCCGGATATCGAGTCGGCCGACCGCGATCTGGCGCACCGCGCCCGCCGCTGACCGACCGCCCCTGCGGACCAAGGAGGAGGACAACGCCGGTCGGGCGGTCAACCGCGCGCTTCACACGATCAACCACGTCGGCGCGGGCGCGGCGAGGCTGATCCCATGACAGCCGCTCGATCATCGCCATCGTCCCCCGGTTCTCCGCCGCCCGAGGCCCCGGCGCCGCCCGGCGCCCGTTCGAACCGGTCGCCGATCGCCGCGCTCGCCGCCGGGATCGCGGTCCTCGTGGCCGGCGAGTTCCTGCCGGCGAGCGTGCTGCCCGCGATGGCCGCCGACCTCGGGCTCAGCGAGGGCACGGCCGCCCTGGCCGTCGCGGCGACCGCGATCGCGGGCGCGGTCACCGCGCCGAGCATCGCGGTGCTGCTGCCACGGACCGACCGGCGCACCGTGCTCGTCGGGCTCCTGGCGGCGGCGACCGTCGCGAACCTGGCGGTGGCGGTCGCCCCCGGCTTCGCCGTCCTGCTCCTCGGCCGCCTCGTACTCGGCATCGCCATCGCGGGATACTGGTCGTTCGCGTTCGGCGCGGGCACCCACGCCGTGCCCGGACGGGACCACGTGGTCTCGACGTCCATCGCACTCGGCGTCACCATCGCGACCATCGTCGGTGTCCCGCTCGCGTCCCTGGTCGGCGACGCGGTCGGCTGGCGCTCCGTGTTCGGCGCCGCGGCGGTCCTCAGCGCCGCCGCCGCCCTGGCCGTCGCCGCGACGCTGCCGCCGGTGCCTCCGCATCCGGCCGCCGGATTCACCATGCTCCGGTCGGCGCTCGCCAACAAATGGCTGATGGCCGGGGTGCTGGGAGTGGTCCTGGTCGCGTTCGGCAACTTCGCCGCCTACCCCTTCATCAGGCTCGCGATCGAGGAGGTCGACGCGGACGCCACGGTTTGGCTGCTGCTGGCCTGGGGCGTGGGCGGAATGGCCGGTAACCTCGCGGCCGGACGGTTCGCGGGCCGGTTGCGGGTGGTGGCCGCCGCGGCGCCGCTGCTGCTGGGCGGCGGCCTGCTGATCACCGTGGCCGCGACGTCCCTGCCGGTGCTGGCCGCGGGGGTCGTCCTGTGGGGCCTGGGCTTCAACATGGTCCCGGTCGCCACCCAGTTGTGGGTGACCCGCGTCGAACCTTTGCGCGCCGAGTCGGCCCTGTCGCTGCAGGTGACCGCGTTCCAGGTGGCGATCACGCTGGGGTCGGCGTCAGGAGGCGCACTCCTGGACGCGCACGGCGTCGCGACGCCCTTCCTGCTCGGCGCCGGATTCGCCGTGGCGGCCGGGGCGGTCTTCGCCGTCCTGCGCGTCCCGCGTGGATGACACGTCGCGCCAGGCCTGCGGCGCGACGCCATGGTGGGAAGAGAAAGCGCGGCTGAAGGCGGCTGCGGAACCGTACCCGACGGCGAAAGCGACGTACTCCACCGGACGTGAGGGATCGTCGAGCAGCCGGCGCGCCTCCCGCATCCGGACCTCCCGGAGCACCTCCGCGGGTCCGCGCCCGAGCGCGCGGCGGAACCGCTCGCCCAGCGCGGAACGCGACAGATGGACCAGGCGCGCCATCCCCTGGACGGTCCACTGCTCTCCCGGCCGGGCGGTCACCGCGGCGACCACGGCGGCGACGGCCTCGTCCGGCCGGGCGGTGTCGCGGTCCTGCTCCTCAAGCCAGGAGGCGGTCATCGCCGCACCGATCAGATTGCCGTAACTGGCGGCGAACAGGGACGGCCTGCCCATACGCTCGAGCGGACACTTCCCGACGAGCGCCGCGACGCCGTCATGCCGGGTGCCGAAGCCGCGAACGATCAGCGGGCTCGGCAGCCGATGGGCCGGTACGGCCAAGCGAAAGTCCCCGACCACCAGAGTCGACGGCTCCGTCGACGCGGTGACCCGGTAGGCGACACGGGCATCGACGAGGACCGCGTCACCTTCAGCGAGAAGGCTGGACGCCGATGCCGCCCCAAGCGTGACCTCACCCGCCAGCACCAGCCCCCACCACGAATCCGGCGGTGCGCTGAGCGCCATGCCGGCCGACAGCCGGACATGGCGCATGCTCGACATCTCCCACACCGGCACCAGCGAAGCGGCCCCTTCCGCCCCGGCCCGCGCGACATCCACGACGTTCGCCACACGATCTGCAGCACAGGCAGAACCACCCCCTATTCCCTCAAGGGCGGTCGTCTCCAGCAGAGCAGGCACCACTCGCGAACCGGTCACCACGGGCAACGGCAGCTGATCGACTGGCCGGGTGCGGCGGATGATCAAGTACGTACTTCGAGGTGCGCGGTTACCCTGATCTCAATGGTCAGGTCGGAGGGGGAGCGATGCGGACGGTGCGGCGGCCGGGATCGTACGTGTGCGGTATCGACTCGGCGATGGACGTTGTCGGGGGCAAATGGAAGGGACTGATCCTCTGGGCGCTGCACCAGCGGCCGCACCGTTTCGGGGAGCTGCGGCGAGAACTGCCCGGGGTGTCGGAGAAGGTCCTCACCGACCAGCTACGGGAGCTCGAATCGGACGGCATCGTGGCTCGTAAGGCGTACGACGAGGTGCCGCCGCGGGTCGAGTACTCGCTGACGCCGCTCGGCGAGTCGCTCAACGAGGCGCTGCTCCCGCTCGGTGCGTGGGGAAGCGAGCACATCCTCGGCCAGGTCCCCGGACGCTGACGTCACGGTCGCGGCGGCCATCCCCTCATCGGTGATCGGCTCGCGCCGGGCGCAGGAGTTCCCATCGGCCGCGAAGTGTCCGGTGCGAGGGGGCACCCACTTTTTTGTGCGTACTTGGCAGGGTGCGCCGACGGGGACCAACCTGGAGACGACGCGTTCAGCGGGGCCGTTCGACCGATGCGGTCTTCCAATAACCGGGTGCAGGGCGGTCCTTTCCTAGCCACCGATCACAGCGGTCGCGGCCGTCGTCCCGCAGAGTCCCGTGTTCTGAACGGGCGCTTGCGCGTCATCGCCGTCCTGCCCATCGCCCTCAATTGACTCTTCTGGAGTTGAAGCATGCCTGACCACTCTGCCGTCACCGTGATCGGTCTGGGACCCATGGGCCGGGCCCTGGCGGGCGCGTTCGTGAACGCGGGCCTGCGCACCACCGTCTGGAACAGGACCCCCGGACGGGACACCGAACTCGTCGAACGCGGCGCGATCCGTGCTCGGTCGCCCGAGGAGGCGGTCGCCGCGAGCGACCTGACCGTGGTGTGCGTGCTGGACTACGACGCGTCCGACGCCGTCCTGCGGCGGGACGCGGTCGCCGCCGCGCTCAAGGGACGCACCGTAGTAAATCTGACCGCCGATACGCCCGGCCGGGCCCGCGACACCGCGTCGTGGGCAGGGGACCACGGCATTCGCTACCTGGACGGCGCGATCATGTCGCCGACCGACACCATCAGAACGCCGGACGCGGTGTTCATCTACAGCGGCCCTGAGCGCCTCTACCGTGACCACTTGCCGGCGTTGGAGGCACTGGGCGGTACCCACAGCCATCTGGGTGAGGACATCGGCCGGGCCGCCGCGTACGACGTCGCACTCCTGGACATCTACTGGACGTCCATGTCGGGCTACGCGCACGCGCTGGCCGTCGCCAAGGCCGAGGGGATCACAGCGCGCGAGCTGCTCCCGTTCGCCCAGGGCATCGCCGCGATCCTGCCGCCCAGCTTCGAGGCGACCGCGGACGAGGTGGACCAGGACGACATCACCGGAGAAGGATCACCGATCGGCTCGACCGCCGCGACCATGGCCCACATCGTCCACACCTCCGAGGGGCACGGAATCGACGCCACCCTGATGCGGGCCGC
This sequence comes from Actinomadura sp. 7K507, assembly GCF_004348425.1. GTDB lineage: Bacteria > Actinomycetota > Actinomycetes > Streptosporangiales > Streptosporangiaceae > Spirillospora. The sequence continues at coordinate 25,975 of NZ_SMKK01000111.1, forward strand.
CGAAGGCCTGGTCCGCCGCACCATCGCGACGACCGACGAGAACGACGGCTTCATGCGCGTCACCGAACTCCTCGGAAGAACGACCACCACACGCTAAAGAGCAGCGAACACATAACTGAGGGCGGCCGTGACCAGGTAGAGGCCACGGCCGCCTTTCACCCCGTCCCGCTTGACCTGCGTGGATACTGGCAGGATATGCCGGGCCATGGCCTCCCCCACCCCACGGCGCACCCCTCACTGGTGCGCCCCTCATCCCTCCGACACCGATCTACTCCCTCGCGATGGCCGCCGCCACCTGGGAATTCTGGAAGCCGTCGTCCGCCGGCAATGGAACCCGACCGACGGTCCCCCGCCACCAGAAGTGATCGCCGTGATCGACCGGCTCGCAGTGCTGCCAGGCCCCATCGCCACGCAGGTCACCGAGGCCCTCACAGGCGGCCTTTGGGTTGGTGTCGGCGCGGTGCCCGGGCTAGACCACTTCGAGCACCTCGCCGGACGACCCGTCCATCCCGGCTCGGCTGCGCTTTGGGACCACGTGCCGGGCGTGACCGACTGGGCGTCCCGGACCGTGGCGATCGGCACGGGAGCGCACGTCTCGGCGTCGCTCGTCGATCACGAGATCGGCCACGTGATCGAACGCCGCCGCCGCTTCGCCGAATCGGGCGAGTGGGAGACGATCATGTTCCGATGCCGGCCGCTGCTGATCGTCGAACGGTGGCTCGACCCACTCGAGTGGTGGGCTGAGGGATGGGCCATGGTGATCACAGGCCAACTGTCCCGGCTCGTCCGGACGCTGAGCGGTCATGAGCCGGTCGCGGAAATCGTCGCCAGGTACTATGTGAGGCACTTCGGGCTGGAGGTGTGATGACCAAGGCGGTGCTCAAGGACGGCAAGCTGCTGCTCTCGCACGAGGCAGGATGCGGCGCCACCGAGATCACTCCGGAGGATCCTCGCTATGAGGAACTCCACGCCGACGCCGTGGAGTTCGACGACCTCGCCGACACACCTGAGGAGAACGCGGCACTAGGCGCGCGGTGGCGTCGCAAGTGGGCACTCGAAGACCGCCGTACGGCGTGATGATCAAGTAGGCGGCCTACCCCCTGCCGACACTCTCCCCAGACGAGCCCCATCCAATAAGGGCAGGGGCTCGTCCCCGGGGGGTGCCTCAGGGGAGGTCGTGGGCGTTGGCCTTCACCCGGCTCGTGAATGTGCGCCAGTCAGCGTCGCCGAAGGCCAGCTTGGGCCCGTCCGGGTCCTTGGAATCCCGAACCGCGACCACCGGGGCGACACCGGCGACCTCGACGCAGGCGCCGCCCTCGTGGCCGCTGCGGCTCGCCTTGCGCCAGTTCACGGCTGACAGATCCGGTGCGGTCATCCGTACTCCTCCAGGACGTTCTTGATCAGGTTCCGCGATTCCTCGACACGGAGCGCGTCGCCTCGTAGTGAGTTGTACCTTACTGCGAAGCGCGCGACGGTTCGCGGGTCCTGGATGAGCATCCCTTGCCCCGCTATCTCTCCGTAGACGACGTCAGGCGCATTGAGGAAGCTCAGAATGGTGAAGCTTCCTGTGAGGCCCGGATAGTACCTCGCAGTAAGCGGGACGACGTCGATCGAGATATTGGAGCGTTCACCCAAGGTCAGGATGTGCTGGAGTTGCTCGCGCATGACGTCTGGGCCGGCGATGTCACGCCGTAGCGCCGATTCGTCGAGGGTGAACCACGCGTTGGGCGCGTTCTCGCGGGTGAGGACCTCCTGCCGCTTGAGGCGTTCGGCGACGAGTCGATCTGCGGTGTCTGGGTCCTGCTTGTGCCCGACGACCGCACGGATGTAGTTCTCGGTCTGGAGAAGGCCGTAGATCAGCGTCAGCTCGAAGTTGCGTAGCTGACTTGCCTCTACCTCACGCTCCACGAACTCGGGGAAGCCGGGTGGGAGGACGGCCTGGTAGCGGGTGTCGATGATGCGTTTCCACAGGCGGTGGAAGAGGCCGTTGGTCTTGAAGTAGGTGTCGAGGTTCTCGGCGAACTCCTTGGACGGGATGCTCTTGGCCGCCTCGACCTGGCTGATCCACTGCGGGGTGTAGCCGAGGGTCTCGGCGAGGGCCGTCTTGCTCAGTCCTGCTTGTGAGCGCCATTCGGCCAACTCGGAGGCGAATGTCTGAATTGCAGGGGCTTCATATGGTTCACTCCGCGATCCCATGGGAGGCTCCTTTTTGAAACCCGGCCCCGGGTTTCGTTGATCTTTCGGGGGGTCGAGCATTGGCCGCGGCGGCTTACTGGCCAGGGGCAATGCGTCGCTGTGATTCTTATAACACATTCACCGACAGCGAATCCGACCCTGGGGCCTTCCGTGAAAGACACATCTTCGTTCGATAACCCGGCTCTCGATCGCCTCCGGGAAGACTTTCCCGGATATCACATTTGGCGATCACGGCGATGGGACGGGCGTCTCGGGGAATACGTCGCCACGCTCATCGACCCGGCGGCCGGGGTGGACGCGACGGTGATGCGTCCCGACCCGGTGGAACTCCGGGCCGAACTGATGAGGGAGGCGTTCCGGGCACGCGGCACCACTCGGAACCTCCGGTGACGTAGCGGGACGGAGTGTCCTTCACGTCACCGGGGC
>NZ_SMKK01000112.1 GCF_004348425.1 Actinomadura sp. 7K507
CACTGATTTCCTGGCATGCTACGGTCCCCTTCACTTTTCAGATCCAGGTAAGCCATTCGACCCAGAGATCTCCCTTCGAATCTCTCCCGGCTGCACCGGGGATACATCAGAGCGCCTCGTGGCGCACTCGGCCCAGACGACTTTCCCGCCCTCGTTAAGCGGCCGGGTCCCCCACCGCCTGACGAGCGCCTCCATGAGAAGCAGCCCTCGTCCGCTTTCAGCGGCGTAGTTGACGGCCGGAACGACCGGAACCACGTCGGACCGATCCCAGGTCTCGACGACGGCGCCCCCGTCCTCCCGCCGATAGACCCGCACGACCACCACGTCCCCGGCACGCGACCCATGCACGATCGCATTCGTGGCCAGTTCGCTGACGACCGTCCGCGCGACGTAGTCCTCCAGTCCCCACGCCCCGAAGACCAGCCCCACGAATTCCCGGACGTTCCTGATCTCCCCCACATCCGCCTTGATCACCATCGCCGCCGGCTCCTCCACGCCATCACCTCCACCGCTTGTCGTGACTCAATGCATATGATTGAGCGCGCGGCGTAGTACCGGCAGCAAAGCGCGACAACATAGCGAGCCCACTTGCACCCACTTGCAAGTGCTTCCGAGAGGTGGCCCCCCATGCCGTCTCGAATGCCCACCAGGCAAACGATCGCCTTCGGCGACGAACTGGCCCGGCTCCGCGAAGATGCCGGACTTTCCCGACTCGAACTGGCAAACCGGATACCGGTGACCCGCAGCTACATCGGCCAGGTGGAGAACGGCACCACCCGCTGCCGGAGGGAGTTCGCGGCCGAACTCGACAAGGCCATCGACAACGGCACCGCCATGGTCGACGCCTGGGACGACCTCCTCAAGTCCAGCCGGTACCCACCGTGGTTCGCCGACTACCCCGTGGCCGAGGGCACCGCAGCACTGCTGCGGGCCTACGAGACCATGTTCGTCTACGGCCTCTTCCAGACCGAGGCCTACATCCGCGCACACCTCTCGGACGAGGTCGCCGTCGAAGGGAGACTCCGCCGCCAAGCCGTGCTGGAGCGCGAGAATCCACCGATGCTCAGCATCGTCCTAGCTGAAAACGTCCTCTGGACGTGCATGGGCAGCGCAGAGGTAATGGTGGAGCAGTGCGAACACCTGCTCGCCGTCTCCGAGTGGAGCACCGTAACCCTCCAGGTCGCTCCTACCGGCTACTACCCCGGCTTCAACGGTCCGTTCAACCTCGCAACCCAATCGAACGGCGAGGATCTGCTCTACATGCCGACTGCCAGAGGCGGCACCACAACGAACTATCGAGAGGATATCTTGCACATAGTCGGCGCATTCTCGGCGTTGCAGGCAAACGCCCTGAGTGTCGACGACTCCCGTGAGTTCCTACGGAAGGCGGTAGTTCGGTGGACTTGATCACGTGGCGGAAGGCAAGGCAGAGCGGTGATCAAGGTGATGCATGCGTGGAGGTGGCGCGGTTCCCCGAGGCCGTGGCCGTCCGAGACTCCAAGGACCCCGATGCCGGACACCTCACCCTCACGCCCGACACCTTCCGCGCACTCCTGACCGACCTCCGGCGTTGAGTCCCGCCGTCCCGCCAGGTCACGGAGTGGTGGGACCAGGGATGGGACGGCGTTGGCGGCGGGATTCAGTTCCGCCGGTCCTGGTGGCACCTTCCCGGTGATGGCCGCGGTCGTCAGTGATCAGCGCTGGGTGCGGCGGCGCCGGTAGTAGTGGATGGTGACGGCGAGGAGCAGCGGCCCCCAGGCCAGCATCGGCGCGTAGGAGAGCCCGAACCACCAGGCGTAGAGGCCGCTGGGGTCCTCGTGGGCGGGATAGTCCCGATCCGGCTGGAACCATTCCCTGACGAAGGTGAGGCAGAACCAGAGGACGCCGATCGCGCCCAGTACGGCCGGGACGACCGCGGCCATCGTCGGGATGCGCCGGCCGCCCAGGAGGGGGACCCACCTCGGCACGACCTCGCCCCACGGCTGGACCAGGCCGAGGGTGAGCAGCGCCAGGCCCTCGACGAAGAGACTGAGCACGGTGACATACAGGGTGATCCAGCCCGGTGCCGCGTACAACTCGCCCATCGAGCCGGTGAACCCGACCGGAATTCCGAAGCCCAGCGCCAACCGCCACAAGCCCGAGGGCAGAACCGTCAGCGGCGCCGCATGAGCCGCCCATTTGGCCCATCGGGGGACTCCCGGCAGCGTCCGCAGCATCGGTGTCTTCGCCTCGTCCGGTGGCGGCGTGGTCAGACTCGTCGTCATCTGCCTCTCCTCGCGCAAGTGACAGCGGTGGTGATGGTCAGCGCCAGGCACGTCGCTCGGCTACCGGCAATGATCCGGACGGCCCGCCCACCCCGGACTCCCCCATTCGGGCCAATTGCGCCTTCGGCCCTCCCTCGTCGGCACGAACCCAGGCCGCTCCCGAGGGACGCCTTAGCGTTCGGCGTGTCCGTCTTGTACGTGGCGATCGCGCCAGCGCCGAGGAAGGCGATACCACCCGCGAGACCGAGTTCCAGCGACGTCCCGGTGCCGACGAACTGCGGCCGGCCCTGCAGGCAGGGAACCGAGTGGGCGCGACGTGTGACCGCGCCCGGATGCAGGCGCTCATGACAGCCGCATGGATCGGCACCGAAGCGCTCGATCGTCCGGGAGCTTCAGGAGGAGGCCGACCTGGAGGTGTTCGCAGACCGAAGGGGCCGATGATCCGTTCCAGGGGGTGACATGACAGTCAGGTCGCGTGTTCGGGGTGGTCCTCCGGAACGCTTCCGGTCCCGCCGCCGAGGGGCTCTTGCCCGCCGTCCACGGTGGGCACCGAATGGAGCGCGGCCGCCGCGACGGCCGCCGTGACGACGAAGATCACCGCGCCGACGACGGCCACGACGTCCAACCCGGCCATAAAGGCGTCGCGGGCGCTGTCGAGGAGGGGTGCGGCCATGTCGGCGGGCAGTCGTCCCGCCTCGGCCACCGCGTGGGCGAGGCTCTCGTGAGCGGCGTCGCCGACCGCCGGCGGAGCCTCCACCCGCGCACGGTAGACGGCGGCGCCGAGGCTGCCCATGATCGTGATGCCCAGCGCGACGCTGAGTTCGGTCGCCGACTCCGAAAGCGACGCCGCCGACCCCGCCCGTTTCGCCGGCGCCGATCGCACGATCAGGTCGGGGCAGAGCGCCACCGAAGGGCCGATGCCCAGGTAGATCAAGATGACACCGGGGACGAGGAGCCCATGGGCCAGGATCAGGAATCCGGCCGCCGACATCGTCATGCCCACCGCGATGACGGTCCCCGGTCGCATCCGCTGCGCCAGCGCGGGGGCGGCCATGGCGCTGACGGCGACGGACAGTCCCACCGGCGCCAGCCACAGCCCGGCCTTGGTCGGCGAGTGGCCTTCGACGAGCTGCAGCTGCTGGCTTACCAGGAGGAAGACCCCGGAAAGCGGAATCCCGCCGAGCAGAGTGATCGACAGTGCCGCGCTGAACGAACGGTTCGCGAACAGCCGCAGGTCGAGCAGCGGGTCGTCCAGCCGCCGCTGCCGCCGGACGAACAGGGCGCCGAAACCGGCCGCTGCCGCCATCGCCGCCACGGGGAGGGGCTGCCAGCCCTCCCTGGCGAGCTCCTTGAGCCCGTAGACCGCCGGCAGGATCGTCGCCAGCGACAGCGCCACGCTGGCCAGGTCGATCCGCCCCGCGCCCCCGGTCCGGGACTCGGGCAGCAGGACCGGGCCCACGGCCAGCAGCAACGCCATGACCGGAACGCCCATCAGGAACACCGATCCCCACCAGAACTCCTGCAACACTAGCCCGCCGACGACCGGGCCGAGAGCCGCGCCGACCATCATGCAACTGGCCCAGATCGCGATCGCGGTGCCCCGGCTGCGCGCGTCGGTGAAGAGCGTGCCGATCAGCGCCAGCGTGGAGGGCATCAGCGTTGCTCCCGCCACCCCCATCAGCGCCCGCGCGGCGATCAGTTGCTCGGGTCCGGTCGAGTACGCCGCCGCCACCGACGCCGCACCGAACGCGAACGCGCCCACCAGCAGCAGCCTGCGCCGCCCGATCCGGTCGCCGAGCGTTCCCATCGTCATCAGGAAGCCGGCGAGCATGAACGTGTAGACGTCCATGATCCACAGCTGCTGGGTGCCGCTCGCCCCCAGATCCGCGTTGAGGTGCGGCAACGCCAGATACAGCACGCTGATGTCCAGCGACAGCAGCAGCGTGGGCAGGGCCAGGACCGCCAGCCCCGCCCATCGACGCGTCGAGCTTCCCATCGAATGTCTCCTCCGTCTGTCGGTTCACCCGTACAGAGCGGAGGACGAGCGAGAAGTCACCGGCCTGAGCGATGACTACCTGTCACGCGCCCGGTCTATCCGGTATGACCGAATCTGCGCAGGACTTCCCGCGACTGGCGAGTCCCTACCAGCGCGAACTGATGGCCTACTGCTACCGGATGCTCGGTTCGGTGCATGACGCCGAGGACGTCCTCCAGGAGATCAACCTGCGGGCCTGGAAGGGCTATGGGCGGTTCGAAGGGCGTGCCCTGCTGCGTACCTGGCTCTACCGCATCGCCACGACCACGTGCCTGGGAGCACTGGAGAGCCGTGCCCGCCGCCCGCTCCCGGTGGACCTGTCACCACCGAGCACGGACCCGGGCGGCCAGGACATCACCGAACGGGCCGACCTTCCATGGCTGGAGCCCATCCCCGACGCGCTGACGTCCGATCCCGCCGCGACGGTCGTGGGAAGGGAGAGCCTCCGGCTCGCGTTCATCGCCGCGCTCCAGCACCTGCCGCCCCGGCAGCGAGCCGTCCTCCTCCTGCGCGACGTGCTGAAGTGGCGGGCGGACGAGGCCGCCGACGCCCTCGGTACGACGACGGTCGCCGTCAACAGCATGCTCAGGCGTGCCCGTGCCCGGCTGGAGCGCGTGGCGCCCGACCCGGACGCCGTCACCGAGCCCACCACGGCCGACCGGCGCGAACTTCTCGATCGTTACGTCAGGGCTTTCGAGGCCAAGGACATCCCCACACTGGTGTCATTGTTCACCGCGGACGCGTCCTGGGAAATGCCGCCGTTCCCATCGTGGTTCTCGGGCCCCGAGCACATCGGCCGCCACCTGGCGGCCAACTGCACGGTCGGCTCCGGAGAACTCCGCCTGCTGTCCACCCGCGCCAACGGCCAGCCCGCCCTCGCGACCTACATGCTCGACGACGGCGCGTACCGGCCCGCCTGTCTCCAGGTGCTCACCCTCGTCCCGGGCGGGATCCAGCGCGTCACCGCGTTCCAAGACCGGCGTCTGTTCGCGACGTTCGGCCTCTCCGAGCGGACCGGCATGCGCGCCGTCGCGCCGTCCCCCTAGCGCCTCTACCGCGCCACCGCCGCCGAGGCGTCCGCCCTCTGCCCGCGGGAACCCCGGCAACCGTGCCCGCTGCGCTCGATCGACGCCGACCACCGAACGCCCGTCCACCCGTGGCGGCACGCCCGGTAGCCGCCGCGTGGCCGGGCGGCCGCGGGTGCGATGGTCAGGCGGGGTCGCCGAGCAGCCCGGTCAGTTCGGCTGTGTGTTGTTCGGCGAGGTCGGGGCGGCCGTGGTATTGCGCGGGGGTGTTGTGGAAAAGCTCGACCTGCCACGTCCCGGAGTGGTTCTGGGCGACCAGGGATTGGACGGCGTTCGCGGCCGGATTGAGGTCCGTCTGCCCCGGTGGCACCATCCCGGCGATGGCGCGCAGCAGGACCACGTCCTGGCTGAGGGCGCGCACCTCGCGTACCTTCCACACGTACGCGGCGGTGGGATGGTCGGCGAAGATCGGCGTCAGGTGGTCCGCGACCTCCGCGCCGGGCACCTGGCCTCCATCGAAGCCGACCAGGGCGCCGTCCGGGGCGAACAGCGCCGCGTACCCGCGGGCGTCGCGCCGGTTCCAGGCGACGAGCAGCTCTTCGTACAGCGCATGCACCGCCGCCTCGGCGGATTTCGCGTGTTCGGTCGTCTCGTGCATGTGCCTCAGCATTGCAGCCGGCTGGGACGTTCTAAAGCGCCGATCTGGTGCCGTCGCGTTCAGCACAGAGCCTGGCAGAACCAATCGACTTCATAGCGGGTGCCGGCGTAGGGGCGTTGCTGGGCGCGGACCCTGGCGCGATTCGGGTAGTGCCACTTGCAGGATTCCTGCATGTTGATCCGGTGCGGATTGCCTCCGGAATCCGCACACCACCAGGTACGGCCTCCATCGCTGTAATTGACCCTCGCCTCGTACCCGAGACTCGCGCAGTAGGGCGCCATGCGCTTCAGGCCGCCGATCCCGCGCCAGCGCTTGGTGGGGCGCGTGGCCGTGGGCTTCCTGGTGGGCCTCGTGCTGGGCCTCGTGGTGGGCTCTTCGCTGCTCTTGGACGGGCTGCGCGGCGGCTTCCGTGTCCGCTGATCGGTCTTCCGGGTCGGCGAGGCGGTCGGTGTCGGCGCCGCGGCGGGCGGCCTCGCGGGCATCACCGCGGGCTGGCCCTGCCCTGAGTCGCGGTCGACGCCGAAGAGCACCACGAGCATCACTCCGAGCATGACCAGCGCGGTCGCCCCTGCCGCGCCGGCGGCGACCGCCCACGTCCGGCGCTTCCCCGGACGCGGAGCCGTCCCCGGGGCGGTGTCCGGCGGCCCGCCCGACCGCATGACCGCCGGCGACGCGGGAGGGGCGTCGCCGGACGGTTCCGGCGGCGCGGCCGCCGGTGGCACCGGGCCGGGGCTCCACTCGTCGTGGATGAGAGCGCTGGCCGCCTCGTCCGGGGCCTGCTCGCCCACCAGGTGGACGAGCAGTTCCTCGGCGGTCGGCCGCCGGTCCGGGTCGGGGTCGAGGGCGGCGGTGACCAGCGGGAGCAGGTCCTGCGGCACGCTCGACAGGTCGTACTTGGCCTGGTGCGCGCGGGCGGCGAGAACGGGCATCGGCCCGGTGCCGAACGGGTTCTCCCCGCTCACGGCGTGCGCGATGAGCGTCCCCCAGGCGAAGACGTCGGCGGCGGTGCCGTCCTGTCCCTCGAACGCCTGCTCTGGAGCGATGTAGCCGAGGCTGCCCATGAGGGCGCCCGTCCGGGTGTGGCGCTCCTCGGAGTCCAGGGCGCGGGCGATGCCGAAGTCGATCACGCGTGGCCCGTCGGCCGCGAGCAGGACGTTGCGCGGCTTGAGGTCGCGGTGCACCAGCCGGACGGCGTGGATCGCGGTCAGGGCGGTCGCCACCCCGACCGCGAGGCTGCGCAGGGACTCGGCCGGGAAGCTGCCGTGCGCCTCGATGTAGTCGGCGAGGGACGGCCCGTCGATGTACTCGGTGATCAGGTAGGGAAGCCCGTCGGCCTCGCCGTGGTCGAGCACCCGCGCCGTGCAGAAGGACGCGACACGGCCGGCGTTGGTCACTTCGGTCTCGAACCGCGCGCGGAACTCGGGGTCCCGGGCGGGCTCAGGGCGGATGACCTTGACGGCGACCTTCCGCCCGGAGGGGCTCAGCCCGAGATAGACCACGCCCATCCCGCCTTCGCCGATCCGGCCGAGGAGCCGGTGCGTGCCGACCGACTCGGGGTCGCCCGGCTCGAGTGGGAGCGCGCCAGAGCCGGTTCCAGACCAGACCTGTCGGTTTTGTGGCGTCATCGATTCGGTGATCCTGTGGTGGGGTCAGCAGCGGTGGCCGGGGGCGGCGTCCGACCTGTGGACGGCGAGTTGGATCGTTCCCTCAAGGGCCTGGGATCCGCGTCAGATGCGACGGACCTCCGAGATGATCTTCCTATCACAGGTGACGATCGCCCCGCGTAGCCCGGGGGGTGCGGAACGACACGGCCCCTCCGCCGTCGCGGACGACTCTCGCGGCGCTCCCGGCTCAGGAGGTGATGCGGGTTCCGGCTATCCAGCCCCAGGTCAGAGCGGAGCCGATCGTGGCTCCCGGGGAGACGATGCCGGGGCCGATCACGGCGGCCATGGCGTTGCCGGCGGCGTAGAGGCCGGGGATGGGGCGTCCCGTGCCGACCGGGGGGGAGAGCGTCCCATTTCTGCCCGACCTGGTCTTGGACATTCGGCACTTCGTGACGATCGTTCCCCGTGCGGGTTGGCTCACGACAGGAGACGGCCCTATAGTCCGGGCGCCGGACCTTCGAAAGGGACGGCATGTCGGATTCCTCGGCCGCGGCCGGCCGGACTGACGGACGCGGGCCAAGACGTCAGCGCAGGCCGGTGCGGCTTGCGCTGGTATGTGCGGCGATCGCCGTCGTGTCGTACGGGTTCACGCTCACCGTGATCAGTGACACCTTCTTCTGGTTCGCGATCCCCGGGGTACTCGGACTTCTCACCGCCGTGATCATCGCTACGCACGCGGTGCTGAACCGGCCGCCGGGGAAGGACGCTCCCAGGGTGCAGTTGACGCGCTACGCCGTGATCGTGCTGGTGTCCGTCGCACTGGTCGCCGTGCCGTTACTGGCGGACGTCCGCTACCTCTATCCGTTCGTTGGCATCGGCATGATGACCTTCCTCGTCGCGTCGAGGCTCCTGATCGAGCAGAGGCGCGGTGCTTAGGAGTCGGTGAACACGGCGGGCGAGCGCCCTTCGCCTCCGGTCGCCCAGAGCTCGCCGGTACCCGGGACGGCGTCGAGTTCGGTGACGGTGCCCGTCGGGGAGACCTGAACCTCCTGCCAGGCCCCATCGCCGTGGCGGAACAGCTTGAACTCGTACGAGCTCATCCGCATGATCGCCCATGGTGTGCCCGTATCGTCCGCGGCGAGGGTGCGCATCTCCGTCATCCCCGGAGGGCCGGGAATCGTGGTCCACGTGGCGCCGTCCCAGTGCAGAAGGGTGGCGCGCGTGATCGCCCATACCTCGCCGGCGCCGACCGGGGCGACCCCGATGAGCCGTTCTCCGGCGCCGGACTCCGTGTGGGCGGGGACGCTCGTCCAGGACGATCCGTCCCAGTGGGCGATCGCCGGAAAATCGGGAACCCCGTACCTGTTCCTCGACGGCTCCGTCTGGCCGACCGCCCAGGCGTCCGTGGGCGTGCGTGCCTGGATGTCGTTGACGTATCGGAGGTCGGCGGGGACGGGGGTGCGGACCCAGGCGCCGCCCGCTCGCCGGTAGAGGGCGTCGCCTCCGGACTCGCCCATGCGCGCCCATACGCCGGCCGCACCACCGTGAAGACCCACCAGGTTCCCGTCTCCCGGCGGTTCGGAAGGGTCGAACGCCCGGCCGTTGAACGCCGCCAGATAACTGTTCGAGGAACCGCCGTAGATCCAGGTCTCTCCCCCGCCGACCACGACACGCCTCATCGCCGCGTCCGCGCCGAAGTCCCCCCAGCCGTTGATCGGGTACTCCCGCCAGCGTGAGCCGTCCCAATGCCTGACGACGGGGTTGCCGCTGCTGGAGATGACGCATGGCCACATGGCCACCGGCTGGATGCAGAACGAGCCCTGGACGCCCGCGATCCACACGTTGTCGGATGCCGCGGCCGAGATGTCACGTATGCCTGCTCCCGGCCACAGGAAGGGCAGGTCCACCTTGCGCCAGGTGTCGGCGGAGGCGGGCTGGGCGGTGGCCGAGACGGCGAGGACGGCGGCGGCACCGGCGGCCGCGGCCCGGAGGAGCGCACGCTTCATGCCACCACCCTGTCCCGGCGGGCCGTCCGGCGCTTGTCATATCCGCACGAATTTGCCAGCAAATACTGATATGGATGTCCAGTGGTGGCCATGCCGCCCGCCGGGGCGGCTCGCGCTCGCTCGTCACCTGTCTCCGCCGGCCGTTCCTGGCTACTGTTTCCGGCGTGCTGATGGGGCGTGACCGCGAACGAGACCGCATCGCCGGGCTGCTTGAGGACGCCCGTTCCGGACGGAGCGGAACGGTCGTCATCCAGGGCGAGGCGGGCATCGGCAAGACCGCGCTGCTCGACCAGATCGCGTCGGACGCCGCCGACATGCGGCTCATCCGCGGCGCGGGCATCGAGTCCGAGACCGAGCTGGCGTTCAGCGGCCTGCACCTGATGCTGCATCCCTACGGCGACAGGTTCGACGCGCTTCCGGCGCAGCAGGCGGCGGCGCTGCGATCGGCGTTCGGACTCGCCGCCGGGCCGGCCGGCGACCGCTTCCTGATCGGCGCGGCCACCCTCACGCTGCTGTCCGAGCTGGCCGCCGACCGCCCGGTGGCGTGCCTGGTCGACGACGCGCAGTGGCTCGACCGGGCCTCGCTGGACGCGCTGCTGTTCGCCGCCCGCAGGCTCGGCGCCGACCCCGTCTCCATGGTCTTCACGGTCCGGGACACCGCTCGCCCATTCCCCGACCACGGCATCGACGTCCTGCGGCTGACCGGGCTGGACCGCGCCACCGCCCACGACCTCGTGGGCACGCACGCGCCGGGCCTCACCGTCCCGATCCGGGAACGGCTCCTGGACGAGGCGGCCGGGAACCCGCTCGCCCTCATCGAGCTGGCGAACTCCCTCGGGTCGCGGCCCGTCCACGAGGCCGGGCCGCTGCCGGTCGGCGGCCGGGTGCAGGAGGCCTTCCGCCGCCAGCTCACCGAGCTGCCGGACGCCACCGGGCGGCTGCTCCTGGTGATCGCGGCGGACGGCACCGCCGACCTGGACGTCGTCCTGCGCGCCGCGGAGACACTCGGCCTCGGCCCGGCGGACCTGGGTCCCGCCGAGGAGGCCAGGCTCGTCGTCCTCGACGGCGGGGACGTGCGGTTCCGGCATCCGCTGATCCGCGCCGTCACCTACCAGAACGCCGCCCACCACCAGCGGATCGCCGTCCACGACGCCCTGGCGAAGACACTCGGCGACGAGCACGCCGACCGCCGCGCCTGGCACCTCGCGGCCGCCGCCACCGGACCGGACGAGAACGTCGCGGCCGAACTGGAGCGGGCCGCGCACCGCGCCGGCCACCGCGGCGGGACGGCCGCCGTCGCCACCGCCTACGAGCGTGCCGCGCGGCTCAGCACCGAACCGGAGGGCAAGGCGCGGCGGCTCGTCCACGCGGCACGGGCCGACTACGACGCCGGCCGCCCGGACCGGGCCACCCGCCTCGCCGCCGAGGCCGCGAGCCTCACCGCGGAGGACGGCGTCATCGCCGAGGCCACCTTCATCCGCGCCCAGGTCGCCTACGAGCGCGAGTCCCCGGCCGCGGACGCCGCGCTCGCGCTGGAAGGCGCGAAGCTCATCACCGGGAGCGACCCCGAGCAGGCGGTGTCCATGCTGACCGAGGCCGTCTGGTCCGCGCGGGACGCCGGTGCGCACGACCTCGTGCGGCAGAGCGTCGAGCAGCTCAGGAAGGTGCGGCTCCCGGCGGGCTCGGCGAAGACCCCGGTGACCGGCGCCCTGATCGCCTACGGGCGGCTGCTCGAAGGCGGCGCGCCCGGCGCCGTCCCGCCGATGCGCGCACTCGTCGACGCCGCGCTGAACGGCGAGGTCGAGGACCTCGTCGAATGCGTCATCGGCGGCTACATGGGCCTGCTGGTGGCCGCCGACCGTCCCGCGACCGCGCTGCTGGAACGCATGGCCGCGGACGCCAGGGCCCAGGGCGCGCTCGGCTGGCTCCCCTACATCCTCGAACCCCTCGCGATCGGGCGGCTCCTGCTCGGCGACGTCCGCGGCGCGGATTCGGCCGCCGCGGAGGGCATCTCGCTGGCCGCGGACATCGGCATGGACATGCAGGTCACCGCTCTGAAATGCATCGCCGTCCGGCTGGAGTCGGACGCGGAGCGCAGCCGGGCCGAGGCGCCCGGGGTCCTCGCGCACGCCGGCCTGCACCCGGCCAACGCCGCGCTCGCGTCCTGGGGGCTCGGCCTGCTCGACCTCGCCGGCGGCCACGCCGACGGCGCCCTGGAGCACCTGGACGCGGTGTGCTCCGGCCCGGCCAGGCACGACCTGCTGATCCGCGCGGTGCCCGACCACACGGAGGCCGCCGTGCGGGCCGGACGCCCCGACCTGGCCCGCGCCTACCTCCCCGCGTTCGAGGCATGGGCGGCGGCCACGTCGAGCACGGGGATGGTGTCCCGATGCCGTGCGCTCCTCGCGGACGGCGACGAGGCGGACGAGCACTACCGGACCGCGCTGAGCCTGCACGGCGACCATCCCTACGACGCCGCCAGGACACGCCTCCTGTACGGCGAGTGGCTGCGCCGCCGGCGCCGCCGCACCGAAGCCCGGACCGAGCTGACCACCGCCGAGGACGCGTTCGCCCGGATCGGAGCGGGCGTGTGGGCCGAGCGCGCCCGCACCGAGCTTGAGGTGCTCGGAGACCGTCCGGCCGCGCGCACCGGGGACGCCGACCCTTTGAAGCGGCTGACCCCGCAGGAACTGCAGGTCGTGCGGCTCGCGGCCGTCGGGCTCAGCAACCGCGAGATCGGCGCGCAGCTCTACCTGAGCCCCCGAACCGTCGGGCATCACCTCTACAAGGCGTATCCGAAGATCGGGGTCACCCGCCGCATGGAGCTCGCCCGCCTGCTATCGGTCACCTGACTTAACCCCACGGCCGCGCCACCCCGGCGCGTCCCGCTCACAACCGTTCCAGGTGCTCGCATTTCCGCTCTGACCAGCGCCATTCGACACCCGTTGCCCGACCGATGCGGGCCGCGTCGCCGCGCGCCTAGCTTCGAGTCACCTCGAAGGCCCGACGAACGGAGAAGGAAATGCTTCTGGAGAACAAGACCGCGATCATTTACGGCGGCGGCGGATCGATCGGCGGCGCCGTGGCGCGCGGCTTCGCCGCAGAGGGCGCGCGGGTCTTCCTCGCCGGCCGGACGCCCGCCACCCTCGACGCCGTCGCCGACGACATCCGGGGCGCGGGCGGCCTCGCCGAGACGGCCCGCGTGGACGCGCTGGACGAGGACGCCGTGAACGGCTGGGTCGACTCCGTCGCCGAGACGGCGGGCAGCGTCGACATCTCCGTCAACCTCATCTCCCACAACGCCCTGTTCATGCCCCTGATCGAGATGCCGGTCGGGGACTTCGCCCAGGCGATGGAGAAGGTGGCCCGGACGTTCCTGGTGACCACGCAGGCCGCCGCCCGCCACATGGTCAAGCAGGGCTCCGGCGTGATCCTGCACTTCGGCGGCTCCGACGCCACCAACCACATGCCCGGCCTCGGCACCGTGCAGGTCGGCTCCGACATGGTCGAGGCGATGCGCCGCCAGTGGGCGTGCGAGCTGGGGCCGCACTCCATCCGCGTCCTGACCATGCGGTCCGGCGGCATCGTCGAGTCCATCCCGGACGTGCCGGAGATGGCCCCGGTGAAGCAGCAGATGGTGGACGCCACGCTCCTCAAGCGCGCCGCCACCCTCACCGACGTCAGCCGGGTCGCCACGTTCCTGGCGTCCGACCACGCCGCGAGCCTGACCTCGACCCAGGTCAACATCTCCGCCGGCGCGCTGGTGGACTGACCCCCCGGTGGACTACAGGGCAGGATCGCCGACCTGGGTGATGAGGAAACGGCTGCGGGGAATCGCCGGGGCGCGCCGGGGGCTGATGCGCAGGTCCTGGGCGGGAACGGAGTAGCTCATCCACCGGGTCAGCGCGGTCACCGAGGTCTTCATGAGGTCCTCGGTGATCCATTCCCCGGGGCAGCGGTGCCCTTGACAATGGTCACCGCCGCCCTGGGGAATCATCGAGTAGGAATCCGGGCCCCGGCCGGCGAAACGCTCCGGGCGGAACTGCTCGGGACGCTCCCACAGGCGCGGATCATGGTTGGTGCCATGGAGGTCGAGGAGAACTCGCCGGCCCTCGGGAAAGCGGTGGCCGCGCCACTCGAAATCACGTGCCGCCCGCGCCGCGACCATGGGGAAGAACGGATAGAAGCGGCGCACCTCCTGAACGAAGGCTTCCAGAAGTCCCGGGTCGTCCTCTGCCGCCAGCCGGTGCCGCCAGTGCGGGTTACCGTGCAGGGCCATGGCCGCGAAGACCACGAAACGCGCCACCGCGACCGTGGGCCGCAGGACGTTGAGCAGTTCCACGCCCGCCACGTCCAGCGGCAGGAGCCGTCCATCGGTGTCGCGGTAGGCGGCAATCTCGTCCAGAGCCGTTCCATGGCCGGGCCTTTCGCGGGCGCGCGTGACGTGCGCGGCGGCCCATCGGTCGCCCAGCCTCCGGGCGGCACGTCCGCGCAGGTAGCGGGGCTCCAGCGCCGCCGGAGCCTCGATCAGCGCGGTGAGCAGCCCGGTGATCGCGGGCAGCTGGCGCGCCGCCACCGGGACCCCGGTCCACGCGCAGGCGGCCTCGCACAGCAGCTCGCTGACCTTGTCGTACAGGACGACCTGCCGTTCGCCCCGCCACCCCTCGATGCGGTCCCGCCAGAGCCGGGCGCTGATCTCGCGGAGTTCGTCCCGGGCGTCCTGCGTCATCAGGGACATGAACAGCCGCTTGCGGGCACGGTGGCGTTCCCCGTCGAGCGACTGCACCCCGCCCTCGCCGAACAGGGTGAGGCGCAGCCGGCGGGGCGCCGCGCCGGCCCGGACGAAACGGTCCGGGTCGTAGAAGAGGCGGGCGGCGTCCGCGCCCGTCATGCAGGTGGTCTTCTGGAGCAGCAGCCGCGTCTCGAAGACGTCGCCGCGCAGTTCACGTGCGCGGGCGGGCAGCAGGCCGTAGGGCCGTGCGGCCAGCGGCAGCGTGTCGTCCAGCCGGTCCATGAGGCCGGTCAGGGGCATGGTGCTCCTCAGGGGACGATGATGAGTTTGCCGCGCGTGTGGGAGGCGCGGCTGGCGTCGAAGGCGTCGCCCACCTGGTCCAGCGAATAGGTGCCGGCCACCTCGACCGTGAGCGCGCCACGGTCGGCGAGGGCGGCCAGCCGGGCGAGCTCGGCGCCGGACGGACGAACCCAGATCCAGTGCCCGCCGTGCTTCTCCACCTCGTTCTCGGTGATGGAGACGTGGCGCCCGTCCGGCCGCAGGACCGACAGCGTGGTGTCGAGCTGGCCGCCGGCGAAATCGGCGACCGCGGACACGCCGCCCGGCGCCAGCTCCCCGACGCGGTCGGCCAGGCCCTCCCCGTAGGTCACCGGTTCGGCGCCGAGTTCGCGCAGGTAGCCGTGGTTCGGCTCGGAGGCCGTGCCGATGACGCGGGCGCCCCGGTCACGTGCGATCTGGACGGCGAAGGTCCCCACGCCGCCGGACGCCGCGTGGACGAGCAGCACGTCGTCCGGGCCGACGTCCATGCGGTCCAGCGCACGCTGCGCGGTCATCCCCGCCAGCGGCAGCCCGCCGGCCTGGTTCCAGTCGAGCGAGGCGGGCTTGCGCGCGACATCGTCCGCCGACACGGCGACGTACTCCGCGAACGTCCCCGCGCTGACGGCGTCCTTGCGCGCGTAGGACATGACCTCGTCGCCCGGCGCGAACTCCGGTGTGTCGGGGCCGAGCCCGCGCACCACTCCGGCGACGTCCCAGCCCGGGATGACCGGGAACACGGCGTCCATCATCCCGTCAAGGCCACCGGCCATGACCTTCCAGTCCACCGGGTTGACCCCGGCCGCGCGCACCTCGATCAGCACCTGCCCCGGGCCGACCTTGGGCTCGGGGACGTCACCGACCTTCAGGCGCGAGTTGTCCGGGGCGAAGGAGTCATAGGTGACAGCACGCATGCCCCCACCCTGCCACCGCACCGATCACCTAAACACGCGCGGCGTCCACGCGTCGCCGACCGGCCTTCGCGGTCGGTCAGGGCCGCGTCCGGGTCCGGGGCGGTGCGGACCGCCTCCGATGGCACCTTCCGCCCGCCGGCGTTCCTTTCGCTTGAACACCAACTGCACCTCGAAGAAGTCCTCGGCGACCACAGCTGGAACGTCGACCTGCAACAGCAGCGCTTCGAGTTCACCGGTAGCCGTCCCCTCGCCTGCACCGGCTTCCACCTGCTCGGCAGCGCGGCCCCCGGCCCGGGATCGTGGCTGTGGGCCTGGGCCAACCCGTCCGGTTTCCCGGCGCAGGTGACCGCGCTGTCGGCGACATTGCGTGAATTCGGGCAGCGGCACGGCATCGCCGAACTCACCTCCGCGGAGGTTCCTTTCCACGCACTGCCCGGCTCACCCGGCGAGGCGGCCGTGGCCGCCGCGTCTCTCACCGATGCCGCCAAGGCCATCACCGGCGGTTGGACCTCCTACAACGGCGACGCCGGTGGCGGCACCCGTGCCGCGTTCCTCATCGAACACCCGGACTTCCAGTTGCCCCCGCCCGAACCGGCACGCGTCATGCGCGTCCTCCAGCAGGGGCTCGCCGGCCTCCGGATGACCGATCACCGGCGCGCGGTGCACAGCTACGCACAGCGCCGGGGACTCGGCTCGCAGTTCAGCGCCGACTACATGCAGTTCTCCCTCACCGGGCCTGGCTTCGGAGCCACCATCGACTTCGACCAGTACAACCGGATCGCCAACATCAAGGCCACGCTGTCAGCACCGAACGGCACCTGACCACGCACCGCGGACCACAGCGGCCCGGTCGCGCCTGCAGGCGCAGATGCAGGACGGTGCCAGGTACGCGGTCTCGCCGAACCAGTTGCTGACCGAACTCAGCGTGTCCTGGTTCACCAACACGGCCACCTCGTCGGCGCGCCTCCATGAACCGCCCTGCATCCTCCTTCACTGTGTCCGTCAATCGTTCGTTTTGCGCTGTGGCGCCCACCGGTGGGGGTCGGCCTCCAGGGCGGCCCGGTCCCAGTGCCCATGCTCGGCCGCGGCCTCGTAGGTGGTCTGTAGGAACTCGGTCAGGGCCGCGTCCGGGTCCCGGGCGGTGCGCACCGCCTCGTACGGCAGCAGGAACTGGCCGTTCTCCCTGCTGTAGTACGCCGCGGACGGCCCCACCGGATGGTCGGCGAACCCGTCCGGCTCGGGGTAGGCGTAGGCGTAGAAGGCCCCCTCCTCGCCGCCGCCGGGCCAGAACCCGCAACTGCTCAGCTCACGGGAGTAGCCCTCCTCCATCACCCAGTCCCCGCAATTGGGGGCTCCGCCGGGGTGCTTCGGAGCGTCCCTTCCGGAGAACCGGGTGCAGGCGAGGTCCATCGCGCCCCAGAAGAAGTGCACGGGGCTGACCTTTCCGACGAAGCGGGACCGGAACTCGCCCATCACCCGTGCCGCCTGGAGGAGCTGGCGCCAGAACAGATGGGCGGCCTCGGGGTCGTACGAGGCGTGCTGCTCGTCCTCCGCGAAGGGCACGGACGGCTCCACCTCGTTGGGGCGCGCCTGGATGTCCGCCTCGATCCCCATCTCGCCGAGGGCGTGCATCGTCCGCGAGTAGAAGTCGGCCACCGTCATGGGCCGCAACCGCACCTCACGGTCGTCGCCGTCACTGCCCCGGATGTGCAGGCGGTGCTCGACGAAGTCGAACTCGATGTCGAAGGCCCCGGAGCGGTACGGGATCGCCGACGTCGTCAGGCCGCGCGGGCTGAGGTAGAGGGTGACCTGCCACCAGTGGTTCACCAGGGGCGCGTGGACCAGCCGGATCTTGCCGACGATCTGCGTCCACATGTGCAGCGTGTCCCGGGTCGCGGCCCAGTCTGCGACGCGCAAACGTGGCCATGCCTCATGATCCGCCAACGCGGCTCCCTTCGAACAAAGCCCCCGGTCCGGGAGCGCCGGCCCATCTCCGGATCATCATGCCCCCGGCGCCATCCCCCAATCGGCCGAGCTCGCCTCCCAGAATTTACGCGTAGGGAAGTTCCTACGTTTGACACGTAGGCGTCCTCCTACGTATTGTCGGCGGCATGAACATCACGCATGTGCGGCTGCTGACCCTGCCGGTGTCCGACCAGGACGCCGCCAAGGACTTCTACGCGGGCAAGCTCGGATTCGAGGTGGTGACGGACGGCGACGCCGGGCCGATCCGCTGGCTCCAGCTCGCCCCCAAGGGCGCGGCGACGAACGTCGTCCTCGCCGATCATCTGCCCGGCCTGGCGCCGGGGAGCGTCCAAGGGCTGATGCTGGAAACCACCGGACTCGACGCCGACTGCGCGGAACTGCGGCGCGCCGGTGTCGACGTCGACGGCCCGCAGGACCTGCCCTGGGGGCGCCAGGCCACGTTCACCGACCCGGACGGCAACGGCATCGTCCTCGCCGAGCGCTGACATGGACGTCTTCGCCGCACTCGCGAGCCCCGTCCGGCGGGAGCTGACGGCACTGCTGCTGGATGGGCCGCAGCCGGTGAACGACCTGGCGTCCCATTTCGCGATGAGCCGCCCGAGCGTCTCCGAGCACCTGAAGGTCCTGCGGGACGCCGGGCTGGTCAGCGAGCAGCGCAGCGGCCGGCAGCGCCTCTACCGGCTGGAGGCGGGTCCGCTGCGGGAACTGTCGGAGTGGCTCGGCCCGTACGAGCGGTTCTGGCGGGAGAGGCTCTCCGATCTGCGCGAACTGCTGGACGAGGAGGACGACCGATGACACGCGACGCGGAGGGCGACATGGGCGACGCACGTGCGGCGATCGAGGTGGACGAGTTCCTGCCGCATCCGCCCCGCAAGGTGTGGCGGGCGCTCACCGAGCCGGAACTGCTGGCCCGCTGGCTGATGCCCAACGACTTCAAGGCCGTGACCGGGCACCGCTTCACGTTCGCGACGAAGCCGATCCCGAACGCCGGGTTCGACGGGACGATCGCGTGTCAGGTCCTCGACATCGACGAGGAGCGCCTGCTGCGCATCAGCTGGGGCGGCGGCGGGCTCGACACGACGGTGACCTGGCGGCTCGTCCCCGAAGGGCACGGCACCCGCCTGTTCATCGAGCACGCGGGCTTCGACCTGGACGACCCCGCCAACGAGTTCGCCTTCCGCGGCATGGGGAGCGGATGGCGCACGAACGTCATCCGCGTCCTCCTGCACACGCTCACCGAGATCGAGTGACCCCTTCCAGCAACGACCTTCCAGTGGCCCCCGCCAGCGACCACCGGCCAATGACCACCGGCCAGCGACCACCGGCCAGCGACCACGAGCCAGTGACCACGGGGCCGGATCAGCCGACGGGTTCCAGTGGCTGCTCGGGGTCGAGGGGCGGGTTGCCCGGCTGGTCGGCGAACTGGGTGCGGTAGAGCTCGGCGTAGCGGCCGCCCACATCGAGAAGTTCTTCGTGGGTTCCCCGCTCGACGATGCTGCCCTCCTCCACGACGAGGATCATGTCGGCGGCACGGACGGTGCTGAGGCGGTGGGCGATGACGACCGCGGTGCGGCCGTCCAGGGCCTCGGTCAGGGCCTCCTGGACGGCGGCCTCGGACGTGGAGTCGAGGTGGGCGGTGGCCTCGTCCAGGATGACCACGCGCTGCTGGGCGAGGAGGAGCCGGGCGATGGTGAGGCGCTGGCGCTCGCCGCCGGAGAGCCGGTAGCCGCGTTCCCCGACGATGGTGTCGAGCCCGTCCGGGAGGTCCCTGATCAGGGTTTCCAGGCGGGCGCGGCGCAGCACGTCCCAGAGGTCCTCCTCGGCGGCCTCGGGGCGGGCGAGGAGGAGGTTCTCGCGGATCGACTCGTGGAACAGGTGCCCGTCCTGGGTGACCATGCCGAGCGTGTCGCGGATGCCCTGGAACGACAGGTCGCGGACGTCGACGCCGCCGAGGCGGACCGAGCCGGAGTCGACGTCGTACAGCCGCGGGACGAGCTGGGCGATCGTCGACTTCCCGGCGCCGGACGAGCCGACCAGCGCGACCATCTGGCCGGGTTCGGCGCGGAACGACACGTCGTGCAGGACGTCGACGCCGCCGCGGGTGTCGAGGGTGGCGACCTCTTCGAGCGAGGCCAGGGACACCTTGTCGGCGGACGGGTAGGCGAAGCGGACGCCCTCGAACTCGACGGAGACGGGACCGTCCGGGACGACCTCGGCCTTGGGCTTCTCGGCGACGAGCGGCTTCAGGTCGAGGACCTCGAAGACGCGCTCGAAGCTGACCAGGGCGCTCATCACCTCGACGCGGGCGCTGGCGAGGGCGGTCAGCGGCGCGTAGAGCCGGGTGAGCAGCAGGGCGAGGGCGACGACCGCGCCGGCGTCGAGGCCGCCGCGCAGGGAGAAGAAGCCGCCGAGCCCGTAGACGAGCGCGAGGGCTAGGGCGGACACCATCGTGAGCGCGGTGATGAAGACGTGCTGCACCATCGCCGTGCGGACGCCGATGTCGCGGACGCGCCGGGCGCGGGCGGCGAACTCGGCGGACTCGCGGTTCGGGCGGCCGAACAGCTTCACCAGCGTGGCCCCGGGCGCGGAGAAGCGCTCGGTCATCTGCGTGCTCATCGCGGCGTCGTGCGCGGCGGCCTCGCGTTCGAGGCGCGCCAGGCGGGAGCCCATCCGCCGGGCCGGGAGGACGAAGACGGGCAGCAGGACCAGCGCCAGCAGGGTGATCTGCCATGAGATGCGGACCATCACGGCGAAGGTGAGCAGCACCGTCACCAGGTTGCTGACCACGCCGGAAAGGGTGTCGCTGAAGGCGCGCTGGGCGCCGATGACATCGTTGTTGAGGCGGCTGACCAGCGCGCCGGTGCGGGTCCGGGTGAAGAACGCGACCGGCATGCGCTGCACGTGGTCGAAGACGGCGGTGCGCAGGTCGAGGATGAGCCCCTCGCCGATGCGGGCGGACAGCCACCGGTTGGCGAGACCGAGGCCACCCTCGGCCAGTGCGAGGACGGCGATCACGACGGCGAGCCAGACGACGGTGGACGTCGAGGACTGGTCGACGATCGCGTCGACGACCTGCCCGGCCAGCACCGGGGTCGCCACCGCGAGGACTGCCATCACCACGCTGAGCAGGAGAAACACGGCCAGCAGCCGTCTGTGCGGACGAGCGAACCGGCCGATGCGGCGCAGCGTCGCCTTCGAGAAGGGCCTGCTGTCTTGCGCGTTCATGGCGTTGTGCAACGACATCCACGCGGTGACTTCCATGTCCATGACGAACCCCGTTGATCGTTAGCCTGGAAGAGCAAGCATGCGACCTCAATGAAGGTTGAGGTCAAGTCGCCACCCGTGCCCAGGGTCGCGCGGGGGTACGACATTTTCAGAGGGAAGGCGGGCACGTGGACATCGGGAGGCTCCGGACCGACACCCCCGGCTGCGCGAGAGTGGCCCACCTCAACAACGCCGGTGCGGCGCTGGCGCCGCGTCCCGTGATCAACGCCGTCACGGAGCACTTCGCGCTGGAGAGCACGATCGGCGGGTACGAGGCGGCGGAACTGAACGCGCCGGCCATCGAACGCTTCTATGACGCTGTGGCGAGGCTCATCGGCGCACGCGCGGACGAGATCGCCTACGTCGAGAACGCCACCCGCGCCTGGGACTTGGCGTTCTACGCGGTCCCCTTCGCCGAAGGCGACCGCATCCTCACGACGACGAGCGAGTACTCCAGCAATGCCATCGCCTACCAGCAGGTGGCGGCGGCCAAAGGCGTGAGCGTGGAAGTCGTCCCGGACGAGGCCGACGGGACGCTCTCACTGGACGCGCTGGAGGCCGAACTGACCAAGGGCAATGTCCGCCTGGTGTCGCTCAACCACATCCCCACCCACAATGGGCTCATCAACCCCGCCGCCGAGGTCGGACGCCTCTGCCGCGAGCACGGCGTCCTCTACCTGCTGGACGCGTGCCAGTCGCTCGGGCAACTCGCCCTGGACGTCGGCGAGATCGGCTGCGACATGCTGTCGGCGACCGGCCGCAAGTTCCTGCGGGGCCCGCGGGGGACCGGGTTCCTGTACGTGCGGCGGCAGATCATCCCGACACTGGAACCGCCCCTCCTCGACCTGCACGCCGCCACCTGGAGGGCCCCGGACGGATTCGAGATGCGCGAGGACGCGCGGCGCTTCGAGACCTGGGAACGGTATGTCGCCGGGCAGATCGGACTGGGCGTCGCTGCCGACTACGCGGCCGACCTGGGGATCGCGGAGATCGAGCCACGTGTGAAGGACCTCGCGGCCAGGCTGCGGGCGGAACTGGCCGCCCGGCCCAAGACGACCGTGCTCGACAAGGGCGAACGGCCGTCCGGCATCGTCACGTTCACCGTGGACGGCCACGACCCCGCCGACATCAAGGAAGCGGCCAGGAAACGCGACATCAACATCAACGTCGCGACGCCGATCGCACACGGATACGACCCGCACGCCATTCCAGCGGCTGTGCGGGCCTCCGTGCACTACTACAACACCGACGACGAACTGGACCGGCTTCTGGCCGTCCTGCCCTGATCCACGCACTGTCCCCGCAGGGGGCGCGTCCGGCGGCCGGGGGATGGGCACCGGCGGGAGCCACCGAACGCGCCCTGGCCGGGGTCAGGTGTTCGGACGGGCGACGCTGATGTCGGCGAGCGCCGACACCTCGTCCCTTTCCATCGCCAGGTCGCCGAGGGACACGATGCCCACCGGACGGCCGTCCTCGATGACCGGGAGCCGCCGCACGGCCCGCTCCCGCATGATCTGCGCGGCCTTGTCCAGCGAGTCGTCGGGCCCGACGGTCGCGGTCGCGCTGCTCGCGATCCCGCCGATGTTCAGCTGCGTCGGGTCACCGCCCATCGCGAGCCCGCGGATCACCAGGTCTCGGTCGGTGACGAGCCCCACCAGGTCATCCCCGTCGGCCACCAGCACGGTGCCGATGTCCTCATCGCGCATCGCGCGGGCCACGGTCACGAGGTCGAGTTCCGGGGACACCGACGTCGGGGAACCGGTCATGATTTCGCGGATCTTCGTAGCCATCGCTCAGCTCCTTGAGCCTCGTGGGTCGTCTCTGGGGCCCGGATCAGTCGCGTACCCGGCAGAAGCGGCCTCACTCATCACGCGGTCCCGGAAGGCGGTGACATGGGGCTCACCCCGGGGCGCGACATCCGCGCGGCATTGCGAATCCACGCGAACCTTCTCGATAAACTGCGCATCCTTCAATATGCACGGGGGTTCGACGGGAGGACCGCTCCGTCTGCCTGGAGGCACCAGTCGAGGAGGGTCGGGCCGTGGACGACGCCAAGCGGGAGCCGGTGAAGTCCGGCACCGGGGGCGAGCGCGACCCCGCCCGCACCGCCACCGCCGAGTTCCGCATCCCGGCGAAGGTCGACCTGACCAGACCGGACATCCCGCTCCGCCGCTCCGCCGAGCCGAAGGACGACGCGTCCGAGGAACCCGCCTCTCCCCCGGCGGGCCCCTGGTACGTCAAGCTCCCGAAGCCCCCGGAAGAAGACTCCGCCGAGGAAGCCTCCGAAGAACCCCCCGACGCCGAAGAGCCTGAAGACGCCGAGGCCGCTTCCGCGACGACCGCCCCCGAAGGGGACGACGACTCCACGGGCGAGGAAGACACCAACGGCGAGAAGGACGCACCCCGCACCGACGGCACCGGGCCGACGCGGGTCGAGCGCCTCCCCGTCCTGCCTTCCAAGCCCGCAGAACCGCAGCCCGCCACTCCGCAGGAGGAATCGCCACAGCAAGCCGCCCCGGCGCAGGTCACAGCCCCGCACCCCGCTCAAACCCAGACCGCACCCCCACAGGCCCAAGCCGCCCCACCACAGGCCGCCCTACCGCAGGCCGCCCTACCGCAGGCCGCCTCACCACAGGCCGCCTCACCACAGGCCGCACCGCCTCAGAGCACACCATCCCAGGGCGTGGGTTCTCAGGAGTATGCGGTCGTGCGGGCGCCGGGGCCGTGGAGTGTGCCCTGGGACGGGATGGCTCCCCCGGCGGCGCCGACTCCGGCGGAAGAGGAGAAGGCCGAGCCGGGGCGGCGTGGCCTCGTCGTGCTCCTGGCGGCGCTGGTGCTGGTCGCCGGGGTCGTCACCGGGCAGCTCGTGCGGCCGGTCCCCGAGCCGGCCGTCGAGTTGGGCATCACGTCCAGCCACGCGTTCCCGGGGCAGGCCCCGGCGCTGCCGTGGCCGTCGGCTGGGCAGGCGGTCGTCCACGTGGAGGGGCTCGGGACGATGGGCTCGTCGGGCGGGTCCGCGCCGGTGCCGACGGCGAGCGTCGCGAAGGTGATGACGGCGTACGTGTATCTGCAGGCGCACCCGCTGAAGCCGGGTGAGGCGGGGCCGGTGCTGACGGTGTCGCCGCAGGCCGCCGC
Source organism: Actinomadura sp. 7K507 (assembly GCF_004348425.1). GTDB lineage: Bacteria > Actinomycetota > Actinomycetes > Streptosporangiales > Streptosporangiaceae > Spirillospora. Next base: position 23,939 of record NZ_SMKK01000112.1, read on the forward strand.
GCAGATCCCGATGCGCAGGCAGCGCGGGGAGTCGATCCTCGGGGTGACCGCGAACCAGCGGCTGACGCAGCGCAAGGCGCTGGAGGCCCTGATGGTCATCTCGGCGAACGACGTGGCGCACGAGCTCGCGCGGTGGGACGCCGGGAGCGATCAGGCGTTCGTGGCGAAGATGAACGCGACCGCCAGGTCGCTGGGGATGACCGCCACGACGTACACCGATCCGAGCGGCTACGACGAGCGGACGGTGAGCACGGCCGCGGACCAGGTGAAGCTGCTGCGGGCGGCGATGGAGGTCCCCGCCTTCGCCGAGATCGTGAAGCAGCCGACGTACGTGCCGGACGACGGCGGGCCGCCGCGGCAGGGCGGGAACTACCTGCTGGGGCGGCACGGCGTCATCGGCGGGAAGACCGGGTACACGGACGCCGCCGGCGGGAACTTCGTGTTCGCGGCGCGCAACGGCGTCCAGGGCGTGAACACCCTGATCCTGGGCGCGGTGCTGGGGCAGGACGCCTCGGCGGCGGCGGGCGCCGTCGCCACGGCGGAGCGGATCGTCGTCGCGGCGGAGAACGCGATGGTCGCCGCGACCCTCGCGCCGCAGGGCGCGAGGGTCGCGCGGGTCGACGACGGCCTCGGGGGCGAGACGCCGCTGCGTGCCGCGTCGCCGGTCACCGTCGTCGGCTGGCCCGGTCTGACCGTGCCGGTCGGCGTCGAGGGCGACCCGCCGGACCAGGCGGGCTCCGGTGCACAGGTCGGCGCGTTGAAGGCGGGCGCGGCGCTGGTGCCGCTGGAACTCGCCCAGAAGCTGGACGGGCCGTCCCTCGTCAAGCGGCTGATCCGCCTCAGCTGAGTTCCCGGCGTCAGGCGTAGAGGGCGGACAGGAAGCGGATCAGCAGAGCCTCGCGGGTGGCGGGCGGCAGGGCGTCCAGGATGGTGTTCACCACGGCCATCTCCGGCTCGCCGCCTCCGGCCAGGTCCACGCCGACGGACGCGAGGAGCCCGGCGAACCCGGCGTCGTCGAGGCTGTCGAGGTCGAGGTCGGCGAGGGCGTCCGCCAGTCCGGACGGGACGTCGGGCGGCCCCGCGCCGCGGGCGGCCTTCGCGGAGTCGGCGAGGGCGGCCAGCAGCGGCTCGATGTCGCTGACGCCGGTCAGCGTGAAGTGCAGGTTCGGCGGGATGCCCCGGTAGGACAGCTGGGGCTGGAAGAACCAGCCGCGTGACCGGGCCTCGTCGGCGATGACGAACACGTCCAGGGCGGGATCGGTGGACGCGACGGCGACCAGCGGCGCGACGGGTTCGCCGAGCACGCGCAGGCCGGGGATGTCGGCGACGCCCGCGATGAGGCGTTCCGCGGCCTTCATCGCGTTCTCGGCGAGGTCGCGGTAGCCCTGCGCGCCGATCGCGTTGAGGGTCGCCCACGCGGCGCCGAGCGGGCCGGCGCTCTTGCTGCTCTGGACGGTCGCGTTGATGACGGTGTAGCCGGGCCATTCCGCGGCGGCGAAGTAGGCGCGGCGGCGGAGCGCCTCGTCCGCGTACAGGACGACGGAGGCCCCCTTCGGCGAGTAGCCGTACTTGTGCAGGTCGCAGGAGAGGGAGGTCACGCCGGGCACGGACAGGTCGAACGGCGGGACATCCCGTCCCGCGTCCCGCAGCCAGGGCAGGACCCACCCGCCGACGCACGCGTCCACATGGCACGGAACGCCCGCGGAGGCGGCGATCGACGCGATCTCCGGGACCGGGTCCATGACGCCGTGCGGGTAGGAGGGGGCGGAGACGACGACGAGGACGGTCCGGGGGGTGAGGGCGGCGGCGGTCGCGGCCGGGTCGGCGCGGAACGACGCGTCGACCGGGACCTGCACGACCTCCATGCCCAGGTAGTGCGCCGCCTTGTGGAACGCCGGGTGCCCTGTCGCCGGCAGCACGATCTGGGGTTTCCCGTTGACCGGGCGGGCGTCCCGGGCCGACTTCACCGCCAGCATGATCGACTCGGTTCCGCCGCTGGTGAAGACACCGGAACCGCCGCCGAGCTTGTCCGCGACGGCGGCGACGATCCGGCGTTCCAGGGCCACGATGCTGGGAAACGCGGTCGGGTCGAGGCAGTTGACCTCCAGCATCTCCAGGTAGGCGGTCGCGGCGAGGTCGTGCACGGCCTCGCGTCCGGTGTCGTAGACGTAGGCGGTGACCTGGCCTCCGCGCACGGGCAGGTCGGCGTCCCGCAGGCGCGCGAGCTCCGCGAGCAGCTCTCCGGGCGCACGGCCTGCCTCGGGAAGGGCGGCCGCGGGGGCGGGCGGATGGTCGGAGGGGTGCTCAGCGGGCATGGCGGCGTGGTTCCTCACTGCGTCGTCGGAGAGCGGTCGGCCGGAGGGGCGTCCCGGCGGTCATCGGGCGTCCCGGCCGGGCAGCCCGATCAGGGTGGAGACCAGGCGGCGCATGTGGGCGCGGAACCGGTCCAGCTCGCGGGGGTCGTCGAGGCCTCGCCGCCGCCCGTCGGCGCCCAGGACGCCGCCGGACCCGAATCCGTGGGTGCACCAGACGACCGTCCACACGACGTACTCGATGTCGACGTCGGCGGACACGACCTTCCGCGCGGCCTCGGCGACCAGGTCCACCAGCGGACGGACGAACCGCTCCTCGAGGTCGGCGACGTCGGCGGCGTCCGAGAGCCACCGGTGCATCCACAGCGCGGGCACCTCCGGATTCTCCGCGCAGAAGTCGACGTAGCGGTCTACGAGCGTGAGGAGCGACTCCGCGTCGCCGACCTGGGCGACCCCGTCCTCCAGAAGCGCGCGTTCGGCCAGGTGGGCGCGTTCGATGACGGCGAGGTACAGATCCCTTTTGCCGCCGGCGTGGTAGGCCACGGTGGCCACGTTGAGCCCGGCCGCCTCCGCGATCATGCGGGTGGAGGTGCCGTCGTAGCCGAGCGCGGCGAACAGCCGGGTGGCGGCGCCGAGGATACGCTCGCTCGCGGTATCACTGCTGGTCATACCCTCAAGCTAGGCGGTCCTCCAAACCCTGGTCAATCGTTTGATTGAGAGGTTTCGGGCGCGGTGAGCCACACGGTCAGCACCATCGCCATCTCCAGCCGGGTCTCCGGCTCGTGCAGCCGCTCGCCGAACAGCTCCTCCAGCTGGTGCAGCCGGTACCGGACGGTCTGCGGGTGGACGTGCAGGCGGTTCGCGACCTCCGTGGCGTTGAACCCGTTCTGCAGGCAGGCCAGCAGCGTCCGCATCAGCCGCTCGCGATGCCGCGGCCGGACGGCCTTCAGCGGCGCGAGACGCAGCTCGGCGACCGTCCGGACCAGTTCCTCGTCCTTGAACATGACGAGCGCCGGCATGTGGTCGGCGCAGCGGATCAGCCGGTCGGACGGCAGGATGCCGCGGCGCGCGAGCGGCAGCGCCTGGCGGGCCCAGCGCAGCGACTTGGCCGCCTCCTCGACGCGGACGGTCGGGCCGAGGGCGGCGACCCAGTCGCGCAGCACCGGCTCCAGCATCCGGCCGCGCCCCGGCCCCTCCGGGTCGGGGACGACCAGGCACGGCTCCCGGCGGTTCACGTCGGCGAGCACGTCGGGCGGCAGCGACGGATGCGAGAACGGCTGCTGGCGCCGCTCGTACAGGACGACCGCCGCGACCGTCCGGGGGACGTGCCACTGCGCGAGGCGAGCCAGGCCGGCGATGGCCTGCGGGGCGGCGGGCGGTTCGGCGAGCAGCAGGTCCAGCAGCCGCCGGCGGCGGTGCTCCAGCTCACCGGCCTCCTGCTCGCGGGCCTTGGTGTAGCCGTCGGTGGCGGCGCGGGCGATCTCGTCCAGGAACGCGAAGATGGCCTCGGCGATGGAGGCGAGCGTGCGGCGGGAGATGTTGTACCGCTCCGACTCGGCGGCGAGCCGGCGCCAGGCGACGCGGGCGCCGAGCCGCAGCGAGGTCTGCAGGATGTCCAGGTTGCGGCCTTCGCGGGCCTCCGCCCAGCCGATCTCCCGGTAGACGGCGGCGACCGGCTCCCACGAGCTCTCCGGGTCCATGATGAGGTCGGTGAACTGGCGCAGCGCGCCCTCGACGGCCAGCCGCACCAGCCGCGCGTACTCCTCGTCCTGCGGGCGGGAGTACTCGGGGATCCCGGCGAGGATCTCCTCGATCATCTCCTCGGCGAGAGCGTCCAGATGGGGCCGGAAGATGTCGGACAGCTCACTCGGGACACCGGCCCAGGGCTTCAGTGGCGAGCGCTCGCCAAGCGTCGTGGTCACCGTTCCCACCTCCCGCCCCCGTCGGCGTACGGGGCCTCCACGGAAGCTACCGACGGCGGAACATCCGGGGCTGCACCACCGGCTACGCATTGCGCCGGGACGCTTGTCACCCAGGTGAGTGGCAGGGCGGGCGGGTGGTGGGAGTGGAGCGGTACAGGG
>NZ_SMKK01000113.1 GCF_004348425.1 Actinomadura sp. 7K507
GGTCAGTCGCAGGGGCGGACGACTGCGACGGGGCATTGGGCGTGGTGGATCACGCCGTGGCTGACCGACCCGAGCGGGATGGACCTGCCTCGGGATCCGACGACGACCAGTGCGGCGTGCGCTGAGGCGGCGGCCAGCGCGTTCGCCGGGTGACCGATGACGACGTCCTCGATGACCTTGACGTCGGGGTGCCGGTCCAGCCACGAAGCCACGACGGTGGACAGGTGGCCGCGGAGGGTGTCGGTCACGATCCGTGAATCGACGCGCGCCTCGACGGCCAGCGGCGCGGGCCGCCAGGCGTGCAGAACTCGCAGCGAGGCCCCGCGGGCGGCCGCCGCGGCGAAGGCGTGGTCGAGCGCCGGCGCCGGGTCCTCGACCAGGTCCAGCCCGACCACGATCTCGTCCGCCGCGGTGTCGGCCTGATCACGGACCACGACCACCGGGCCGGGGTGGTGGCCGGCCAGGCGCAGGCCGGTGGAGCCGAGCAGCAGCCCGGTGAAGCCGCCTCGGCCGCGATGACCGACGACTACCACGGCGGCCTGGTCGGCGTGGTGCCGCAGCCCCGCCGTGACGTTCCGGTCGTGGGCGACCACGGTCTCGACGCCGAGCTCCGGTTGCCGCCGCTCGGCGTGCGCCTGGCCGTGGCGCAGGATCTGGTTCCCCGCTTCGACGAGCGCCTCGGCGATGCCGTCGGTCATGTGCCCGGGGAGGTCCAGGGCGGCGGTCTCCACGATGTGGAGCAGGCGCAGGGTCCGGCCGGACCGGGCGGCTTCGTCCGCTGCCCAGCCGATGGCGCGGTCGGATGATGGAGAGCCGTCGACTCCGACCAGGATGATCGTTCGTTGCGTGGACATGTGCTGTTCTCCTCTGAATGTGACGGTCAGCGAGGGGTGGTGGGTGCCAGGGGCGGCAGCAGGAGCAGCTCGTGCGCGCGCCGCGCGGCCGGTGAGGTGTCGCCGTCCGGCGGGTCCAGGGGAGTGCCCTCCACGGCGGCGGCCAGCAGGCGGACCGCCTCGGTCAGCGCGGTGACCTGCCGCTCCAGTACCGCGACACGGTCCTCCAAGACCGCGGTGAAGGATCCATGGGTGATCTGCCTCGCCATCGCGAAACTCCTTTGCGTCGGCGAGCCGCCCGGTGGCGGCCGCGGTGCCGATTTCAGGGTCTGCCGCGCGCAGCCCCGGCGCGTAGGGACGTTCGTCCCTCGGTCGCCGCCGCCCGGCCCTTACCAGGCCGGCGCGGTCACGGCACCGTGGAGACGAGTCCGCTCTTGTGATCCGGAGGGGACCCGGCTGGTGAACGCGCGGCCGGCGCCGGGCACGGTGATGGACTCCGGGCGGCGATGCCGCCGAGGCGTGGGCGGTGACCGTAGGTGGGAGGCGGTCAGGGCGTGAGTGCGGGCCCACCCGGCCGCTGAGGGGACGAAGGTCCTGCCCGCAGGTGACCTTGGGAGGCTGGTCCGGGCGCCGCGATCGGCCGACGCTGGGAGCATGACGGAGCTAACCGACGCGCAGGTGTTCGCGCTGCTGACCGACGGCACCCAGGTGGAGATCAGACGGCTGGTCGAGGCGGACCGCGACGCGGTACGCGAACTCCATGGCGGGCTGAGTGATGAGAGCATCTACCTGCGCTTCTTCGGCCTCAACCGGTCGATGGCGGGGCGGGTGGCCGGGCAGGTCTGCCGCCCCGAAGACCGTGATCACGCGGCTCTGGGAGCGTGGCTGGGCGGCGAGCTGGTGGGGGTCGCAGAGTACGAGCCGACCGAGGTGCCCGGGGAGGCGGAGGTCGCGATGGCGGTCGCCGACCGGATGCACCACCGCGGCGTCGGCACGCTGCTGCTGGAGCACCTGGGATCGCTGGCCCGCGCCAACGGCGTCGCCGCCTTCCGCGCCGACACGCTCCCCGCCAACACCGCGATGCTGCGCGTGTTCGCCGACGCCGGGATGCCCGCGCGTCGTCAGATCCGCGACGGTGTGGTCGAGCTGACCATGCCGCTGACCTCCGACGACGGATACCTCGACGCGGTGGCCGAGCGGGAGCGGCTTGCGGATGTGGCGAGCCTGGAGCCGCTGCTGAGGCCGCGGACGGTCGCGGTCGTCGGTGCGTCCCGCCGCCGCGGCACGGTCGGGGCGGAGATCGTCCGCAACATCGTCGCCGGCGGCTTCAAAGGCCCGGTCTACGCGGTCAACCCGCACTCGGCGGGCGCGGACCTGCACGGGGTGCCGTGCGTGGCGACGCTCGCCGACCTGCCCGAGCCCCCCGACCTGGCGGTCATTACCGTGCCCGCGGACGCCGTCGTCCAGGCCGCCGCCGCCTGCGGCAGATCCGGGGCTTCGGCGCTGGTGGTGATCAGCTCGGGGCTGACCGGCGACCAGGGACGCGACCTGGTGGCGGTGTGCCGCGAGTACGGCATGCGGCTGGTCGGGCCGAACTGCCTGGGCATCGCCAACACCGGGATCCGGTTGGACGCGACCTTCGGCGCCCGCCGTCCCGTCCCCGGTGCGGCGGGCGTGGCGGTGCAGTCCGGTGGCGTGGGAATCGCCCTGGTCGAGCAGCTGTCCCGGCTCGGCGTCGGCCTGTCCACGTTCGCCTCGGTCGGCGACAAGTTCGACGTCAGCGCCAATGACATGCTCATGTGGTGGGAGTCGGACGAGACGACCCGGCTGGGCATCCTGCACGTCGAGTCCTTCGGCAATCCCCGCAAGTTCGCCCGGACGGCCCGCCGGGTCGCCGCCAGGATGCCGCTGCTGACCGTCCTGGCCGGACGCTCGGCCCCCGGCAGCCGGGCGGCCGCCTCGCACACCGCGGCCGCCGCGACCCCCGAACTCACCCGCCGGGCGCTGTTCGCGCAGGCCGGGATCGTGGCCACCGACGACCTCGGCGAACTGGTCGACGCCGCCGCGCTGCTGGCGACCCAGCCGCTCCCGGCCGGTCCGCGGGTGGCGGTGGTGTCCAACGCGGGCGGCGGCGGGGTGCTGGCCGCCGACGCTTGCGCCGACGCCGGGCTGACCGTCCCGGTTCTGAGTGAGGCCACCCGCCGGCGCCTGACCGCGATGCTGCCGTCCTGCGCGGCGGTCGCCAACCCCGTCGACACCACCGCCGCCGTTCCCGCCGACCTGTTCCGCGAGACCATCGCCACCGTCGCCGCCGACGACGCCGTGGACGTGGTCCTGGCCCTGGTGGCCCCGACCGCGCTCGGCGACCTGCGGCCCGCCCTGGGCGACTGCGGCAAGCCGATCGCGGCCGTGGTACTTGGCCAGCCGGAGACGGTCACGATCGTCGACGACGCGATCCCCTGCTACGCCTACCCGGAGAACGCCGTCCGCGCGTTCGCCCACGCCTGGTCCCACGCACGCCGCCACGGGACCCGGGCCAGTGCGCCACCCGCCCTCACGGGTCTGAGGCCGGACGAGGCGAGCCGCATCATCGGCGGATACCTGGCCGGCGCGCCGGAGGGCGGCTGGCTCCCACCCGCCGAGACCTTCCGCCTGCTGGAGTCCTACGGTCTCCCGCTGGCGCCGTGGCGCTGGGCCCGCACGCAGGCGGAGGCGATCGCGGCGGCCCGTGAGATGGGCGTGCCCGTCGCCATGAAGGCGCACGTGCCCGGCGTGGTGCACAAGACCGCGGCCGGCGCCCTGCACCTGGACCTGAGCGGCGAAGACGACGTCCGCAAAGCCTTCCGGTGGCTGGACGAACGCTTCGGCGACGACCTGGAAGGCGTGGTCGTCCAGGCCATGGCGGACGAGGGCGTCGAGGTGCTGTGCGGCGCCGTCCAGGAAGAGGTGTTCGGCGCCGTCGTCATCTTCGGCGCCGGCGGCATCGACACCGACGCCCTGGCCGACCGAGCCGCCCGCCTGGCACCGCTTACCACACAGGAGGCCGACGACCTGATCGGCGAACCCCGCCTGTCCACCCTGCTGCACGGCCACCGCGCCCGCCCCGCCGGTGACGTTCCGGCGCTGCGCGACACGCTGCTGCGCCTGTCCAGGCTGGCCGCCGACCACCCGGAGATCGCCGAACTCGATCTCAACCCCACCATCGTCCGCCCCGACGGAGTGGTGGCCGTCGACGCCCGCATCCGCCTCACCCCCCGCCGCACCTGGGACCCCTACCTGCGCCGCCTGCGCTGACGGGAGAGGTCGTGCGACATCACCGTCCAGATGACCGGGCCGACGGCGGCCCACTGGATCCGGCCACGACGACCACCGATCCGCGGGAACCGCTGCCGCTGCTCCGCAAGGAACTCGGCACCGGCGACCGCGGCCTGTCCGGACGCGAGGCCGCCCGACGGCTGGCGGTGTACGGGCCCAACCAGGTCCAGCCACGCGAGAAGCGGTCGCTGCCGCGGCTGCTGTCCGCCCAGTTCGCCCATCCGCTGGCCCTGCTGCCGTGGGGCGCGGGTGCCCTGGCATTCGTGGCCGGGATGCCCGTGCTGGGCTGGGCCATCCTTGCTGTGGTGATGGTGAGCGCCGTGTTCGCGCTGCTGCAGGAGCATCAGGCAGAGCGTGCGGTCGAGGCGCTGGCCGCCTACTTGCCCGAGCAGGCCCATGTCGTCCCGGACGGGCGCCGCCAGGTTGCGGAGGCCGCCGGGCTCGTCCCCGGAGATCTCATCGTCCTGGCGGAAGGCGACAAGGTCCCCGCCGACGCCCGGCTGACCGACGGGGCGCTGGAGGTCGACCTATCGATGCTGACCGGCGAATCGGTACGGGTTGACGGACAGCGTCCGCCCCTGCAAGACCTGTTCGGCACCGCCGCCCTGCCCTGGGACGTCCTGGCCATCATCGCCACGTTCCCGGTCATCGTCTGGGCGGCCGACGAACTCCACCGCCGCCGACGGGTTCGGATTGCCCGGCGAGCTGCATGAGCATCGAGGTCATGAGACTGTCGAGCCAGCCGAGGGCGCTCGCGCAGGCGACGCGGGTGTCGGCGAGGTCGGAGTCCTCGGCCAGCGGCGGTAGCAACTTGCGCACTTCGTCGGCCAGAGACGGGGAAAGTGAGCTGATCGCCTCCTTGCGGAGAACGTTGAACACCATGGCTGCCCGGTGTACTGCCGCGTCATCGGCGATGCCGGAATGCAGTTCCTCGTTCACGGCGGTGAGCATGCGCCAGGTGCGCATCAGCCGGGTGGGTGCGGTCACCCCATAGCCCTTGCTGCGGGCCTCGTGGCCCTGCCCGATCACGACGGTCATGCGCGTGGGCACCGAGGTGTGCCTGCCGTGGCGCTCGGGTGGCTCTCGTCGGACGTTCATATCGCTTTCCTCGGATTGGCGGCCAGGCGGCCGGCACGGTCAGGGCAGGCGGACATGACCCTTGCGGGCCTTCCACAGGAAGTACTTCTCGAAGGCGAGCTTGGCGGCGTGCGCCTGCGGTCCGGGGAGGAGCACGCCTGCCTTGCGCGGCGGGAGCATGCGGTCAGCGAGGAATCGTGACGCCGTTGTTGCCGGCGTCCATGACGCAGATGGCGGGGATGTCGCCGAAGCTCTTTGTGGCGGGTCTGTTGCTCGCCGCGGATCCGGGCGGCGATGTTGGCGGCGGCGACCCGGGCCTGCACCTCGGTGGGGAACCCGGTCTTGGGAATGCCGACCGGGATGGCCGTGGCCCACGGGACGGTCACGGCGGCGGCGACGCCGACGGCGTAGATGCTCGGGTGGGCGATCGACTGGTAGGCGTCGCGGACCGGTACGAAGCCCTTGCCGTCGGCCAGCCCCGCGGTGGCGGCGATGACGTGCTGCCCGAGGAACGGCGGGATGACCATCGCGTAGGCGAAGTCGAGCGCGCCGCCGTCGTCGAGCAAGAGCTTCCCGGGGGACGCTTCGGCCATCGCGGTGCCGGTGACGGCTTGGATGCCCTCCTTCTTGCAGAACAGCTTGAGGAGGCACTCGCCGCCGGGAAGCCCGCCGATGCCGAAATGGCCGAGGAACGGTTCGGCGGTCACATAGGTCAGCGGCACCCGCTTCTTCAGGCCCGCCTTCTTTAGCTGGTAGGCGGTGTTGAACAGGAACTCATAGGCCGCGCCGAAGCAGCCGGCGCCTTGGGCGGCGCCGATGACGATCGGTCCGGGGGAGTCCAGGAACCGGCGCCAGCCGGCTCCGGCTTCGACGGCGTCCTGGAGGGTGGTGATGGTGTGGACCCCGTTCGCCGGTTCCAGGCCGGGCAGGACGGTCATGTCGTTGCGGTAGCCGGTGGCGATCACCAGTAGTCGTAACGGTAGGTGTCCGCCGTCGTCCGCACTCGCTTCGCCAGGGGCGCGATCGCCGTGGCCGCGGCGTGCACGAACTCGATGCCGTGCCCCTCGAAGGTCGGTGCGAGCGGGAAGGTGATGTCGTCTTCGGTCCGCTTGCCGAACGGCACCCAGATGAGTGAGGGATTGAACAGGAACCGGTCGGATGCCGATACCACCGTGACGTCCACGTCGCCGTCCAGGGCGTGCTTGACGCTGAGCGCGGCGGTCAGGCCGCCGAAGTTCCCGCCGAGAACCAGGACCTTCTTGCGCATAGCACTCACCTTCTCCAGAGGGCCTGCATCTCCAGGCTTGCGGCTCGTGTCCAGCGGCGGTACGCGCGAAGGTCCCTTTGCAGGGGGACGTTCGGTCCTCCCGGCCCGGCGGTGGAGCTCTGGGAGCTCGGCCGGTTCACGGGGCTTGGGCCGCCTCTTTGAGTAGTTCGTCGATGCCGTCGCGGATCCCTGCGGACAGGGTCTCCAGGTCGGGTACGGCGTCGTGGTCGCCGGTGAGCCCGAACGCCAGGCCTCCGTCGTAGGACACGACGCCGACCGAGATGCGCACGCCCGCCGTGATCGGGATGTAAGGGTCGAGTTCCAGCATCCGGCGCCCCATGACGTAGAGCGGGATCGGCGGGCCCGGGACGTTGGTCACGATCGTGTGGATCAGCGGCTGGCGCCGCCGCAGCGCCGTATGGGCGGCCGCGGCCAGCAGGCCAGGGGCGGCGCCGAGAAGCCGGAGGAAGGCGTCCAGCCCGGCGGCCTGGTCACGGCTCTTCAGGTCGTCCATCTGCGCGCGGACGAACTGCAGGCGGCGCAGCGGATCAGGCTCCCCGCACGGCAGGTCCACCGGCACCGCCGACACCCGGTTGGAGAGGACCCCGCGCTCGTCGGACGACCGGACGGAGACGGGCACCATCGCGCGGACGACCGACTTCTCGTCAAGGATGCCGCGAGCGTCGAGCAGGTCGCGGAAGCCGTGCGCCGTGGCGGCGAGGGCCACATCGTTGACCGACCCTCCGAACGTGCGCCGGATGCGGTCCACTTCGTCCAGCTCAGCGTAAGCCCGGGACCAGCGCCGACGTGGCCCTGTCGGGCCGTTGAGCGAGGACATGCCCGACCCGGCCAGCCGCGCCGCGTAACCGGGAATCGCGCCGGCGACGCTGACCGAGTCGCGCACGACGGGCAGGAACAGCCGGGTGGCCTGCCGCTGGAAGCCCTTCAGCCTGTCCGCGATGCCGCCGCGCAGTACCGCCCACGCAGGGGGTTCCGGCTCGGGCATCCACACCCGGGGCTGCGCGGGCACCCAATCGGGGTCGGTGTCCAGCAGTGCCCCCAGCAGGTCGATGCCGGCCAGCCCGTCCACCATGCAGTGGTGCACCTTGGAGATCAGTGCCCAGCGGTCGTCCGCCAGTCCTTCGACCAGCCACACTTCCCATGGAGACCGGGTCAGATCCAAGGGCCCGCTCAGGATGCGGCCTGCCAGATGCCGGAGTTCCTCTGGGCCGCCGGGCTCTGCCGCCAGCGTGCGCAGCACGTGGTCGCCGACCGAGAAACGCTGATCGTCCACCCAGACGGGGTGCGCGAGATGGAAGGGGACCGTCCGGACGCGCTGGAGGCAGCGCGGTGCGAGCCGAAGCCTGGCGAAGATCTGCCGCACCAGATCCGGGTAGTCGGGCGCCGGTCCCTCGAACACCGTGACCGTCCCGATCTGCAGCGGCGCCGTGTCGTTCTCGGCGAAGAACATCCCGGCGTCCAGCGCGTTCATCCGTTGCATCGTCCACCGTCCCGAATGAGGTCTCGCTTCGATCCAACCTCGTACGCGTGGCCGTACCCACCGGCTTTGGCCCCGCGACCGGCGGGACGAAGGTCCTGCAACCTGGATTTCAGGTCACGGGACGGTGCGAGGGTTCCGGCGGACCGGCCCCGTGGGCAGGTGCTGAACGCCCGGAAGCCAGCTCGCGGGCGATGGACGAGGCCCAGGCGTCGATCCCCGGCCGGTCCCGGTAGTCGCCGTACCGAATTCCCAGCAGCTTGCAGACCAGGTGCCCGGCAAGGGGGATGTGCTCGCGCCCGAACACCCCGGAGAAGAGCCGGTGTTCGCGGGCATCGAGCGTCCGGTGCAGACCGTCCGCCAGCAGGGCCTCTTCCTTGGGCCGTAGCCGCGCCAAGGGCCGCGCAACGCGGCCGGCGGCATGGGCCTGATCGTCGGACGCAAGTCGTTCCAGCGCCCGCGACAGGAAGGGGTGGCGCTCATACACGCAATCCAGGACGTCTATCTCGACACCGCCGTCACCATCGCCTGATCGCAGGATCCCGTCTGCTCGACGGGCATCGGCGTTCGCCGCCGGTGGCCTCCTGCGGGGCGGGCGGTCTTCGCAGGCAGAACACAGATGTGATCTCGAGGAGGGCCGATGAACAGCCCGGTCGTAGTCGGAGTGGACGGCTCCGAGTCGAGCCTGACCGCTGTGCAGACCGCAGCCCGTGAGGCGCAGTCGCGTGGTGCGCCGCTGCGCGTGGTGCATGCCTTCGTCTGGCCGCTTTTGCGGGTGCCGCTAGGCCCCTCGCCGCTCGGCCCGCCGACCGGCGGGTTCCGCAACATGGCCGATCGTCTCGTGAGCCAGGCGGTCGAGCGGGCACGGTCGGTGGCTCCGGAGCTGCCCATCACCTCCTGGGTGGTGACCGGTGCGGCGGTCACCGTACTGGAGGAGGAGTCGCGTGAGGCCGTGCTGGTGGTGGTCGGCAGCCGGGGCCTGGGCGGTTTCAGTGGTCTGGTGGTCGGCTCGACGGCGGTGCATCTGGCCGCTCACGCCCGCTGCCCGGTGCTTGTGGTCCGCGGTGAACCGGATCCCAGCGGACCGATCGTGCTCGCCGTCGACGGCTCGGCCGTCGGCGAAGCGGCCTTCGCCTTCGCCTTCGCCGAGGCCTCGATGCTCGGCGCCGAACTGATCGCCCTGCACGCCTGGAACACATGGACCGGGCCTGTCTCCACCGGCCCGGGCGATCCACTGCCGCTGGTGTACGACATCAGCATGCTGCGTGACGAGGAAGAACGCGTCCTGGCCGAAGCGTTGGCGGGCTGGCCTGAGAAGTATCCCGACGTCACCGTGCGCACCAGGCTGGTGCAAGCCCGCACCCGTCCGGCGCTCATCGATGCCAGTGGCGACGCCCGGCTCGTGGTCGCGGGGGCACGCGGCCGCGGCGGTTTCGCCGGCCTGCTCCTCGGTTCGGTCTGCCAAGCGCTCCTGCACCACGCGCACTGCCCCGTCGCCGTCGTACGCGGTCGGGCGTGACCACCCCTGCGGGGATGGACCGCGGCTGACGGTCGGGCCCGCCCCTCCCCCTGGGGTGGACGGGCGGCGAGCCCGTCGCATGTGCCGCAGGCCGCCGTCCTTCGCATGGCCGCTGGATCGCAGCGGTGTCCGCAGCCAGGTCAGGCGAGGCTCAGGAACAGCTTCTCCAACTGCTCAAGGTCCAGTTGAGCCTGTTCGGGGTCCGTACCCTCCATGACGCACTTCTCCAGGCCGGTCGCGATGATCTTGAATCCGGCGCGGTCCAGCGCCCGCGACACTGCCGCCAGTTGGGCGATGACGTCCTTGCAGTCCCGCTCGTTCTCGATCATCTGGATGACGCCGCCGAGTTGTCCCTGCGCACGCCGCAAGCGTACGAGGACATCGGCCAGCGAGTCCGCCTCGAATTTCATGTCGCCCTCCTCATGCCCACCAGGGCATGGCGCCCCGCGATCGGATCGGCCTGGGTCGGTGCCGAGCCCGCCCCGCATGCCTGAGTCTATACCCCTGGGGGTATTTGCGTGCCGTCTCGAACTTCGGTTAACCTGAGGACATATACCCCGGGGGGTATGCGGACAGGTGTGTGGGCTCTGTGAGAACGCCGCCTGACGAGTTGGAGAGAGGCAGTCCGATGATCGAGATCGTTCCCATCGATACCCCCACGCTGGGGGACCGCAGCTACTTCGTCACTGACGGCGAGGTCGCGTTCGTGGTCGATCCGCAACGTGACATCGACCGCGTGCTCGCCCTGGCCGAGGAGCGGCACGCGGTGATCCTCGACGTCTTCGAGACCCACATCCACAACGACTATGTGACCGGTGGCCTGGCACTGGCCCAGGCGACGGGAGCCGCGTACCACGTCAACGCCGCAGACCCCGTGACCTTCGAGCATGACGCGGTTTCCGACGGGGACATCGTCGACGTCGGTGCGTGGATGCGGGTGCGGGTCCTGGCGACCCCCGGCCACACGTTCACGCATCTGGCCTACGTCCTGGAGGCTCCGGGCCGGGCGCCCGCGGTGTTCACCGGCGGGTCGCTGCTGTACGGATCCACCGGACGGCCCGACCTGCTCGGACCGGCCCACACCCACGACCTGGTGACCGCCCAGTACGGCTCGGCACACCGGCTGATCCGTGAGCTCCCCGACGACGCCGAGGTCTTCCCCACGCACGGGTTCGGCAGCTTCTGCTCGGCCACCCAGTCGGGGGCCGAAGCATCGACGATCGAGCAGGAGAAGCGCACCAATCCCGTGCTCACCTTGGACGAGCAGGAGTACGTGGAGACCCTGCTGGCCGGGTTGGACGCCTGGCCGGCCTACTACGCCCACATGGGCCCGGCCAACAGTGCGGGACCCGAAGCGCCCGACCTGTCGGAACCGCGTCGCGCGGACGCCGCCGAGTTGCGCCGCCGTATCGAGGCCGGGGAGTGGGTCGTCGACCTGCGGACCCGGACGGCGTTCGCGGCCGGGCACATGGCGGGAACGCTCAACTTCGGGCTGGACGGCGGCTTCGCGACCTACCTCGGCTGGCTCGTCCCGTGGGGCACACCGCTGACACTGCTGGGCCAGACGCCCGAGGACGTGGCGGCCGCCCAGCGTGAGCTGGTTCGCATCGGCATCGACCGCCCGGCCGCGTCGGCGACCGGCGGCCCGGAACGCTGGGTCGGCGAGGAGCCCCTGGCCTCCTTCCCGAGGGCGTCGTTCGGTGAGCTGGCCGCCGTGCGGCACCACCGGCCGGTCGTGGTGCTGGACGTGCGCCGTTCCCACGAGTGGGACGCCTCGCACATCGACGGCGCACTGCACATCCCGCTGCAAGACCTGTCGCAGCGCATGGACGAGGTGCCCGGCGGCGAAGTGTGGGTCCACTGCCAGGCCGGCTACCGCGCCGCCATCGCCGCCTCGTTCCTGGCCGCCGCCGGGCGGCGCGTGGTCGCCGTCGACGACGAGTACGACGCCGGCGTCCGCGCCGGCCTGCCGGTCGTCGCGTCCGCCGCCTGACACCTGGACCGCCCGAATCGCCGATCTCCGTTCCGGGTCCCTGCCCGCACCCGGGCCCGGAACCGGCCCCCAACCGACGAAAGCAGACCGATATGTCGCCCATGTGCTCGAAGATCGACGCGGAGTCCCTACGCGACCGCGTCGCCGCCCCCGACGCGCCGCGCCTGCTGGACGTGCGCACCCCCGCCGAGTTCGCCGCGGCGCACATCCCCGGGTCCTACAACGTCCCTCTCGACACGCTGCGGGAACACCGCGCCGAGCTGCGCGGCTCCATGGACGACGTCGTTCTCATCTGCCGGACCGGCGCCCGCGCGAGCCAGGCCGAGCGGGCGCTCGTCGAGGCCGGCATGACCAAGGTGCACATCCTGGAGGGCGGAATCGTCGCCTGGGAAGCGGCCGGTGCGCCGCTCAACCGGAACCGGTCCCGCTGGGACCTGGAACGCCAGGTGCGCCTGGTCGCCGGGCTCCTGGTGCTGACCGGCGTCGTCGGCGGACTCCTCGTGCCGGGCCTGGAATGGCTGGCCGCCGCGATCGGTGCCGGCCTGACGGTCGCGGCCCTGACCAACACCTGCATGATGGGCATGCTGCTGGCCAAGCTGCCCTTCAACCGCGCGCCGGCCTGCGGCGCCGAGAGCATGATCGCGCAACTGCGGGATCGGCGGCCGTGATGACGCTCGCGATGACCCTGCTCGCCTCGCTCGCCATCGGTATCTCACTCGGCCTGCTCGGCGGCGGGGGCTCCATCCTCACCGTGCCGATCCTGGTCTACGTGGCCGGAGCCGAGGTGAAGCAGGCGATCGCGATGTCGCTGTTCGTGGTGGGAGCGACCTCAGTGGCGGGTGTTCTACCGCACGCCCGGACCGGCCGCGTCCGCTGGCGCACCGGGCTACTGTTCGGCGGCGCCGGCATGGCGGGCGCCTACGCGGGCGGACGGCTGGCGGCCTTCATCCCGGGCGGCGTACTGCTGGCCGCCTTCGCGGTGATGATGGCCGTGACCGCGGTCGCGATGCTGCGCAGCCGTCCCGCTCCCACGGGCGGGCACGTGGATCGCCCCCTACTCCGGATCCTGGCCGAAGGAGTGACCGTGGGGCTCGTCACCGGGCTGGTCGGGGCGGGCGGCGGCTTCCTCGTCGTTCCCGCTCTCGTCCTGCTCGGCGGACTTCCCATGCCCGTGGCGGTCGGGACCTCGCTGCTGGTCATCGCGATGAAGTCCTTCGCCGGACTGGCCGGACACCTCGCCGGTATCCACATCGACTGGCCGCTGACCCTCGCGGTGACCGGCGCGGCGGTACTCGGTGGCCTCGCCGGTTCAGGGCTGGCCGGGCGCATCGATCCGGAGCGGCTCCGGCAGGTCTTCGGATGGTTCGTCCTGGTGATGGCTGTATTCGTGGTGATCCAGGAGGCGCCGGCCGCGATGCGCCACGCCGTGTTCGGCACTCCCGGCGGCTGGGCGGCCCTAGGGATTGCTGCGGTGGCCGCGACCGCCGCATTCTTGACGCACATGAGGCGGCACAGGCCATCGACCGGGCGGGGAGCGGAGCGCCCGATCCCTCCGGAACCGGTGCAGTGATGATCGGCCTGCTCAGCGCCCCAGCGAATCCAACGCCGCAGTGAGCCTCCCGGCGGCTTCGTCGGCGACCGGCCGGAGGCCCGGCTGCTCGCTCACCATGGCCATGACTTGAGGGTCCAGCGCTTCGACGACGGTGTCGTCACCCTCGGACCGGACCACGACGTTGCAGGGCAGCAGGAGACCGATCTGACGGTCGGCCTCCAAGGCACGGTGGGCGAGCGGCGGGTTGCAGGCGCCGAGGATGAGGTAGTCCTCCATCGTCTCGCCGATCTTCTCCTGCAGCGTGGCGCGCACGTCGATCTCGGTGAGCACGCCGAACCCCTGTTCCTCCAACGCCGTCCTGACCTGCTCCACAGTCTCGGAGAACGACCTGCGCAGCCGAACGGTAATGCCGTAATTCATGGAACTCTCCCTTCGTCATCGACAGCCCGGGCGGGTGCGGCGCAGTCCCTTCCGGGCACCTTCAGGATACCCCTACCAGTATGTGATCTGCTGGAATCCAAGCCGCATAGCGGTTGTTGTAATACCCGTAAAGGTATTGGAGGGTGAAAGGAGACCGAGATGGCCACGACCGAATTGACACGCGAGAACTTCGAGGACGTCCTCGGAGGCGACGACATGGTCCTCATCGACTTCTGGGCTGGCTGGTGCGGGCCCTGCCGTTTCTTTGCCCCTGTGTACGAGCGGGTCTCCGAGAAGCACGCCGACATCGTGTTCGGCAAGGTCGACACCGAAGCCCAGCAGGAACTGGCCGCTGCTTTCCAGATCTCGTCCATCCCGACCCTTGTGATCATCCGTGACAGGGTCGTGCTGTACGCCCAGCCCGGTGCGCTGCGCGAGCCGGAACTGGAGAAGCTGATCGAGGAGGCCCGGGCCGTGGACATGGACGACGTGCGCCGCCGCGCGGCGGGACATGAGCACGAGCGCAGCGCCTGAGGGGCGGCGAAGAATGTGCCGGACGACGGGATCGCCGGCCGAGGTGGCCGTGTGACTTCTGCCGGGCGAACGGAACCCGGCGATGTCGTTTCGCACCCGAGGCCGGCCTATGGGGAGGAAGAAGTCGTGGACAGCGCAGGATGGGATCGCCGGTACACCGGCAGCGAACTGGTCTGGTCGGCCGGGCCCAACCGATGGGTCCAGGAGGTTGCGGCGGACCTGCCGGCGGGCAACGCCCTCGACCTGGCCGCGGGTGAGGGACGTAACGCGCTGTGGCTCGCCGAGCGCGGCTGGACGGTCACCGCGGTCGACTTCTCCGCCGCCGGGCTCGCGCGGGCCAGCTCGCTCGCCGCGCGGCGGCTCGGCGAACATGCGGACCGTCTCCAACTGGTCGAGGCCGATCTGCGGGAGTACGTCCCGGTCCGCCATGGCGCCGCCCTCGTGATCGTCGCCTATCTTCAGGTCGGCGAGCAGGTGCGCCGCCATGCGCTGCGTGCCGCCGCTGACGCGGTGGCGCCCGCCGGGCTGCTGCTCGTCGTGGCACACGACAGCGACAACCTCGCGCACGGTGTCGGCGGACCGCAGGATCCCGCCGTGCTGTACACCGCGCAGGATGCGGCGTCCGACATCGAAGGGCACGGGCTCCAGGTCCTACGAGCGGAGCCGAGAACCCGGGATATCACCACCGACGAGGGGCCACGCACAGCCATCGACGCGTTCCTGCTCGCCCATCGCCCATGAGCGCCTCGGCGCTGGGCGTCTACCACCACAGGCTGCGTGCCTGCGTGCCTGCGCGGCCGCGATGACCGCCGACCTCGCCTACCTGGGCACCGACCTCGATCCCGCGCTCAATGCCACCGTGCACGCCGACCGTGTGATCAGCCCGCAGGGCGCGGCTGTGGCGACGGTCGTGGTCTCGGCACGCGAGGACCTGGAGAACACCGCGGGCACCCGCTCCGTACTGAGCCGGAGCGGACGCCCCTGAGCGACCGAACCGGGACCGTCGTGCGCCCCCGGGGCGCGGACAGGCACCGATTCGGTGACGACGACGGTGCAGGCGTCGTCACAGACGGGCGGCGACGTGGTCGACGAGATCGGCCAGGCGGCAGGTGTAGCCCCATTCGTTGTCGTACCAGCCGAAAACCTTCACGAGTTCACCGCTGGATTGGGTCAGCGGGGCGTCGAAGACGCAGGAGGCCGGGTCGCCGATCACGTCACGGGACACGATCGGGTGGGTGTTGTACCGGATGATCCCGGCGAATGGGCCGTCGGCGGCCTGGGTGAACGCCTCGTTGATCTCCTCGGCGGTCACCGGCCGATCGAGGAGGCAGGCAAGATCGACAAGGGATCCGTCCTCGACGGGGACGCGCAGGGCCATGCCGTCGAACCGCCCCGCCAACTCGGGGATGACCGCGCCGACGGAGCGGGCGGCGCCCGTGCTGGTCGGAATCATGTTCACGGCTGCGGCACGCGCGCGGCGCAGATCCTTGTGCGGTGAGTCGAGAAGGTTCTGGTCGTTGGTGTAGCCGTGGACGGTCGTCATGTAGCCCCTGACCACCCCGAACGCATCGTGGAGGACCTTCGCCATGGGGGCGACACAGTTGGTCGTGCACGAGGCGTTGGAGACGACGGCGTGTCGGTCCGAATCGTAGACGTGCTCGTTGACGCCCATCACGATCGTGGCGTCCACGTCCTTGCCGGGGGCCGAGAGGATCACCTTGCGGGCGCCGGACTTCAGATGCGCGGCGGCATCCTCGCGCCGCCGGAACCTGCCGGTGGATTCGATCACGATCTCGGCGCCGGCCGCGCCCCAGTCGAGGTCGGCCGGCTCACGATGGGCGGTGACCGGAATGCGGCGGCCATCGACGATCAGTGCCGAGTCGTCGTATTCCACCGTCCTGCGGAGCCGCCCGTAGGTGGAGTCGTACATAAGCAGGTGCGCGAGCGTGGCGGTGTCGGTGATGTCATTGATCGCGGCGACCTCCTGGCCGCGGTCCAGCGCCAGGCGCAGGTAGTTGCGCCCGATGCGCCCGAATCCATTGATCCCTACTGGGATGGTCATCTCGTCTCCCATACGGTCGGAGGGCATCGGCCCTGGGCTGTCCAGGGCCGACTTGGCCGCTACTTCCAGGCTCCGCCGAGAGGAGTGGGCGGCGTCAGGGACCTTCGTCGCGGTGAGTCCACGCTGCCGTGTGGCGAAGAGGGACTTTCGGCCCTGGAAGTACGGAGCTCCGCGGATGCTCATTGTTGGTGAGCGGGAGAAGCCCGATAGAGCGGTAGGGCGAAGTGGGCGACCACGCACCGTGCACTATGTGACGCCGTCTAAAGCGGCGCAGTACTCCTCCCGCTTCATCTATGGATCCTCCATGTGCGCGCCCGGTGGCCATCCATCCGGATGGGTTTTTGGCGGGGCGCCGGGAAAAGTCCCGGCCGTAGCGGACCTTCGTCCCTGAGACCGTCCGGCTTCCGGGTGATGAACTGAAAACAGGAGATCTGGAAGGGAGTGACCATGCAGTACGGAAACGCGGTAGCTCCGTCCGAGCAGGTGTCGGCCGATGCCCGCAAGGCCGTCGAGGACGCGCTGTGGGCGCCTTCGGTGCACAACACCCAGCCATGGCGGTTCGGCTTGCGCGGGGCCCGGATCACTCTTAGCGCGGACACCGACCGCCGTCTCGACGTGGCGGATCCGGACGGCCGCGAGATGCTGATCAGCTGTGGTGCGGCGCTCTACAACCTGAGGAGCTCGCTGCGCGCGCTCGGGTACACGCCACGCGTCCGGCTGCTCCCCGATCCTGATCGTCCGCACCTTCTGGCCGACGTCGACCTGGAGCCGGGGGAGCGCCCGGATCAGCAGACCCTGCGTGAGCACGCGCAGATCCGGCGGCGCCGTACCCACCGGGGCGGGTTCCGCCCGGACCCGGTGCCCGCGGGGGTCCTGGCGGCCATACGGCACGACGCCGAACGTGAAGGGGCCCGGTTGGTCGAGGCTGTGGACGCGGACGTCAAGGGGGCCTTGGCGGCTCTGACCACGGCGGCCGAGCACGTCCAGCAGCGCACGGGGTCACATGCGGCGGAGATCGCCCGCTGGGCGCCCTCGCCCCGCACGTCCCGGACGGACGGCGTCCAGGAACGCGCGTACCCGCAACAAGTCCCGCAGACCACGCCGCACTTCCCGGCCCGGGACTTCGCCCGTGGCCACGGATGGGGTGCGCCGAGCTCGCAGGACGTTGGGACGGCCCTGGCCGGGCTGACGTTGCTGCTGGTCACCGGCGGCGATGCGCCCGCCGACTGGCTGCGCACAGGGCAGGCGATGCAGCGTGTACTCCTGAGGGCCACGGAACGCGACCTGGCGGCGGCCTTCCACACCCAGGCACTCGAAGTGCCCGAGCTGCGTAGGTTCATCAGCGCCCACTTCTGCAACGGCGCTCACCCGCAGATGCTGCTGCGCCTGGGCGTCCCTCATGGGGAGGAACTGGGAACCGTCCGTCGCCCGGTCGAGGAAGTGATCGAGGAGACATGACGATCTCCAAGCGCCGGTTGCCTGGAGGTCTGTCGACCGCGTGAGGTTCACGTGGGTTCGTCTGTGGGTGGGATGCCTTCTGTCGTGACCCGCCGGCATGCAGGGGGATATGGCGTCCGCTGATGTGACAGGGAGTCAGCCGTACGAAGAGGCCCATGGCGGAACGGATCCACGGGGTAAGGGGCAGCTTCCGGAGGCGTTCGATCTCGTCCGAATCGGTGACGACTTCGGCCTGCCCGGTAATGAGGACGCTCCAGGCGGTCCTGAGCGCCGGTTCGAGGTCGTCGGCTTCGAAGGTGAGCGGTCGTCCGCCATGGACTGCGTCGAGCTTGGCGCCCGGAGCGGTGGCGAAGACTAGGGCTTCGCCGTCCAGGATGAAGTTGACCGGCAGGACGGTCACAGTCCCGTCGTCCTGGGCCCATGCGATCCGGCCGACGGCCACCTGCTGGACGAGCGTGAGGCAGGTGGCCGGATCAAGGTATTGGAGTTCGTCGCTCATGGCCCTCCGTTCCTGCTCTGTGTTACCCCGTGGAGGCGCGATCCCGACCCCCTTTCCGGGCGGAGAAACGCAGGCCTCGGATGGAGGTCTTCCCGGCAGGAGGAGGTTCGGTCAGGCACGGAAGTCCTCGTTCTCGTTCTCGATTCGAGTGCCCGCGGTGCCGGACATGAGCGCGGTGATGTCGTGAGAGAGCCGATGATCGCGGCGGCGCCGTGACGGTGCTCGGCGAAGCGGCAGGCGGCCTCGGCCTTGGGGCCCATGGATCCCTTCGGCAGATCCATCGCACGCAGCGCCCGAGGAGTGATCTGGCGGATGGGGCGGGCGTTCGCCGCCCCGTGCTCGTGCATAACGGCCGGGACGTCGGTGAGGAGCAGCAGCGTGTCGGCTTTGAGTCGTTCGGCGAGCAGTGCCGCGGTGAGGTCCTTGTCCACCACGGCCTCGACTCCCTGATGATCCGGGTCGACCGGGATGCCGCCACCGCCGGCGGCGATGACCAGGCAGCCTTCGTCGACGAGCCGGGCGATGGTGGGGAGTTCGACGATCTCGCGGGGGGCAGGCGACGGGACGACCCTGCGCCAGGCAGCCCCGTCCTGCCGCACGGCCCAACCGTGTTCGGCCCGCAGCCGTTGCGCCTCGGGGGCCGAGTAGGTGTGGCCGACGAACTTCGTGGGGTGGGCGAACGCTGGGTCGTCTGGGGCGATGACGGTCTCGGTGAGCACGGCGACGACCGCACGACCGGGCATGGCCCGCCGCAGTTCCCGGGCCAGCCAGTAGCCGATCATGCCCTGCGTCTGGGCGCCGAGGACGTCGAGGGGGTAAGGCGCGGACAGTGCCGGGTCGGTGGCGCTCTCCACGGCCAGCATCCCGACCTGGGGCCCGTCGCCGTGGGTGATGATCAGTTCGTTCCCGGCCGTCGCGGCGGCCAGGCCGCGCACGGCCTCACGGATGTGCCCGATCTGGACGGACGCGTCGAGCGGGTCGCCCCGGCTGAGCAGCGCCTTGCCTCCCAGGGCCGCGACGATCCTCATCGGTGCCCCTTCAGCCGTTCGGTAAACAGATCGGTGATGTGAAGGAGGTCTTTCATGGGGTCACCTCGTCGCGCTCAAGGGGGCAGCTCATGCATCGGGGACCGCCGCGACCGCGGCCGAGTTCGCTGCCGGGGATGGTGATGACCTCGATGTCGTGGTGGCGGAGCATGGTGTTCGTGGTGACGTTGCGTTCGTAGGCGATGACGACTCGGGGTGCGATGGCCAGGACGTTGTTGCCGTCGTCCCACTGCTCGCGTTCTGCGGCTCGGACGTCCTGCTGCGCGGTCAGCACGTGGACGCGGGACAGGCCCAGCGCACGTGCGATCGCCGGGAACAGTGCCTCGTTCTCGTGCACCAGCACCCCGCGGCCGTGGGCGTGGCCGGGCGACAGGGTGTGGGACCGCAGCGGCGGCAGCTCTGGATAGGCGGTGAAGGTGTCGGGGCCGACCATTGTCATGACGGTGTCCAGGTGCATGAACGCGCGCCGCTTGGGCAGATGCGCGACGATCACGTGGCGTGCACGGCCGGCGGTGAACAGCCGTTGGGCGAGCAGTTCGATGGCCTGCGGGGTGGTGCGCTCGCTCATCCCGACCAGGACGGCGCCGTTGCCGAGGACGTGGATGTCGCCGCCTTCCAAGGAGGGAAGGGGTGAAGTCCGCGCCCGGGTACCAGACGGGGGCGGTCCGCTCGGTGAACATCGGGTGGTGCCGGTAGATCGCGGCCAGGTGGAGGGTTTCGCGGCGCCGCGCGGGTTTGGCCATCGGGTGAAGGGTGATGTCTTCGTGGATCCATGCGGACGGGTCGCGGGTGAACAGGTGGTTGGGCAGCGGCGGCAGCACGAAGTCGCCGTCGTCCAGGGACGACAGCAGCAGGCTGTCGGTGGGCAGGCCGAGTTCGGCTTTGGTGAGCCCGCCGATCAGATGCCGGGCGAGGGCGATGGGGTCCATGTCCTCCAGCACAGCGCGGACCGGTCCGGCCGCCGTGGGGCCGAGCGCGATGTCGGATGCGGTCTGGTCGAGGATCTGGGCGCGGGCATCGTCGATCTTGAGGGTCTCGGCGAGCAGGTCGGCCAGGTAGTGCACCTGGACGCCGCGTTCGCGCAGGGTGTCGGCGAACACGTCGTGTTCCTGGCGGGCGCGCTTGGCCCACAGCACCTCGTCGAAGAGCAGGTCGTCCTTGTTGGCCGGGGTGAGGTGCAGCAGTTCCAGGTCGGGGCGGTGCAGTAGCACCTGCCGCAGCCGCCCGACCTCGGAGGAAACGGTGAACACAAGAGGCCTTTCCTTAGGCTGCTTGGGCGGGTGGTTCGGGCTTGCCGGGCCGGGTGGTCCGGTCGGCGGTGCGCTGGTCGCGGTACTTCAGCCAGGCGTAGACGGGCATCCCGGCGAAGATCAGCAGCGTGCCCTTGTAGACGACCTCGTAGCCGGCGCCGGCGATGGCCCACACCGAGTACCCGAAGGCCAGCAGCGCGATGACGGCGTCACGGGCCAGTCGCCCGCCGGAGAACGCGGCCCGGTCGGTGGCCAGCAGCACCAGGTCGGCGGCGGTCGCGTAGGCGTAGGGAATCACGGTGGTAAGCGTGGCCAGCAGGATGATGAAGGTGAACTGCTCGACCAGGCCGGCGTTGTAGTTCATGACCATCAGCCCGGTGGTTCTCCACGTCCTCGGCGGGGACGGTGGCCGACTCCAGCCCGATGAACGACCACAACGTCAGCGCGGCCACGGCGGTCACCGCGCCGAACGCGCCCTGGCCGCTGGCATTGAACTCACCGAAGTTTCCGGACTTGACGAAGAAGATCCCGCCGACCGCGATCAGCAGGAGAGGCACCAGCTTGATGATCGTGGTGGCGACCTGGACGGCGCCGCTCTGGCGGATTCCGTAGGCGTTGACCGCGGTCAGCAGCCAGATCGCCGCCAGGCCGACCCCGCCGCGAGGACCTTGTCCTCACCCAGCGCGTCCCAGAAGTGCGCCAGATAACCGACGAACGCGACCGCGATGGCCGCGTTTCCAGCCCATATCGCGATCCAGTAGCCCCACGCGGTCTGGAACCCGACGAAGTCGCCGAACGCTTTGCGCGCGTAGGCGTACGGGCCGCCCGTCTTGGGGTAGGCGCGGGCGAGCCGGGCGAACACCAGCGCCAGCAGGATCGCTCCCGCCGCGGTGAACACCCAGGCGACCAGGCTGATCGGCCCGTACGCGGCCAGCGAGCTGGGCAGCAGGAACACGCCGGACCCGATCATGTTGCCCACCACCAGGGCGGTGGCCATCCACAGCCCCAGTCTGCGGCGAGCCGGTTGCGCAGTCATCAGCGTCTCCTCTCATCGACGGCGCCACCGCCGCGTCCTCAGCTGATCACCACGCCCTCAGGCTGGGCGCCGGGCGTCCGTCCCCCGGTCAGCGGACCAAGGTCCTCTCCTGCGGGCCCCACCGGACCCCGATTCGGGCATGCGGCGCCCGGCGCGTCGGGCCCGTTGTCACTCATACGGACGCACGGCGGCGACGGGGCCAGCGGGCGTGATGGATCACGCCGTGACTCACCGACCCCAGCGGGGTCGACCGCCCCAAAGCCGGCGACCAGGAGGCCGTTGTCGGCCCGCCCCGCATCATGTGGCCCGCGGCCGCAACGAGCGGCTTGGCGGAGGTGGCGGCATGGTCGCTGGCGGCCGAGCGGTCGGTTCCGAAGGGAGGACCGTCGTTCGTGCGGGGGATAAAGGCGTCTCTTGGGGGTGGGCCTGTCAAGGCGGGGCGATGGGCGCCGTGTCATTTGTCATCCGACGCACAGCCGTTCCGTCCTGAGTCGGTGCTCAGGTTCGGCGAGGCTGCGCGTTCCTGCTTGCGGCCCCTCCAACTGGGGCCTGCTGCCTTCGGTGCCGCGCGAGGGCCGAAGGTCCCACCCGTTGTGGACTGATGCCCCTCTTGGGCGGGGCCGCTCGCGAGCAAGGCTGGTGATGCGCGAAGCCGCTGGAGAAGCTGAGAATTGGGGGAAGGCATGGACGCAGAGGCCATCACCGGTGTCGTTGCCGGTTACGACGGATCGCAGAACGGGATTCGGGCCTTGGATTGGGCCGTCGGCGAGGCCCAGAGCCGCGGTCTGCCGCTGACCGTCATCCACGCGTGGGAGGCATTCATCGGGAGCCCGGTGGCCATGCCCGTGGTGGATCTGCGGGCCGTGGCGCAGGAGACCCTGGACGGCGGTGTCGAGCACGTCCGCAAGCAGGCTCCCGACCTGCCGGTGCGGGGCGTGCTCGAATGCGGACGGCCGGCCGCCGAGTTGATCGAGGCGGGGCGGAGCGCCGCCTTGCTCGTGCTGGGACCACGGGGCCTCGGCGGGTTCGCCGGGCTGGTGCTGGGATCGGTCAGCGCTCAGGTGGTCGCACACGCTCAGTGCCCGGTGGTGATCGCCCGCGGTGACCCGGGGCGGCGCCCGGAGGTCGAGCCGGGGCGCGTTGTGGTCGGCGTGGACGGTTCACCGGCGTCGCGGGCAGCACTGGCGATGGCGTTCGCCGAGGCCGAACTGCACGGTTCGTCCGTGCATGCGGTGGCGGCATGGGAGTCGGTCCCTGTGAAGGGCCTTCCGCCGCTGGCGGACGAGGCCGGAATACGGAAGGCGGCCAGGGAACGGCTGGACCAGTTGATGCTTCCCATGCGCGAACTCCACCCGGGGGTGGAAGTGCGGGCCGAGGTCGTGCTCGGGCCACCGCGAGGAGTCCTGCTGGACGCCTCACAAGGCGCGCGTCTGCTCGTCGTCGGCTCGCGGGGACTGGGCGGCTTTCGCGGCCTGCTGCTCGGATCGGTCAGCCATGCCCTCGTCCAGCACGCGACCTGTCCGGTAGCGGTCGTCCACGCGCCCCAAGACCCGGACGACTAGCACGTCCCCCGATGCCACCGGTCATCAGCGGACATGCCCCTGAAGCTGGGCGTCAGTGGGCGGCGGCGTCAGGGGCCCATACGCCGACTGTCGAAGTCCGCCGACGCGTCGTCCCAGAGCCGGCAGCGCCGCCGGTCGTAGCGACGCAGGAACATGTAGAAGCCGGCCAGAGGCGATCCCGTCGCGGAACCGTCAAGGCTCCGGCCGCTGCGGCATCGCCGATGGTTCAGGCGTGGGTGCGCGGGGGTACTCGCCCACGCGTCCGGAACACGCCCAGACCTTCGGACGGTCGCCTGGACCGCGCCGCGCCAGGTCATGTAGCGGCCTTTTGCTGGGTCCCGTCCGAGGCGGCCCAGGTCACCGTCACTTCGCGTCCGCGTAGCGACCGGTTGACATCCACCAGGTGGCTTCCAAGCTGGTAGTAGGGACGAGATACCAGGAGGTCTCCAATGAAGGCGAAGAAAGGCGACTGAGGGATAGTCCGCGGCCACCAGGTCGGGGAAGCGGACCGCAAGGCGCTGATCACTGAAGTGCACGGCCGGGACGGGGCGCCGCCCTATGTCGTCGAATGGGATGACGGGCACACGAGCACGTACTACCCCTCCTCGGACGCTCTCATCGAAGAGCACCCGGCGCCACGCGCTCTCTGAACTGAGATTCGCCCTGCCTGCGTGGCGGACCGGAGGGCGCGCCCCACGAACATCCCTTCACGGATGCGCGTGAAACCCTTGGTTCTGGTCGAGCCGCCCCGGAGCCCCCGCGCTCGGCGAACGGATCAAAGCGTTGAACGTCCTGCTTTGAGGAGGTCGAGATGGAGACGGTCCGGCGCTTCCAGGCATCGCCGAATGCGTCCTGGCCGAGACCTGCCGTGCCCTGGCACGTCTGATCGCCCTCGGCCGGGCGACGCCTCCCTGCCTCGCGGGAGAGGGCCCTCGCCTCAAGGAGCCGGGCCGCGTCTCGGAGTTCGCCGAGCGGCCCATCCTCGTGGCCCCTGCGACAGGTCACCGTCCTCCAAGCGCGGGCGCACTGCCTGGCTTAAGCCGTCACCGTGACCATTGATCACTTATTGCATGCCGGCCGCGATCCGGGCCTTTCGTCCCTGAAGCCGGGACCTAGATCCCTACTCGCTCGGCGCCTCCGGTCGCGATGGTGGACGTGTACGAAGGCCATGGTTTGCCGGACGCCCACGGCAATACGCTCAGCCAGCCGACAAGCACCGTGGAGGCAATATGACCGGCATAGGTATTGGATCGGTGGATGAGGCGGCCCTAGAGGATCGGTTGCGGGAGCACCACCGGCGTTGCCTGCCCGCATTGAGCAGGCTCAGGATGCTGGCGAAGGACGGCTGGGAGACGAACATCGACGTGCGGGCGGCGACCACGGTGGTCATGGTCGAGTTGGGTGCCGCCGAGTCGGTGCTTCTCGCCGCCCTGTCGGAAAGCGTTCGCCGTGAGGCTCTGGCGCATTTTCTAGCCCGCCGCTTCAACCGGCTCGCGATCGTCGCCGAACATGCCGCGGTAACGGCGGACGCCGGAGATCTTCCCGTGCTGCGCCGCCTGCTCTACCAGTTCCACGCCTTGGCAGAGGCGATGTGGAAAGTGCAGCTGGGACTGCAACCGCATAACCCGTATCCTGCGACCGAAGTCGGCCTTGTAGCCGTCACCGATGCGTGATGGGCAGGTCGCCCGGCCCGCGAGGCACAGTGATGCGTCGCACCGTTATTCACCGTCCTTCGTGGTGCTTCCAGCGTCTGCCGCCGCGCTCGGCCAGGGCAGCGTGCGAAGGTCCCCTTCCGTGCGCTGAAGGTCGTCTGTGCCCTTGGCGCGAGTTTCCGCGGGATGTCGCTTGGCCCGAACCCGCCTGCCCCGATCCCCGGCCGACCTGCGCGAGCCGGCCGTCGAGGGGGCTGCAACGCGCCGTCGGCGTGCTTGGGGAGATGACCTCGGACGCGGAACCGCCGTGGTCGGCGCTGTACGCGGCGAGCTACGTTGTCGACCGCCCGCTGCACCGGCGTGTTCAGCGGCAGCATCCCTGACTGCGAACAGAAGAGCTTGGAGGCCGTGGCGGCCGTCTGGTGGGACGTTCGAAAAGCGCCCTCGCATGAACGATCGGTCCAGATCACCGGCAGCTTGGGGAGGTCCACCGGCAACCGCCCGCGGGTATGGCCCGGGAACCACCGACCGTGTGGTGCAGCACTCCCCGGCAGACAACAGAAGGCCTGGCGACGTCCGACGCCGTCAGAGCCAGTCGCGGTGCTTGAACACCGCATACAGGACGCCGCAGACGATGGCCATGAGCGCCAGCGCGAACGGGTAGCCGAGCGGCCAGTGCAGTTCGGGCATGTGGCGGAAGTTCATCCCGTAGATCGTGCCGACCAGGGTGGGCGCGAACAGGATGGCCGCCCACCCGGAGATCCTCTTGACCTGCTCGTTCTGCGCGTATCCCGCCTCGGACAGGCGTCTCATCTCCTCGTTCTGCGCCTGGCCGACGAGGGCGGCGTTGACCGTCAGGATGTTCTGGAGGTTCTGCCGGAAGCCGTCCACGCGTTCCACCACGATGGTGGCGTGGTCGTGGATGTCGCGCAGGTACCGGTGTATCTCCTCGTCGATGCCGCGCTTCACGAACTCGGCCGACACCTCGGCCAGCATCGGGATCAGCGGCCGGGCGGCGCGGTGGAACTCGATGACCTCGCGGGAGAGTTCGTAGATGCGCCGGGACACGGCAGGCTCGCCGTCGAAGACCTCGGTCTCGATCTCGTCGATCGCGTTCTGCAGTCCGGCGATGACGGGTGCGTAGCCGTCCACGGCCGCGTCGAGGATCGCGTACAGCACGGCCTGGGGCCCCAGGGCCAGCAGTTCGGGCTCGGCTTCCAGTTCCCTGCGCACGGAGGCAAGGTCGGGCGACTCGCCGTGCCGCACCGTCAGCACGAAGTTCTCGCCGATGAACGCGTGCACCTCTCCGAAGTCGACCTCCTCGGTCCGGTCCAGGTACCGGGCGGTGCGCAGTACCACGAACAGGGTGTTGCCGTACCGTTCCAGCTTGGGACGCTGGTGCGCCACGATCGCGTCCTCGATCGCCAGCTCGTGCAGGCCGAACCGCTCGGCCAGCGACCACAGCTGGGCCTGCGACGGGCGGTCGAGCCCGATCCAGGCCATGGCCCCGTCGCCCATCGCCGCCAGTTCGCGGTAGGTGTCGGTCAGGCTCGCCGGGGACCGGCGGCGGACGCCCTCCACGTAGATGCCGCTGTCCACCGGGCCGTCGGTGTCGGCCCAGTACGGTTTCGCCGGACGGGGATGCATCATGTGCTCGGGTGCGAGCTGCTCTTCGCCTCCCGGTTCGCCGGGCTGGAGGGGCCGCTGTTTGAGCGGCCGCACACGCCGATCGACCACCAGACCTCCACATGGGACGGGCCTTGCCGTGGGGTTCTCCACGCCAGTGTCCATAGTGTCGCTGTCATCCCTCGATGCCGTCGGCGCCGCGCGGGCGGTCATTCGGTGGTGACGGCGCGGATAATGCCGATCTCTGGCGGCGCGGCGGGGAACACCGTGGCTAGGACGCAGGCCAGAGCCGCGGCGGCCAGGAAGCCGAGCTCGCCGTGGGCGACGAACTTGTAGCCGCTGGCCAGGTAGGAGACGTCTGAGGACGCGCCGCCATCCGACATGCATCCGTCGACATTGTCATCGCAGGTCATTCGCCTTTTGCGAGTGGGACTTCCGGCCCTTCCGGGCTTTCGGGCGCCCTTGGACGATGAAGGTGAACCGCCATTGAAGGAGGCCCGCCATGAAGGCCAAGGAATGGGGCGTGGAGCTCTACATCACCGAAGACGGCACGGACACCGCCGCGCGCGCCGTCCTTCTCAGCGGCAGCGAGAAGAAGACCACCGGACACGGCCGCGCACGCCGCAACCCTGTCGACCGCGAGGTCCCGGAGATCGGCGACGAGCTCGCGGTGAGCCGGGCGCTGGCCGATCTGGCCGACCGGCTCCACCAGACCGCCAACGAGGACATCGCCCAACTCGCGGGTCCGCAGTGAACACCGACCTGGACGGCTCCGGTCCTCAGGGCCAGGCCGTCTCGACCGGGTCGCCGCGCCTTCAATACCTCGTGCTCGTGGCGGTCGCAGCGGTGGTCACGTCCGGTGCCCTGCGGCTCGGCGTTGCGCCCCTCCTCGTGCTGTTCTGCGTGATCGCGCTGGCCGTCCTGCTGCTCATGACGAAACTCGCGAGCGTCGTCCACGACGCCAGACGAGCCCGGGACTGACGTCGCCGAGGCGCCGGTTGCGGCGTCGGTGACCGGGGTGACGGCGACGCGGCTGGACAGCTCGTCCGTCCCGGCGGGTTTCATCACCCTCCGCAGTGCCTCCGAGGGATCTGCCATCGGCCGACCGCCGTTTCCTACGCTGAGCCGGTCGCGTGCCCGGAGCGGGCCCCGGCTCGCCGGCACCCCGGCGAGCAGCGGGACGAGGACGTGCTGACCGCCGCCGCGGCGGCGCTGACGAGTGGCACTCGGTCGAGTGTCGGTGATTCGCCGACGGGTCAAGCCGGTCGATCTGAACGATGACCAAGTGGGTGTACCGACTGCAGTAACAGCGCCACAGTCGGCGGCGACGGGGAGATTCGAGGCCTGACCAGGATTGATGGAGGCCCGGATCGAGCCGCCGAGCAGACGGCGAGCAGACGGAGGGATGAACCCGGACGGAACCGGCGGGCGGCATACCGGACGAAATTTGTGTTTGCCCTGGTCGGGATGGGTGGGTCGCGTGGGACTCGAACCCACAGCCTACGGATTAAAAGTCCGGAGCTCTGCCAATTGAGCTAGCGACCCGTCGTGCAAGGGTACCGAGATCGCTGGGGGGTTTGCGACGGGGTTACGGGGTGCGGGTCAGGTGGAGGGGGAGGTGTTTGAGGCCGTTCTGGAAGTTGGAGGCAAGGCGCACGGGGGTGCCGGTGCGGGTGATCTGGTGGGGGAGGAGTTCGCGGAAGATGGCGCGCATCTGAGTGCGGGCCAGGTGGGCGCCCAGGCAGAAGTGGGGGCCGAAGCCGAAGCTGACGTGGTCGTTGGGGGTGCGGGTGATGTCGAAGCGGTCGGGGGACGGGAAGACGGTTGCG
>NZ_SMKK01000114.1 GCF_004348425.1 Actinomadura sp. 7K507
ACCCACTTCAAATGAACATATGTATCTATACGTTCATGAGGACGTACACAAACTGGCGCAGCTCGACCCTCCCACCTCGCTCCAGGACGGGTCAGGTGCGCGGGATTCGGCGGTATGCCTCGGGGGTGAGGGTGCGGGTAGAGGTCCAGTAGTCCAGCAGCGGGAACGGCCAGCACTGCGACACACGGCCCTTGCTGTTCTTGTACCAGCTGCTGACCTCGGCCGCACCCCAGGCCATCCGCTTGTTCTCGGCGTCGACGGCGTCGTTGTAGCCGAGGTAGGCGTCCTCGCGGCAGTCGAGTGCGGCGTCGCCGTCGCGGACCAGGCTCTCGACGGCTTTGACGATGTACTCGACGGCGAGTTCCGTGAACAGGACGGTGCTTCCGTTGACGACCAAGTTGGTGTTGGGGCCGTACACGCAGAACAGGTTGGGGAAGTGCGGGACGGTGATGCCCAGGTAGGCCCGTGCGTCGCCGTCCCAGAACTCGTGGAGGTCCCGCTTCCCGGTGCCGGTGACCCGCATCGTCGACAGGAACTCCGACGCCGTGAACCCGGTGCTGTAGATGACGGCGTCGAGTTCGTGCAGGGCGCCGTCCGCGGTGCGGATCCCGTCCTCGGTGAACTCGCTGATCCGGTCCGTCACGAGAGCGACGTCGTCGCGCTTGAGGGTTCGCGCCCAGCTCCCGTTGTCGCGCAGCAGCCGCTTGGCGCCGGGCGGGTACGCCGGGACCACGTGGGGAAGCAGGTCCGGGCGGTCGGCGAACTGCGCGGTGAGGTGGTCGGTCAGGGCCACCCGCAGGACCTCGTTCGCCTCGGAGACCGAGCCCTCCTTGGTCCAGTCGGGGTCGACCTCGACGAAGCGGCGGCGGCCCTCGACCGACGTCCAGAACTGCAGGAACCGGTACCAGCGCGCGTAGTACGGCACGTTGCGGAAGAGCCAGAGGAGTTCTTCCTCGATCTCGTCCATGTAGCGGGGGGTCGGCAGCGTCCACGGGGGGTTGCGCTGGAAGACGGTCAGGTGCTCGACCTGTTCGGCGATCGCCGGGACGACCTGGAAGCCCGATGCGCCGGTGCCGACGACCCCCACCCGCAGCCCGGTCAGGTCGACGTCGTGACGCCAGCGTGCGGTGTGCCAGGTCTCCCCCTGGAACCGTTCCCGGCCCGGGAACTCCGGGACCAGGGGCTGGTTGAGCTGCCCGACCGCGCTGACGACGGCGTCGAAGACCTCGGTGGTCTCGGTTCCGTCGGCCGCGCGGTGGCGCACATTCCAGTTCGCGGCCGGCTCCTGGAAGTCGAGGGCGACGATGTGGGTCGAGAGCCGCAGGTGCGGGGCCAGGCCGGCGTCCTCGGCGAACTTCACGAAGTAGTCCTGGATGGACTCGCGGCTGGAGAAGTAGCACGGCCAGTCCGGCTTCTGCGCGAACGAGTAGCTGTAGGCGTAGTTGTGGGTGTCGAGGCGGCATCCGGGATAGGTGTTCTCGTACCAGGTCCCGCCGACGTCGGGGTTCTTGTCGAAGACCACGACGTCCACTCCGGCCTGC
Source organism: Actinomadura sp. 7K507 (assembly GCF_004348425.1). Lineage (GTDB taxonomy): Bacteria > Actinomycetota > Actinomycetes > Streptosporangiales > Streptosporangiaceae > Spirillospora. Next base: position 1,542 of record NZ_SMKK01000114.1, read on the forward strand.
TTGAGCCGGTGGGCGGCGACGAGCCCGGACAGGCCCGCGCCGATGACGGCGACGCGGAAGTCCCGCTCGGGGTCGAGGTCCTTCAGCTTCCACGCGGGAGCCGCACCGTCGCGGGGGAGGTCGAGCTCGTGCGCGAGGAGGGGAAGGTAGGACTCGTCCGCGCCGTGGGCGATGAAGTCCAGGAGCCTGCTCAGCCGGGCCGGTGTCGGCTCGGGCGCGGCCGCGACTCCGGAGTCGCGGAGGCGGCGCAGTCCGTCGAGGCAGAGTCCGCGCGCTCGCCGCTGCCGCTCCTCGTCCAGTCCGCCCTGGTAGAGGGCACCGGCGGGCGGGATCACCGAGTCGGGCCGCAGGGCGGGGTCGATGAAGGCGTCGTCGTCCAGGATCTGGGCCAGCGCGGCGAGGAGGGCGGGAAGGTCCGCGGTCGCGACCGCGTTCCGGAGCCTCTCGTCGCTCCACTCGGCGTCGTCGGGCGAAGGGGCGGTGGCTCGGTCAGCGGCGTCCTGGTCCATGGTGAAGTCCTTCGGTGGGTGAGAGAAAGCCGAGGAATGAAAGCCGGGGAACGAGAGCCGGCGAGCGAGGCCGGCGCCCCGGGCGGTTTCAGCTCGAGAGCGCGGGCCGGTCGTGGTCCTGCCGCCGCCATGCTTCGGGGAGCCAGGGGACGAGGTGCGCGAGCTCCGCGAACGTCTCGGGCTCCCGGCCGGCCGGTGCCGCGGCGGCCACGTACCGGTCGGGCCGGACGAGGAGCGTCACCGGCTCGGCACCCGGACCGGCGAAGGCGCCGGACTCGTCGGTGACGACGACCGGGGCGTCCGGGGCGCCGGGTTCCGCGCCGAGGCGGATGATCTCCACCCCGGCGCCCGGTCCGGCACCGAACCGCAGGGCGTTCCACTCCGGGCCGAGCACCGTGTCCAGCGGTGCGGTGCCGCCCTCGGGCAGGCGCACCGTCGGCTGGGGGAGGGAGCGGCCGACGAGGTCCGTGACCGCCCGGGGAAGGCCGCCCGGGGCGGGGGCGACGCAGCCGCGCGCGAAATGCGGTTGCTTGAGGAACCTCATGCCCGTGATCCAGCGCTTCAGCGGGGGCACCAGGCCGGTGCCGCGCAGCAGCAGATCGCGCGCCACGGTGATCTTCGGATCGGTGCTCATGACGATCAGCCCGATGCGCCGGGAGATCTCGACCATCTGCACGGCGTGCGGCCGCCGTTCGGTCTCGTACGTGCCGACCAGCGCGTCCGTCCCGGTGCCCTGGACGGCGGCGGCCACCTTCCACGCGAGGTTGGCGGCGTCGCGGATCCCGGCGTTCAGGCCCTGCCCGGCGAACGGAGGCATCATGTGCGCGGCGTCCCCGGCGAGCAGGACGCGACCACGCCGATAGTCCCGCGCGACGCGCTGGTGCGCAACGTAGACCCGCGCCCGCCGGATGTCGCCGGGGGCGACGCGACGGTGCAGGTACGGCTCGGTGAGCGTCGCCACCATGTCCGGGGTGGTCATCCGCTCGGCCGTCTCGCCGGACAGGAGCATGAACTCGAACCGGCAGCGCCCCCCTGCTCCCGGGACGACCACGGCGGGCCTGACGCCGTTGCAGTGGAACTCGGCGAACTTCTCGTGCTCGCCGGTGTTGAGGAGATCGACGACGATCCACTCCTCGACCTGTGTGGAGCCCTCCATCGGGATGCCGGACCGGTGCCTGATGGGGCTGCGGCCGCCGTCGCAAGCGATGACCCACCGGGCGTGTACGGCGGTCTCGCCCCAGGGCCCCCGGACCGTCGTCTCCACGCGGTCGCCGAGGTCGCGGGCGGAGACCGCCTCCGCCTCGAAGCAGAGCCGGACACGGTCGCGGTCCCGGGCGGCGCCGAGCAGCGACTCCTCCATCACCGGCTGGTCGAACTGGGACTTCGCCGGCTGGCCGAGGCGTGAACTCGCCGGGTGCACCTCGGCGAGCAGCCGCCCTCGGCGGCCGAAGTAGCGCGCGCCGGTGTCCATCAGCATCTCCGGGGCGAGGCGGCCCAAGACGCCGATCCCCTGCATCACCCGGAGCGTCTCGTCCGTGACGCTGATGGCGCGCGGCTCATCGCCGGTCCCCTGGTTCTTCTCCACCACCAGGACGCGGACGCCGTGGTCGGCGAGGAGGACGGCGGCGGTGAGCCCGGTCGGCCCCGCCCCGACGACCAGCACGTCGGTGTCGATGACGGGTTCCATCAGCGTTCGCGCTGGACGGTGTTGCGCAGGATTCCCAGCCCGGTGATCTCCACCTCCACGACGTCGCCGTCCGACAGCAGGCCCTGCGGTTCGGTGAACATGCCCACTCCGCCCGGCGTGCCCGTGACGATCACATCGCCGGGCGCCAGCCGGGTGAAGCCCGTGACGTGCGCGATCAGCTCGGGGATGCCGAAGTACAGGTCGCCGACGGACGCCTTCTGCCGCACGTCCCCGTTGACCCTTGTCTCCAGGACGAGCTCGTCGACGTTCCCGAGGTCCGCCGCGGGCACGAGGTAGGGACCGAACGCGCCCGTCCCCGGGAAGTTCTTGCCCGGGATCCACTGGCTGGTGGCTCGCTGCCAGTCACGGGCCGTGAAGTCGTTGTAGGCGCCGTAGCCGGCGATGTGGTCCCACGCGTCTTCCTCGCTGACGTGGAAGGCGTCCTTGCCGATCACCAGCGCGAGCTCGCCCTCGTAGTCGAACTGCGCGGTGGACGCGGGCATGCGCGCGGGACGCAGGTGGCCGATCTGGGTGTCGGCGAAGCGGGTGAAGACCGTCGGGGCCTTCTGCTCGGTGCGTCCCGTCTCCTTCTGGTGGTCGCGGTAGTTGACACCGATGCAGATGATCTTGCCCGGGTCGGTGATCGCGGGCAGGAACCCGCTCTCGGCCTCGGGGCGGGACGGAGCGTCCAGGTAGCGGTCCCCGACCTGGCCGAAGACGCCCGAGACCACGGCGTCGCGCAGGCCGGCCGCCAGGCCGAGCCCGGACGGGCCGAGGTCGTAGGCGGTCCCGTCCACGACCACGCCCCAGGTGGGCGATCCGTCGGGGGCGGTGAAGCTGGCGTGGTACATGTGCGTTCCCTTCGCTGGGAGGACGTGCGGCGGGCCGCGTCAGGCGAGGTAGGAGATGGCGTCGAGCAGCTTCTCGGTGGTCTGGTCGGCCTCGACGGCCATGCACTCGGCCGCGATCACGCGGTCCGGGCGCAGGAAGAGGACCGAGGACGGCTTGTCGTCGAACCACTTCTTGACCTGGCCCAAGGCGTCGCCGATGACCATGACGCCGTCGGGGGCGTCGGCGGCCGCCCAGTCGCGCTGCACCTCGGGCACCACCTGGACGAGGACCGCCCCGATACGCCCCAGCGCCTCGGCGGACTTCTCCGACAGGATCCGGTGCGGGCCGTTGTTCCAGGCCAGCACCGCCCACCGGGGGCCGATGACGTCGTCCAGCAGCTTCACGGCCCCGTCGGGAGCCGCGACCTTCGGCTGGATGAACAGCCTCCCGGCCGAACGGTTCTCGCCGTGTACCGGGATGACCGACCTGGACGCGCGGACCTCGGTCGTCACGATGGCGCCGCGCGTGAAGGTCGGCATCGGCTTGAAACGCATCGACGCGACGTAGCGCCTGACCGGCGGGACGTACTCGACCGCGGTTCCGACGAGGGTGCGGGCGACCTCACGCAGCCGGCCGCGGGAGGCGAACGCCTTGCCCATACCGACCGAGAGCTCCACCATGCCGCGCACGTGGTCGCGGCGCTCGACCTCGTAGGTGTCGAGCAGCGCTTCCGACGACGTGCCGTCCAGCACCGCGGCGAGCTTCCAGCCGAGGTTCACCGCGTCCCGGATGCAGGAGTTCCAGCCCTGACCGGCGTTCACGGGCATGACGTGCGCGGCGTCCCCGGCGATGAAGACGCGGTCGCGGCGGAAGACCGAGGCGATCCGCGCGTTGTGGGTGTAGACCCGGCGGCGGATGATGTTGAGCCGTTCGGGCGTGCTCACGTGGTCGGCGAGCAGGCGGCGGACGAAGGCGTCCGACTCGGCCAGTTCGTTGTCCTCGTCGTCGTCGAGCATGAACTCCCACCGGCGGATGCCGTGCGGCAGCCCGAAGGTCGCCCAGCTGCGGGCGGGGTCGGCCCCGAAGATCGCGTTGGGGGTGCCGAGCGGGTCGTCCGCGACGTCGATGACCAGGCAGCGGTCGGGCAGCGTGACGCCCTCGAAGTCGGCGCCCAGCCATTCCCGCGTGAACGAGCGGCCGCCCTCGGCGCCGACCATGTACTCGGCCGTGACCTGGCCGGTCTCGCCGCTGTCGACGTCCTTGACGGTGCACGTGACGTGCCCGGCGGTCTCCTCGATCTTGACGAGCTCCTGTCCGAACCGCACCTGCACGTGCGGGAAGCGGCCGAGACCGGCGAGCAGCTCGCGGTCGACGAGCGGCTGGATGAAGCCGTTGCGGCGCGACCAGCCGAACTCGTCGGTCCGGGGGGCGATCTCGGCGATGATCCGGCCCCGGGCGTTGACCGCCCGCACCATGTGCTGCGGGACGGTGTGCGGCAGGATCCGCTCGACGAGGTCGATCGCCTGCATCGACCGCAGCGCCTCGTCGTCGATGCCGATCGCGCGCGGGTAGTCGATGAGGTCGTGCAACTGTTCGATGATCAGCGTACGCACGCCGGAACGCCCGAGGAGGTTGGCCAGCATCAGCCCCGTGGGGCCGGCCCCGACGACGATGACCTGGGGGTCGGTGACACTCATGCTCGATAACTTCCGATCAGATGCCGGGTTGCGCGGGCCAGGAGGCCCAGGTCGGTGCCGAGACCGACGAAGTCGGCCCGCCCGGAGGCCGCCATGTCGCGGGCGTACTCGCCCGAGAGGCAGAAGATGCCGGTGCTGACGCCGGCCTCACGGGCGGTGGCGAGGACGGCGTCGATCGCCTCCCTGACCGGGCCGTCCTCCCAGTCCATGCGGGGAGGCTGCCCCATCGTCAGGGCCAGGTCCGCGGGGCCGACGTACACGCCGTCCAAGCCCGGCACGGTGAGGATGTCGCGCCGCCGCTCGACCCCCAGGGCCGACTCGATCTGGACGTAGGCGCGCACGGCCCCGTTCGCGGAGGCGCACAGGTCCGGTCCCTCGTACAGCCCGGGTCGCTGCGGGCCGAGGCTCCGCGCGCCGGCCGGCGCGAACTTCGCCGCGGCCACCACGGCGCGGGCCTGCTCGGCGCTCTCCACGCAGGGGGCGATGATCCCGCCCGCTCCCGCGTCGAGGACGGACCCGATGACGCCCGGGTCGATGCTCGGCACCCGGACCAGCGTGCGGGTCAGCGAGCCGGGCACCGAACGGATGATCCGGGTCGCCGAACCGAGATCGTGCTCGCCGTGCTGCATGTCCACGACGACACCGGTGAACCCGGCGGCCACCGCGTGCTCGGCGATCAGCTGGGACCCGACGCCGAGGTGCAGGAACGCGGGAGCGTTCACTTGCCCTCGTCCGGGGAGGCCGAGACCGCCGGCCTCGGGGCGTCGGCGTTGGTGAACACCGGCACGACACGGCGCGCGGCGATCAGCCACTCGCCGTCGGCGTTGTCGAAGGTGTCGTGGTACTCCCCCACGCTCGCGGGGGTCGCCGCGTTGGCGTGCGTGTCGCGGAACGCCACGTAGTAGGACGTCGAGCACAGGCGGCCGTCGTTCCAGAACACGCGGACGTTGCCGAGCACGTGACGGACCTTGCTGGGGTTGCTCAGCCGCTTGACGCCCCACTGCCTGATGGCCTCGCGCCCGACCATGGTGCCCATGGGCCCTTCGGAGCGGCAGTTCTCGGTGAACAGCTCCCAGAGGGTGTCGGCCTGGCCGTGGTCGTTGCGGAAGGCGTGCTCGGAGAGCAGCGCCATCACGGCCAGGCGGTCCTCGGTGCTGACCTTCGCGGTCGGTTCACTCATCGGTTCACTCATCGGTTCACTCCTCGGCGAAGCGTGCGGTCACCGACCCGACGCCGGTGATGTCGGCCCGGTAGAGCGGCCCGAAATCGAAGTCCATGATCAGACCGATCGAGCCGGTCAGCAGGAGCTCGCCCGCCCGCAGCGGGACGTCCTGCTCGCAGGCGGTGCGGGCGAGCCAGGCGATGGCGTTGACCGGGCCGTCCATGACGTTGCCGCCGACCCCGGAGGTGATCTCCTCGCCGTCGCGGGTGAGGGACAGGCGGACCTCGCGGAGGTCCACCTTCCCGTAGGGCTGCCTGGCGCCCAGGATGACCCCGGCGCACGCGGCGTTGTCGGCGATGGTGTCGACGATCTTCATGCCGTAGTTCTCGTAGTGGCAGTCGACCAGCTCGAACGCCGGTGCGATGTAGTCGATCGCGTCCTCGATCGCGGGGATGGACCAGGCGTGCAGGTCCTTCTTCAGGACGAAGGCGACCTCGGCCTCGATCTTCGGCTTGACGTAGTCCCCGGGAGCGAACACGACTCCGTCGCGGAAGACCATGTCGTCCATGATCGTTCCGTAGTCGGGCTCGTCCACGCCCGCCCTGGCCTGGACCCGCGGGTTGGTCAGGCCGACCTTGCGTCCGACGCGCCTGCGTCCCGACGCGATCTTGCGCTGGACGATCCGGCGCTGGATCTCGTACGCCGAGCCGACGTCGTCGTCGGCGATGAACTCGCGGACGAACGGCATCCGGGTCCGGTTGAGGTTCGCCTCCCAGAGGAGGTCGGTCACCTTCTCTAGTACGTCGCTCACGGCTGTTCCCGGAGGAATCGGAGGACCGCCTCGTTGAACCGTTCGGGCTCCTCCCACTGCGGCCAGTGGGCGGCCCCCTCCACGAGCTCGAACCGGCCGTGCGGCATCTTGTCGGCCAGCGCCCGCCCCACCTCGGGGTCGCCGGAAGGCTCGTGATCGGTCCAGATCAGCAGGGCCGGCAACGGCTGGTTCTCGTAGTCGGTGTCCGTGACGCTGTTGCGCCGCCTGGTCTCGGGGTCCTGGAGGGCGAGGATCGCGTTCATCGAGTCCAGGAACCCCGGCTGGGCGTAGATGGCCTGGCGCACTGCGATGAGCTCGTCGCTGATCGCCTCCACGTCGTGGATGACGACGTTGAGGCGTGCCCGGATGTTCTCCCAGGACGGGTCCTGCACCGACTGGCGCGACACGCTCTGGGCTCGCTGCATCCGGTCGGCCGGGATCATCCGCCCGCCGGGCGCGCTCAGGATCAGGGAGGCGAAGCGCTCGGGGCACTGCTGCGCCACCTTCAGGGCGATCCAGCCGCCGAGGGACTCGCCGCACAGGTGGGGCCGGTCCAGGTCGTAGTGGTCCATGAGCGCGAGCAGGTGCTCGACGTAGTCGGCGATCTCGAGCCTGCCCCTGGCCAGGGTCGAGTAGCCGTGACCCGGGTAGTCGTAGGCGATGATCTGGTAGTGCTCGCTGAGCGCGCGCAGGTTGTGCGTGAACGCCTCGATGTGCCCGCTCGTCCCGGCGAGCATGAGGACGGTCCGGGTGCCGGATCCCATGCGGAGCACCCGGGTGCGGGTCCCCGCGATCTCCGGGAACTCCAGGACGTGCGGCAGGTCGGCGATCTGCGACCACAGTGTCCGGTGGTGCACGCTGCGGATCGTCATGCGGCCGACCTCGCCGTCACCACGCCGAAGCCGGCGCCCCAGGGGACGGAGGGCCAGTAGCCCTCGTCCACCACCGAGTACCCGCCGAGTGCCGACAGCGAGGAGAACGCGGCCAGCCAGGTGCGCACCTCTTGCGCCCCGGACCCGCCCTCGCGCGTGACCCAGTCGTTCTGCCACGCGTCGGCTTGGCTCAGGTCACCGGACGCCAGGACGCGCAGGAGTTCGCGGTCGAAGGCATCGTTGACCGGCTTGGAGCCGCCCTCGCCGCGGGCGTGCGCGTGCGCCGCCTTCATGATCATGGCTTCGCGCTCGGCGCGCTGCTCGGGCGTGATGACGGCGCTGGTCAGCCGCGCCCGCACCGGGGCGGGTGCGGTGTCGAACACCGGGATCGGAGGGTCGTGCGATAGGCCGCCGGAGGCGAGGAAGAGCACTCGCTTGCCGAACTCCTTCGCCGTCGCGCCCATCGCCTCGCCGAAGAGGCGCATCCGCCGCATCGGGCCGAGCGGCAGGCCCACGCAGTTCACGAAGACGGGCACGAAGGGCTTGGTGAATCCCTTGCCGAAGATGAACTCCATCGTCTGGAGCATTCCGTGGTCGACCTTCAGCATTTCCGAGCGCGCCACGTCGATTCCCTGGGCCAGGACGCCCGCATGCAGCCGGCGCGCGGTCTCCGAATCAACGGGAAGGGGGCCTTTCGCCGTACCCCAGTCGCCGATGCCCTCCGCCTGCGCGCCGATGCAGAACGACGGCATCATCTCGTACAGGACCCCGTTGAAATGGTCGGGGCCGAACGAGACCACGATCTCGGGGTCGAATTCGGTGACGAATTCCTGGACGCGTCCGATCGCCGCGAGGATCTCTTCGTAGATCGTCCCGCCGGGATCGACCCGGCCCAGCGTCGGAGCGTGGCTCACCGCCGCCAGCGCGAAGCGCATGGGGCCTCACCTTCACTAGAATGTTGATTCCAGAATGACGATACTAGCAGCCGGTGACTCCGCGCAAGCCCGCCGTCCCCGGGCCCGGTCCCAGGCTCCGGCTCGCGTAGACTTCGCCCATGACTCGAGGCACTTCACGGCGGGCGAGGTCAGAGAACTCCAAGGAGCAGATCCTCCAGGCGGCCCTGCACCTCGCCGTGGAACGCGGCTACGAGGGCACGACGATGGCCGACGTCAGCGCCGAGTCGGGCCTGCCCATCGGCTCGGTCTACTGGCACTTCAAGAACAAGGAACAGCTCTTCGTCGAATTGCTGGAGCACAGCTACGCCGAATGGCTGAAGATCCATGCCGGCCCCATCGCCGTCCGCGACAAGGTGACCCGCGGCATCGCCGGTCCGGTCCGCGAAGACCCCGGTGGTTACTCGCGGGAGGAGGCCCTGCTGAAAGTCGCGATGATCCTGGCGCTGGACAAACATCTCGGCGGCCTCGGCGAGAACAGCGAGGTGCGGCGCACCTATGTGCGGATCCGCAGCAAGATGTTCGAGATCAATGTCAGGCATCTTGCCGACTCGCTGTCGCAGGACGTGGTCGAGGCGTTTCCCGAATTGCCGGAGAAGCTGGCCGTCCTCAGCCTCGCCCTTACCGACGGCTTCTACGTCCACGCCAACTCGGGGATCCGCATCGACTTCGCCGAGTACGCCGATCTCGCCGCCCAGGCACTCGAAGGGCTCGTCGACCGGTACGTGAAACTCGCGCACGAGCACAAGTCCGTCTCCGGCGAGCAGAACTCCGTCTCCGCCGGCGCCGGCTGACGGCCGCCGGAAAGGGCGCCGGAAAGGGCGCAGGCCGCGGGTGCGGTCAGACGCTGCGGGTCGCGCCTCCGTCCACGCGCACGTTCTGGCCCGTGATGTAGGTGGCGTGCTCCGAGGCGAGGAACCCCACCGTGCGGGCGACCTCGGCGAACGCGGCCGGGCGGCGCATCGGGATGTTCGCCACCCACTCGTCCGGGACCGCCGCCGGGTCGGCGACCGTGTACCCGGGGAGCACGTTGTTGACCCTGATGCCGTCGGCCGCCACCTCGGCCGACCACAGCTTGACCCAGGTCGTCATCGCGGCCCGCGCCACCATGGACGTCGGGAAGCGCGGCGAAGGCTCGGTGGGGGCGGCGCTGGAGACGTTGACGATCGCGCCGCCTCCCTGGGACCGCATGACCGGCAGCGCCGCCCTGCAGGACCGCACGACGTTGTAGAAGTACAGCTGGAAGCCGAGGGCCAGCTGCTCGTCCGTGAGCTCTTCGAGGGTGCCCTTAGGCCCGTGCCCGGCGCTGTTCACGACGACGTCGAGACGTCCCCACTCGCCGGCCGCGCGCTCCACCGCCGACTCGATCGTCCCCGGCGCGGTGTAGTCCCCGCGCACCGCCAGGCCGCCGATCTCGCGGGCGAGGTCGTCCACCGCCTCGCCGCGGGCCATCACCATGACGCGATGGCCGCGCGCCGCGAGCTCACGGGCCGTCGCCGCGCCGATCCCGCTGCTCGCGGCGATCACCAGTGCGGTCTTGTTCTCCTCGGTCACTTGGATCCTTCCTTGGTCAGGACACCGTGCGCGCCTGGGCGGTCCGCAGCGCCGGAGCCCGCCTGCTCGGCGCGGTCGGCGCGGTCGCCGCGGCGCACGTGGGCGTACAGGTACAGCAGCCCGATCGCCGAGAGCAGGAGCGGGAGCGCGAACACCGCGAAGGTCAGGCGCGGCGCCACCCCGGCGTCGAAGAACGCGCCGCCGAGCGTCGGAGCGCTGATGCCGCCGATGCGCCCGACCCCCATGACCAGCCCGAAGCCGGTCGAGCGGACCTTCTCCGGGTAGAGCAGGGGCACCGCCGCGTAGAAGCCCGTCGTCGCGGCGCTCAGAAAGAACGAGGTGACGGCGATGACGAGGAAGGGAACCATCTGGACGGTCGCCGCATGGCCGAAGAAGGCGAGGCAGCCCGCGCCCAGGACGATAACGACCGCGGTCATCCGGTAGATGTTGCGCCGCGCGATGACGACACCGAAGAGCGCGACCCCGATCACGCCGCCGATGCCGTACCACGACATGGTCTGCGCGGCCACCGAGCGATCGCCCGTGACGTCCGCCATGTACTTGGCGGCCCAGTTCGTCGTGAAGTAGAAGCTCACCATGAACAGGAAGTAGGCCAAGCTCGCCATCAGGGTGTTGCGCAGGAGCCTTCCCCGGAGGACCTCGGAGAACGGCGCCCTCTTCTGGGTGAGGTTCTCGCTCTCCGGGAGGGCGCTCACAGGCTCGAGACCCATCCGCCCGAGGAGCTTGTTGAAGCGCTCCAGCGCGCCGGCCTTCCGGGACGAGGCGATGTAGGCCAGCGACTCGGGCACCATCAGATGGACTAGGACGATGCCGAGGATCGCGCCTCCGAGGCCCAGGCCGAAGGCGAAGCGCCACCCCTGCTCGTCCAGCACGGGCCCGACGAAGGACGAGCCGACGACCGTCCCGATGGGGATGCCGGCGGCGTACCCGGTCATGACGATCGGGTAGACGCGTGCGTTGGTGTACTCGGAGAAGATGACGGCCACGACGGCGATGAGGGTGCCGATCCCCGCGCCGGTCAGGATTCGGCCGGCGGTCAGGGTGCCCAGGTCCCCGGCGAAGGTGGAGACCGTCATGCCGGCCGCCACGATGTAGGACCCGAGAAGGGCCGTGGCCCGGCGGCCGATCCTGTCGCCCAGCGGTGCCAGCCCGACCGCTCCGATGAACAGGCCGACGAGCGCGCCCGACATCGCCAGGCCGAGCTCCTTGGACGAGATTCCGAAAGTCGTCGGCGATGTACGGCGACGAGAACGAGGTCAGTGCGATGTCGTAGCCGTCCAACACGACCAGGAGCAGGCCGATGGCCACCGTCCGCCACTGCATCGGCGACATCTTCCGGGTCTTCAGGGTCTCGAACACCCCTACCGCTGCCATGTCCCCATCTCCTCCTCGATTGCGATCGAGCGTCACCAGGGTTACCCGAGGCAGGCTCTAGAATCGTCCGTCTAGAATGACGGTTCTGGAACCGTAACGAAGGCCACAGCCAGCGTCAATAGGGTGGAGTTCACCCGGAAGTCACCCGTGGGGGATGTTGTCCGGGTCGGGAACCGGTCAGCAGATCCCGGGGCCGCGAGCCGTCGCCGGTCAGTCCGTCATGACGGCGCGCCGGACGCAGTCGCGGAGCAGGGCGCGGCGTTGCCCGTGCACTTCAGGGGGTTCCTCGGCGGTCGCCGCGTAGACGTTGCTGACGGGCGACCAGGCCATGGACATGGCGATGACCATGGCCATCACGTCGAACGGGTCGCCCTCGCGCACGTGGCCGACGGCCTGGGCGCCGGCGATGGCGCGCAGCTTGCCGTCGTCGACGCGGGCGTGGTCGTCGACGAGATGAGCGGCCGGCCGGCGCTCCAGGCGAGCCCAGGTGGCCAGCCGGATCAGGTCCGGGCGCCGCAGGTACTCGTCGTAGAGGCGGACGGCCCAGTCCGCGAGGTCGGTGGCGTCGATCGGCACGACGTTCATGATCCGCTCCAGCGAGCCGGAGAAGACCGCGTCGAAGAGCTTCTCCTTGTTGCCGAAGTAGGCGTAGAGCTGCGCCTTGTTGGTGCGTGCGGTGGCCACGATCCGCTCGATGCGCGCTCCGGCGATTCCTCGCTCGGCGAACTCCTGGGTCGCCGCGTCGAGGATGCGCTGGTAGGTCGCCGCTCCGCGCGCGGTCAGGGACTGGTCCACCATGCCCCCGAAGATACCAAACAGAACGGTTGGTTTGCTTTGCGGGCGAGCCGTGCCTACCGTGAACCAAACAGAACAGTCTGTTTAAGGAGAAGAGCTGTGCGAACCACTGTCGGCTGGCAGGCGGACGGGCCGACCGCGACGCTGCGGCGCACGCCGCTGAACCGCCGCGATCTGCGTCCCGACGACCTTGCCGTCCGCGTCGATTACTGCGGCGTGTGCCACACCGATCTGCACGCCCTCGACGGCGACGCGGCACGTCCGCTGGTGCCGGGGCACGAGTTCACCGGGGTGGTGACCGACACCGGGCCCGCGGTCACCCGCTTTTCCGCCGGCGACCCCGTCGCGGTCGGCAACATCGTCGATTCCTGCGGCCACTGCCCCATGTGCCGGGCCGGTCAGGACAACTTCTGCCGCGCCTTCCCGACCCTGACCTACGGCGGCACCGACCGCCAGGACGGCACGACCACCCTGGGCGGCTACTCACGCGAGTACGTCGTCCGCGACCGGTTCGCCTACCCCCTCCCCGCCGACCTGGACCCGGCCGCCGCCGCTCCCTTGCTCTGCGCCGGGATCACCGTCTGGGAACCCCTGCACACGCTGGGCGTAGGTCCTGGCAGCCGGGTGGCGGTGGCGGGGCTGGGCGGCCTGGGCCATCTCGCGGTCAAGCTGGCGGTGGCGCTGGGTGCCGACACATCGGTCATCAGCCGCTCCCCCGGCAAGGCCGGGGACGCACGCCGTCTCGGAGCGCGCACGACCATCGTCTCAACGGATCCGGAACAGATGGCCGAGGCCCGTGACCGGTTCGACGTCGTCATCGACACCATCTCCGCGCCGCACGACCTTGGCCCGTACCTGCGGCTCGTCGCCATGGACGGCACGCTCAGCCACCTTGGGCACCTCGGACCCGTCACCGTGGAGACCACAGACCTGCTCATAGGGCGCAAGAAGCTCAGCTCCGCGGGAAGCGGCGGCCGTCCCGCCACGGCCGCCATGCTCGCCTTCTGCGCGGACAACCGCATCACCGCCGACATCGAGACGCTCCCTTCGACCCGCGTGAACGAGGCCCTCGACCGCCTCCGGCGCAACGACGTCCGCTACCGCTTCGTCCTCGACATGTCCGACCTGGACTAGACGGAGGCCGTCGGCGGCGCCGTGCGCGGGGTGCCGCCGGTCGGCTGGTGGTCGTCGATCCGGTGACCGGCGTGGTCTCGGGCCATCAGCCGACGGGCGGCCGCCAATGCCGGCTGGGTTTACGGCTCCGGGTTCTGCATGAGGGCCAGGACGGCTCCGGACGGGTCCTTGATGACGCAGTACGAGCCGGGGCCGTCTCCCTTGATGCCCGTGACGACGCTGCCGCCGAGTTCCTCGCACTTGGCGACCCTGGCGTCCAGGTCGTCGACGGCGATGTAGGCCAGCCACTGGGGCGGCAGGTCGGCGTTCTCGCCCTGGCGCTGGCAGACTCCCGCGACGGGGACGCCGTCCGCGCCGGTCATGAAGTAGTCGTCGTTGTCGTCGTAGTTCTCGCCGTTCTTCAGGCCCGAGACGCCCCAGCCGACGACGGCGGCGTAGAAGTCGCGCAGGCGTGGGGCGTCGGGGACGGTGAGGTCGAGTCCGACGATGCCTAGGTTGGTCATCGCTCCGGTGTCCTTTCGTCGAGCATCCATGAGCGCCAGTGGCCGTCGAGGCCGTCGAGGCGCTTTCGAGCGGGGCCGTAGGCGGCGAGGCTGGCCCAGAGGACGCCCATTTCCAGGGCGATGAACACCAGGCCGTCGTCGAGCTGGTCGACGGTGGCGAGCAGGACCTTTTCGGGGCGGTGCAGCAGAACCTCGCCGGAGAGGGATTCGCCCGTGGGCAGGGTCGTGGTGTAGCGGTCGCCGGTGACGCCGTGGGAGGTCAGGATGGTGTCCCAGGCGGTCGCGGGGCCGGTGGCGACCGCGGAGCGGCGCGGCTGCCCCCGGTGCCGTTCCAGGTAGTGGCGCAGGATGAGCAGGAAGACGTCCCAGCCGTGGTCGGTGCTGTCGTAGATGTCGTCCCAGTCGTCGGTGGCGGGGAAGCCCGAGTGCACCAGGCGCAGGACGGTCTTGCCGCCCCGGGCCTCGATCGTCCACTCCTGGACGGTGGGCTCGTCGAGCGGCGGGAAGTCGTCGGACGGCTGGTCGACCAGGCGCAGGCGGCGGCCGGGCTCCCACCGGTCGATGCGGCTGACGCCCTCCGGCGTGCCCTCCCAGCCGACCGTGACCGTGCCGCCCTCGCCGGGGGTGACCTGGGCCTGGGCGGCGTACCAGCGGGTGAGTTCGTCGCCGTCGGTGACGGCCCGCCATACCTGGTCGGCGGTGGCGTCTATCTCGATCTCGTGGTGGTGCTCACGCGTCATCGAGTCCTCCGTGGCTGGGCGGCGGCCTCGGCGGCCGCCTGCTCGGGCGTCTTGGTGATCACGGGATGCGCGCCGATCACCACCCGGTGCCGCCGCACGCGGGCCTCGTCGGGCCGGTGGTAGTCGGCGGCCAGCCGCCGGACCGCATCCGCCAGCCGCTCGGTGAACTCGTGCATCTGCGAGGGTGAGGCGAAGTCGATGTCGACCTCGGTGGTGAAGGTGAGGATCGGCTTGCCCGCGGCGGCGGCCCGCTCGCGCAGGACGGCCACGTCGTCGGCGAGCCGCGAGGCGGCCGTGAGCAGGTAGGCGCTGGAGAACCGGTCGGTGCCGACCGCGCGGACGCGGCGCTCCACGAAGCCGCGCCGCTGCCGCTCGTCGACCTGCTCGACGAGGCCGAGTCGCTCCAGCACCCGCAGGTGGTAGTTGACCTTCTGCCTCGGCATGTCCAGGCGCCGCGCCAGGTCGCTGGCCGAGGCGGGGTCCGTCAGGTGCTCCAGCAAGGTGCGCCGCAGCGGCGACACACCAGGCGGGACCGACTTCGGTGCAGGCTCCGGGGCGGCTTCACTCACCTCCCCACCGTAGAATTGACAATTTCATTTGTCAATTGGCCGGTGCGAGGTCGTCCGGAGGCGGCAACCGCTACGGCGGCGCCGTTCCGGGGTGGGGTCAGGAGCGTGCTCGGGCCGCGATCCTGTCGACGTCGGCGCGCTCGGCGGGCGGCAGCGGCCTGATCGCGGACGCCTCGCCGAGCAGGCGCGCGGCCTCACCGGCGTCGCCCTCCAGGGACGCCGCGCCGGCGAGCCCCTCGGTGGCCAGCGCCACGGCACGCGGGTCGTCGGCGCCGCGGGCCAGGGCCAGGCTCTCCTCGTGGCGGGCGCGGGCCAGGGCGGCGTCACCGCGCAGTTCCGCGACGAAACCGAGCTCCGCGAGGACATAGGCGAGGCCGGAGCGGTAGCCGTCCGAGCGGTGGGCCACTTCGGCGGCGCGCAGATGCTCCTCGGCGCTGTCGAGTCGGCCCTGCCGACGCGCGGAGGCCCCCAGGCCCACTCGCGCGTGGACGACCCCGTGGTGGAACGATCGGTCGCGCGCCACCCGCATCGCGCGCTCGTAATGGGCGTCGGCTCGTTCGAAGTCCCCGGCCAGCGCGGCGATCCTGCCGAGCTGGGAGATCTCCTCCACGACGAGCGGCCAGAGCTGCAGTTCCTCGGCCGAGGCCAGGCCCGTCAGGTGCAGCCGTTCCGCACGGCCGTAGTCCCCGTCCACCTCCGCGAGCACGCCGAGCAGTTGCAGGACGCGCGACTCGCCCCACCGGTCGCCCTCCTCGCGGAAGAGCGCCAGCCCTTCGTCCCCGGCACGGCGCGCGGCCTTGAGGTTCCCGAGCCGCAGCGACTCCCAGCCGAGGACGGAGAGCGCCGCCGCCGTGCCCCAGCGGTCGCCGAGCCTGCGGAAGTCCTCCAGCGCCTCGTTCACGATGCCGATGGCGGCGGGGAGGTCACCGCCGTCGGCTCGGGCGAACCCCAGGAGCCAGCGCTCGCGCGCGGACAGGTCCCCGGTGGGCTCCACCGGTTCGACCGGCATGCGCTCCCACGCCTCCAGGGCGGCCCGCCAGACCAGGGCGCCGGCCCGCGACCCGCCCGCGGGGGCGTCGGCGTCGAGGGCCCGGCCGAACGAGCGGTGCGCCTCGCGGTACCGGCCGCGCAGGAACCAGTACCAGCCGAGCGACCCGCACAGCCGCAGCGCGAACTCTCCGTCGCCCCGGTCCAGCGCCCGGTCGAGCGCGGCACGCAGGTTCGCGGTCTCGGCGTCCAGGCGGCGCAGCCATTCCCGTTGCCCCGGGCCGCGCAGCCGCAGGTCGGCCTCCTCCGCGAGCCGCGCGAAGTGGCCAGCGTGGCGCTCGGCGTACTCGGCCGCCTCACCCGCCTCGTCCAGCCGCTCGTGCGCGTACGCGGCGACGCTCTCCAGCAGCCCGAACCGCCGCGGCCCGGCCTCGTCGGCGGACAGTAGGGAGTCGACGGACAGGAGGGAGCGGTCGGCCAGGGCCGCCACCGTCCCCGCGACGTCTCCCGGCGCCACCCCCGGACCCGAGGCGACCGCCTCCGCCGCGGCGAGGTCGAACCCGCCGGCGCAGACCGACAACCGGCGCAGCACCGCGCGTTCGCGGCCGTCCAGCAGGTCCCAGCTCCAGTCGAAGGCGGCGCGCAGCGTGCGGGTGCCCGAGCCCAGCAGCCGGAACCGGTCGTCGAGCCGCGCCGCCACCTCCCCCAGGCCGAGGGTCCGGACCCGCGCGGCGGCCAGTTCGATCGCCAGCGGCAGCCGGTCGAGCCGGAGGCACAGCGCCGCGATGTCCGCGTCGTCGGCGGTGAAGCCGGGCGCGGCGTCCGACACCCGGTCCCTGAAGAGCCGGACCGCCGCGTCCCGGCCCAGGGGCGGCACCGGCCGTATCCGTTCGCCCGGCACAGCCAGCGGCTCCCGACCGGTGGCCAGGACCCGGAGCCCGGGCGCGGCCCCCAGCAGCGCCATGACCAGCCTGGACGCCGGTACGGCGAGGTGCTCGACGGTGTCCAGGACGAGCAGCATCCGGCGGTCGCGCAGGGCCTGGACCAACTCGCCCCGCACCCCGAGCGCCGCGGCTATACGGTCGGCCAAGCCTGTCGCGTCCTCGCGCTCCCCGCCGGGGTCGACGCCGGCCAGCTCGATCAGCCACGCTCCGTCCCCGTCGGTGCGCGCGGCCTCCAGCGCGAGCCGGGTCTTGCCCACCCCGGCCGGACCCGTCAGCGTGACCAGCCGGTGCGCGCGCAGCAGCTCCCGGACGTCGGAGACGGCCTCGTCCCGCCCGACGAGCGCGGTGAGCGGGACGGGAAGGTTCGACGCCGGCGGCTCCCCAGGCCCGGCCAGCGCCGGGTCCTGCCGGAGGACGGCCTGGTGGAGCGCCGCCAGCTCCGGGCCGGGATCCACGCCAAGCTCCTCGGCGAGCCTGTCCCTGATCTCGCGGTAGGCCGCCAGCGCCTCGGCCTGCCGTCCGTCCAGGTAGAGGGCGCGGATCCGGACGGCGTGCAGCCGTTCGCGGCGCGGATGGGCGGCCAGCATCGCCGCGAGCTCGTCGGCCAGCGCCCGGTGCTCGCCGCGTTCGACGCGCTGCTCGGCGAGCCCTTCGAACGCGGTGACGCGCTGCTCCTCCAGCCGTTCCGCGGCGGCTCGGGCGAACGGCGCCTCGGCGTACCCGGCGAAGGCGGGGCCGCGCCACAGGTCGAGGGCCTCCGCGTAGTGCGCGCGTGCGACCAGGTCACCGAACGCCGCCGCGTCCACCCGGGACGCTTCGACCCGCAGGCGGTACCCGTGCGGGACGGTCTCCACCAGCGCGCGGGCTCCGGGCTCGGCCAGCTCCAGGGCCCGCCTGAGCTGCGCCACTTTCGACTGGAGTGCTCCAGAGGCATGCGCCGGGGGCAGTCCCTCCCAGAGGTCCTCGATCAGGGTCTCCCCCGGCACCGCACGCCCGTGGTGGGCCAGCAGGTCGGCCAGCAGGGCGCGCACCTTGGCGCCGGGGACGGCGACCTCGTCTCCCGTGTCGGTCCACACGGACAGAGGGCCCAGCACCCCGAATCGCATGCCCCGATCGTAAGTGGACCGTCAGCCGATCATCAGCGGCTCCCCATAGCGTCGTCGGCGTCGAGCGGAACGAGAGCCGAGGAGCGAACGCGATGTCCCAGTCAGTCGTGATCTACCCGCAGCCGGGCGCCGACCCGGACAAGGACCGGATCGTGTTCGAGGGCGGTGGGCGCCGGGTGACGCTGGTCGCCGTCCCGGACGAGGAGGACGCGGCGCCGGTGGTCGCCGGGCTGGTCGACGAGGGCGCCGGTCTGATCGAGCTGTGCGGCGGTTTCGGACCGGTCGGCGCGGCGACGGTGATCGCCGGTGTCGGCGACCGGGTCCCGGTCGGCGCGATCGGTTACGGCAGCGAGTCGCTGGCCGCGATCTCCCGCTACCACCTGGCCTTCCTGGCCGGGGAGATCCAGTCGGACCTCTTCATGGCGCTGGTGCCGGGCGCCGACCCGGACCGGGACCGGATCGTCCGCGAGCACGGCGGCGGCGCCCGGTTCACCGCGGTCGCGGTGCCCGGCATCGAGGCCGCGGAACGGGTCGCCGCGCAGGAGACGGCCGGGCTGATCGAGCTGTTCGGCGGTTTCGGCGCCGACGCCGCGGCCCGGGTCCACGCCGCCGCCGGCGGCACCCCGGTCGGCTCGGTCGTCTTCGGCATCGAGTCAATGGACGCCGCAGCCGCCTTCCGAGCCTGATCGGTACCTGTGTTCCCCCGGGGGCGCCGGCATCTCCAGGCGCTTACCGGGTGGTGGCACTGAGTGCGCTTTGCCGGTTCAGCTTCGCCAGTGTGTTGATCAGGTCGTCGACGTCGTCGGTCAGGGCGGTCAGCGTGTAGCGGGCGGGCTCGGGCCGGTCGTCCGGGGCGGCCAGCGGGTCGTCCAGGTCGTTCCGGCCGGGCGGGTCGGGTTCGGTCTGGGTCGCGGTGCGTTCCAGGGCGTCGGCCAGGCGGTCGAGTGTGCGGGCGGACGGGCTGTTCTCGTCGGCGTTCTCCGAGGCCAGGTCCGTTACCGCGATGAGCCGGTCGCGGATGCGGAGGGCGGCCCGGACCGCCGCGTGCAGCTGCCCGGCCTGGACGGTGTCCGGCGCCGGCTCGTCCTTCAGCCTGGTCCCGGCGTCGGCGGCACCGTCGATGGCCTTCCCCGCGGCGGCCATCTCGTCGCCTTCGAGGCCGGGTCGCCGGCCGTCGAGCACCGAGGCGGCCGCGCGGGTGAGCGCCGCCATCGCGGTCAGCAGCTCGGTCGTCCTGGCGGGCACCTGCCGCGCGGCCCCCCGGGGCCAGAGCACGCGGGCGCCGAGTGCCGCGATCACGCCTCCGGCGGCGACGAGTTCGACGCGGTCCAGCGCCACGGACCAGCGGGACACTTTCGTGAGATCCATCAGCATCATGAGCAGCGGCGCCGAGCACACCGTCCATGCGGTGTAGCTGAACGACCGGAGCGTGAACCCCGCCAGTGCGAACACCAGCATCAGCGCGACGACATGCGGGCGCGCGGGTGCGGCGGCCAGCACGACGGCCGCGATCATGCTGCCCGCCGCGTTGCCGGTGATCCGCTGCACGACGCGCGGTACCGTCCTGCCGTAGGTGTCGCGCAGGCTGACCAGGACCGTCACCGCCATCCACTGCCCGTGCTGCAGCCGGAAGGCCGCGGTGATCGCCATCGCCACCGTGACCAGCACGGCGACGCGCGTGGCGTGCCGGAAGCGGGGTGATCGCTCCCGGACCTCGCGGGCGAGGGCGGCCGCGGCCTCGCCGGGTTCGAACCGGGGCCGCTTCCAGTGGACGGACGGAGCCAGCCGCAGTCCGTCGCCGAGTTCGTCCCGGGCCGACTCCAGGGCGCTGTCGATGCGGTCGACGGAGTGGGTGATCTGCCGCAGGACGGCCCCGTCACCGCCGCGTGCGTGGCGTGCGAGATCGGGGGACGGTCCGGCGGCCGGTGCCGCCGTTTCCCGGGCCAGCGCCGTGGACAGTGTCCGGACGCCCTGCGCCAGCCCGCGGATCGCCTCGGTGGCGTCGGAGCGCCATGGGTCCGGGGCGGGTCCCCTGTCGACGAGCACGTGGATCTGGGTGTGCAGTCCGACGGTCTCCCACACGATCCGGCGCAACGTGTCGATGATCTGCTGCGGCTGGAGGTTCTCCTGGGCCTCGTCCTCGCCGCGGTAGTAGCGGGAGGTGGCGGTGGCGTCGCGCAGGGCGGTCTCCACATGCCTTCGCGACCGCTCCCAGCCACAGTTGTCGGAGGAGTGGATTCCGCCCGTCCAGGTGGACGTCTCCAGGTCGCCGGCCACGGTGTCCAGCAGCGCGGCGACGGAGCCGGCGGCCCTTCCCAGCGCGTCGTCCAGCGGCCGGAGCCGCCGGGCCGGCCAGGGCGACAGCAGGAGCAGGGCGAGCCACAGCCCGCCGAGGCCCATCAGCAGCATGTTCTCCAGCGGGTCCCCGGGCGGCGGCCGGACGGACGTGAGCAGCACGGCCATCGCGGCCGTCGGCCTGATCCAGGGGACCGACGCCGCCAGGACGACCACGACGGGGAGGACGGCGACGGTCGCCCATGGGTGGCCCGCGAGCAGCCCGCCGAGCGCGCCGCCGGCGACGATGGCCGCGAGGGAGACGGCCAGGGACCGGGCGCGGTTCCCGTAGGGGCCGCCGGGAGCGCCGAAGGCGAGCAGGAATGCCCCCAGGGCGCCCAGCGTCCCCTGACCCATCCGGTCGGTCAGCAGGCCGAGGAGCAGAGGCAGACCCAGGCCGAGGGTGACCGCGAGCCCGTAGACCGGTGTCGCCTCCGCCTTGACCCGGACCAGCCATTCCCGCAACTTCCGCCCGCCCTCCGGTGGATGTCTACCTCCGGTATTCACCGGCCCTCCCGGCGCTACCACCAGTCCCGGCCACAGAATCGGCAACGCGCCGGCCAAGCCCCTCGCCGCCGCGCACTGTGATCTGCGTCACAGCTGTTCATGAATCGGGGGGCTGTCTCGTCTTTGGTTCGCGAGTGCACCGACAGGAGACGAACGGAGACGTGGTGAAGGTCTTCATTGCCGGCGCGCCTGCCGCGAGCGGCAGGCAACCTGCTTCCCAGCCGATCAAAGGCGACCCCAGTGTGGCCGGGGCAGGCCTCCCGCAGGACGGAGTGAGGCCATGAACGCCGCTATCGCCACGTCGGGGCTGGTGAAGACTTTCGGGACGACCCGTGCGCTGGACGGTCTCGACCTGTCGGTGGAGACCGGTGAGGTGCACGGGTTCCTGGGCCCGAACGGGGCCGGGAAGTCCACCGGCATCCGGGTGCTGCTCGGGCTGCTGCGGGCCGATTCGGGCCAGGCGAAGGTGCTGGACGCCGACCCCTGGTACGACGCGGTCGACCTGCATCGCCGGATGGCGTACGTGCCGGGGGACGTCGAGCTGTGGCCGAACCTGACCGGGGGCGAGGCGATCGATCTGCTCGGCCGGCTCCGGGGCGGCCTCGACAAGACCCGCCGGACGGAGCTGATCGAGCGGTTCGACCTGGATCCCGGCAAGAAGGGCCGTACCTACTCCAAGGGGAACCGGCAGAAGGTCGCGATCGTGGCGGCGCTGGCTTCGGACGCGGAGCTGCTGCTGCTCGACGAGCCGACCGCCGGGCTCGACCCGCTGATGGAGGTGGTCTTCCAGGACGTGATCAGCCAGATGAAGGCCGAGGGGCGCACGGTTCTGCTGTCCAGCCACATCCTGGCTCAGGTGGAGCACCTCGCCGACAGGGTCAGCATCATCCGGCAGGGCCGGATCGTGCAGTCGGGGACGCTCGCCGAGATGCGGCACCTGACCCGCACCACGATCGAGGCCGAGACCGGCCGTCCGGCCGCCGGCCTGGAGCGGCTGCCGGGCGTCCACGACCTGGAGGCCGGGGAGGGCCGGGTGCGGTTCGCCGTCGACGGCGAACACCTCGACGACGCGGTCAGGGCGCTGAGCGAGTCCGGCATCCGCAGCCTGATCAGCCACCCGCCCACGCTGGAGGAGCTCATGCTGCGCCACTACGGCGACGAGCTCGCCGGGGCCGGAAACGGCGACGGGACCCCGCGCGGCGCCGCCGGGCGGGAGGAGCTGTGACGGCGACCACCGTCCGGGAGCCGGCCCGGGCGTCCGCCCGGCGCTCGCCCGGCAGTGTGCTCACCGGTACCGGCGCGCTCGTCCGGCTCGTCCTGCGCCGCGACCGGATCAAGCTGCCGGCCTGGCTGCTGGGCATCACGGTGCTGCTGTCGTACTTCAACACGGTGGTGTCCGAGGCGACCAAGACCGAGGCGCAGTTGCAGGACGTCAGGCGGTTCACCGAGGGGACGATCGGCGCCCTGTTCGGCCCCGGGTACGGCCGCGACGCCATCACCACGGAGCGGTACCTCACCAACGTGTACGGGGTGTTCTTCTTCATCCTGGCCGCGCTGATGAGCCTGCTGCTGGTCTCGCGGCACACGCGGCTCGACGAGCAGAACGGCCGGGCCGAACTCGTCCGCTCCAGCGTGGTGGGGCGCCACGCGCAGCTCACCGCGGCGCTGACCGTGGCGGCGGGCGCGAACGTGCTGCTGGCGCTGCTGCTCTGCGGCGCCCTGACGGCCAACGGCCACGGCAGCGGTCCGGGACTGCTGTTCGGCGCCGCGGTCGGAGCCGTCGGCCTGGTCTTCGCCGGCATCACCGCGCTCACCGTCCAGATCACCGAGAACTCCCGCACCGCGACCGCGATCGCGGGCGCGACGCTGGGCGCGGCCTGGGCGGTCCGGGCCGTGGGCGACATGATCACCGACTATGGCAGCCCGCTGTCCTGGTTCTCACCGCTGGCCTGGTCCAACCAGACCCGGCCCTATGTCGACGGCCGCTGGTGGCCGCTGCTGCTGTCGGTCGCGCTCGCCTCGGCCACCGCCGCCGTCGGCTACGCGCTGTCGGGCCGCCGGGACGTCGGCGCCGGACTGGTCCCGGCCCGGCGGGGAGCCCCGGCCGCGGCGCCCTGGCTCAACTCGCCCGTCGCGGCCGCGTTCCGGCTGCAGCGGGCCGGCCTGATCTGGTGGACGGCGGCGCTGGCGGCCTTCGGTTTCCTGTTCGGGACGGTCGCCGACCAGGTCGCCGACCCCGACGACATCAGCGCGGACCGGATCGAGATGTTCGGCGGCTCCGTGGACACCCTGGTCGACGGCTACCTCAGCGTGATCACCCTGTTCACGGCCGTGATCGCCGGCGTCATGGTCCTCCTCGGCGTGCAGTCCATGCGGTCGGAGGAGACCAAGGGCCGGGCCGAACCGATCCTGGCGACCGCGACCAGCCGACGGGCCTGGTTCGGCGGCTACCTGGCGGTGCTCTCGATCGGGCTGGTCGGGCTACTGCTGGTGGTCGGCCTCACGACCGGGATCGGCGCCGCCGTCTCGGTCGGCGACGGCTCCTACATCTGGGACATGGCCATGGCGCACCTGGCACACGCGCCGGGGGTGCTGGTCCTGCTCGGGATCGCGGCACTGCTGTACGGCCTGTTCCCGAGGGCGATCGGCTTGACCTGGATCCTGATCGGCTACAGCCTGTTCGCCGGACTCTTCGGCACGATCGTGGATCTGCCTCAGTGGCTGCTCAACCTGCTGCCGATGGAGCACACCGGGCAGCCTCCCCTGGACGGCGTCTCCTGGCCGGCGGTGACGATCCTCCTGCTGATCGCCGTCGCGCTGGTGGCGGCCGGGCTGGCCGGGTTCCGCCGCCGCGACCTGGAAACCAGGTGAACCACGGTCCGCTCCGCCGCGGCCTGGCCGCGGCCGGTGGGCGGGACGCCGGGCACGGACCGGCGTCCCGCCCGCCGGGAAACCCCAGGCGGGACGGAGGCCTCCTCGGCTCGTCACCGGTACCGGGAAAGTCAATGGCGCACCCGATTTTTCGCGTCGATTGTTCTTGCTACTGTGGCCCCCCATGGTGCAGCAGGCATTCCCAGGGCCTTCTTGGCCGAGTGGGTCCGCGAGCGAACGCGCCCTGCCGCCGGTAACCACGGGGACGTATCGTCACCGGTTTCCACGCCGATGCCGCGCCGGCGGAACCGGACCCGGCCCCGCAGCACCCGACCGTCGCACGGGTTCCGCCGAGGGATCGGGCTGACACGGCATGTCCATCTCGGAACTGTACGGTGATCTGCGGCCGTTCGCGTTCGCCATCGCCTACCAGATGCTCGGCAGCGTGAGCGAAGCCGAGGATGTGGTACAGGAAGCGTTCCTGCGAATGCACCAGACCTTTCAACGGGACGAACAAATCGACTCGCCGCGGGCGTACATCGCCAAGCTGGTGACCCGGCTGGCGATCGATCAGTTCCGTTCGGCGCGGGTGCAGCGGGAAAGGTACGTCGGCGAGTGGCTGCCGGAACCACTGGCCACCGAATTGATGCCGGCCGACCAGGTCGAGATCATCGATTCGCTTTCGCTGGCATTCCTGGTGCTGCTGGAGAGCCTGACGCCGCTACAGCGGGCCGCGTTCCTGCTGCGCGAGGTTTTCGAGTACCCCTATACGGCGGTCGCCGAGATCATCGGCACCGATGTGGACGGGACGAGGCATCTGGTCGCGCGGGCCCGTGACCACGTACGGAAGCGCCGGCCGCGTTATTACGCCACCCGGCGGCAGCGGGAAGAACTGGCTCAGCGTTTCTTCGCGGCGACCGAGCGGGGCGACCTGCCGGCGCTGGAGAATCTGCTAGCACGGGATGTGACGCTGCGCGTCGACGGGGGCGGCAAGGTGCCGGCTCAGCAGCGGCCGGTGCACGGTCGGCAGCGGGTGGCGCGTGCCCTGTCGGTCGCGATGTCGGTGCTGGCGCGCACCGGTGTGAGCGTCCATGCCGTCGAGATCAACGGGCAGCCCGGCGCCGCGGCGATCGACGCGAACGACCAGCTGGTCGGGGTGTTGGGACTCGACATCCACGACGGCCGGCTCCAGGCGATCCACTTCATCGCCAATCCCGACAAGCTGCGCCACCTCAACCGGGCCGACCGCCTCGGTGACCTGCCGCGTGACGGCCGCCGACCGGGCGACGGCTGAACCACCGGCCACGGCGCCGCACCCGAATGGACGGCCACTCGGGCAATCGACCGGCATCCCCGCAGGACCAATCGCGGGATTTCGAAGCGCACCCGGCCCCGCGCTTACATTGCCCCCGAGAGGGTACTTCTTGAGGCGCGCCACGGTTCAGCCGCCATTCCGCCTATCTCCTTGGTTTGTTTTCCGTTCGGGCGGTTGACGTTCCAGCCCACTTCGAAGACGATGCATATAGCAGGGTATTTCTGTACACAACCGGCGGCCTTGGGATCAACGGGGAGAGTATGACCGGACGCGTACTGTGTCGAGCATCATCGTGCCCGGGAAAGAACAGCAATATGGAGAGGGGGGCACGCGGAGCCGGAACAGGCCGGTTCGTTTGCGCGGCATGCCTGAACCTGCTGGTCGGCGACATTCAGAAGCTACCGACCTTGTACGACGACTGTATGGGCCACACAAGTTCAAGGCCATTGCGCGTGATGCGCAACGGTCCCCGGAAGATCACGACCGCCGCCCCGATAAGCCCCGCCGCCGCGGAGGTGCGAACGGCCATTCGCACGGTCCTGGTGTCGTGGGCGGGCCTCGTCACGGACGAACGCCGTCTCGAACCCCCGCCACGCGACATCCGGGCGCTCTCCCGGTTCCTCTGCCGCCACGCCGAGTGGCTGGCCGCTCACCCTGCCGCCGGAGAAATCGTCGACGAGATCGGAGAAATCACCCGGGCCGCGAGGAAGACCGCGTATCCGAACGGCGGCGGGCAGGTGCCGGTCGGCGACTGCCCCAATTGCGAAGGTGACCTGGTGGCGCTCATCCGCCGCCGCGATGATCCGCTTCCGTCGGAGATCGTGTGCACCGATTTCCCGGACCACACGTGGCCGGCGACTCGCTGGGCCACGCTCGCTCGCGCGATCCAAGGACGCTAGGAGCTAAGAGCCACAACCCGACCGTTCCCTGATCCCCCGCAGGCCGCGCAGCAGCCGGTCGTACGTCTCGCCTTGCCCACCACGGCACGCCCGATCGGACTTCTGCTCGCCTCCGGCTCCTCCAGCGG
>NZ_SMKK01000115.1 GCF_004348425.1 Actinomadura sp. 7K507
CCCATACCCCCTCTGACCAGGCCGAACCCCCCGGTCGTCGAGCAGCCGCCATGCGGTGCGGGCGAGCCGGGCCCTCAGCGGCCCGGTGGGCTCGGTGGGTTCCGCGTCACTCTGCGTTGCTGTTTGACCTGGTCGGCCTCCGGTGGCCGTAGCAGGCCGTTCTGGCCGGAGGCCGTTGACACGGCTTGCCGGCGGCGGTAGCCCTCGGTACCTCCACAGGGCTCCATCACGGGCGACCACGCCGCCGTCGTGCGCTACCTGGGGCCACCGGGACGCGTCCTGTTCCGCAGCGGGTCACCGGGGGCCGAGGCACCTGGTCCATGGAAGAGGCTCACCCCCTCCAACCGCGAGATTGACAAGGATCAATGGCGTCCGCGTCGGGCACGGGTGCCGGTTTTTGGGCGTCGGTGTGATGTCGAGAACGCTCTGCGCGCTCCGATCACCTACAGGGGCACCACCGGGTTGCACGGTGACGCCCTATGTACGGCAACCGAAGGAGCAGACATGTCGCGCAACATCGAGACCGTCAACACCTACCTGGACGGTTTCCGTAAGAACGATCACGAGCAGATCCTGTCGTGCCTGACCGACGACATCGAGTGGACCGTCTTCGGCGCCTTCCGTCTGACCGGCAAGGACGCCTACGACAAGGCCATCGACGGCCCGCCCGAGCTGATCGCCCCTCCCCGCCTGGAGGTCGTGCGCACGGTCGAGCAGGACGACGTCGTCATGGCGGAACTCGCCGGGACCGTGCAGCGAGCCGCGGGCGGCGAGATGCGCATGTCCATGGCGGAGGTGTTCGTCATGCGCGATGGCAAGATCGCCGAGCGCCGTGCCTGGGTCATCGAACTGAAGGAGAACGAACACCGCTGACCGGGGACTTCGACGGCGGGCGGCCCGCGTCATGCGCCGATCCTGGCCCTCCCCGGCGTCCCGGCGGCGGCGAAGACCGCGTACATCATGCCGCCCACCTCGGCCTTCATGGTCCGGGCTGCCAGGGCACCGCCCGCGATCGGGCCGCGGGGGCTGGTGCCCTGGCGCCGGTGGGCTCAGCCGTCGGCCTACGTGTGCTCCGGGGCGCTGCTGCCGGTGTAGGAGTTCAGGTCGGACACGAGCTTGGCGAGGGCCGGGTCCTCCTCGTAGCGGCGCCGGTGCAGCGCGCCGATCTTCTCGGCGATCCGCGGGTCCGCGTCGTCGGTGACGTCGAAGGAGACGAACTTGTCGACCAGCGGGAGCCCGATCTCGTCGGTGCGGCGGTGGGCGGGGTGCTTGAGGTACTCCCAGTAGCCGTCGAGGTCCTCGATGACGTAGGTGGCGCCCCACGTGTACTCGCCCCCGATGTCGGGGCCGACCACGAACGAGACGACCGAGGGGATGACCCGGCCCTGGTTGCGCAGGCTTTCGAGGGCCTCCTCGACCTTGTCGGACGGCATGCCGTCCCGGAGGGTCATGCGGACGGTGTGGTAGATCATCAGATCTCTTCCTTCACTCGATGGGATGGCCGGACCAGGAGCGGGACGGCGGCGATGACGGCCGCCGCGCCCGCGAACCCGGTCCAGGTGAAGGCCCCGGCGACGCCGGAGACCTCGATCAGGGGTTGGGCGGCCAGCGGGGACAGGAACTGTCCGAGGAAAACCGCGGTGACGAGTCCGCTGAGCACCCCGCCGCGCCGCTCGGGCGGCGCGAGTTCGGTGAGCCGCAGGTTCAGGTTGGGCACCGCGAGGCCCACGCCGGCGCCGCCCACGACCAGGCCGGTCACGACCAGGGCGGTCGAGCCGGCCCCGCCGATGACGAGCCAGCCCACGCTGAGCAGCGCCACGCTGGCGGTGCTGATCAGCGGGCCGCCGAGCCGCCTGCGCAGCGCGGGGAAGGCCAGGGCCCCCACGGTGCCGGCCAGCGTGCTGCCCGCGATCACCAGACCGGTCATGGCGGGCCCGACGCCGAAGTCGTCCAGCAGGAACGGCAGCTGGGTCGGCGCGAGGAAGAACATGAGCGTAGCGGCGAGGGCCAGGGCGTAGACGGGCAGGACGCCCGCGGGAACCCGCCGCCCGCGAACCACGGGTGGGGCGGGACCTCGCGCCTTGCGCGACTCGGGGACGGCCAGGACCGCGAACGGCACGATGACGATGGCGGCGGCGTACGTCCAGGCGGGCGCCCGGTAGTCCAGCTCGGCGAGCAGTCCCGCCAGCGGGAGGAACACGATGCCGCCGGCGCTCGCGAACGCCTGCTGCAGCCCCAGGTACCGGGCGCGGCGCTGCCCGTCGAACCAGTCGGTGATCATCGCGCCGATCGCGGTCATGATCCCGCCGACCGCGACGCCGAGCAGCGCGCGGGTGACCAGCAGCAGGCGCAGGTCACCGACGTACAGCGCGGCGGTCCCGGCCGCGGTGTAGAGCACGAGGCCGCTCACGAGCACCGGGCGGCGGCCGCAGCGGTCGGCGACCAGGCCCGCGGCGGGCGCGCTGACGGCGATCGCCAGCGAGGTGACGGTCAGCGTCAGCCGGACCAGGACGTCCGCGCCGGGGGCCCCGGCGTAGGCCTGCTCCATCGCGGGCAGGCTCGGGGCGATCAGCGCCGCCGCCATGATCGTCAGGGTGGCCGCGGCGAGCACCGTCGCCCGCGCCACGGGCCCTGGGGGCGGGGCGTCCGGGTGCCGCGGGACCATCGGTATCGGCTCGCCTTTCGTCCTCATGGCCGGTCGGGGCCTCGTCCGGGAACGCGTCGAGATTCGCACCGGCGGGGCGGCGCTCGCGTCGGCGACGGTTGCCTAGAACGCGGGGTAGGCGAACCCGGCGATCGCGTAGCTTTGCCCGCGTGGAGGAATCGGTCCCGATGACGCGGGCGCTGGTCGGCAGGACGGCCGAGATCCGCCGGCTGGACGGGCTGCTCGCGGACGCCCGCGCCGGCCAGGGCGAGGCGCTGGTTCTGCGCGGCGAGGCGGGGATCGGCAAGAGCGCCCTGCTCGACCGGGTGCGGCGCTCGGCGGACGGCTTCCAGGTCATCGAGGCGTCCGGGTCCGAGTTCGAGTCCGAGCTGCCGTTCGCGGCCCTGCACCAGCTGTGCGTTCCCGCGCTGGGCGGCCTCGGCGACCTGCCCGAGCCGCACCGCGCGGCGCTGGACATGGCGTTCGGGCTGGCCGATGGCACCCCGGAGGTGTTCCGCGTCGGCCTGGCGGCCCTGGAGCTGCTGGCCTCGGCGGCGGGCGAGGGTCCCCTCCTCTGCCTCGTGGACGACGCGCAATGGCTCGACGACGCCTCGATGCGGGTGCTGACCTTCCTCGCCCGCCGGATCGCGGCCGAGCCGATCGCGATCGTGCTGGCCGCGCGGCACGGGTTCGACGCGCTGCCCGCCATCGACGTGGCGGGGCTGACCGACGACGACGCGCGCCGCCTGCTGGCCGGCACGCGCGCCGCCCTGGACGAGACCGTGCGCGGGCGCGTCCTGGCCGAGGCCAGGGGCAACCCGCTGGCCCTGCTGGAACTGCCCGGCGCGGGCGGCTTCGCGCTGCCCGACACGTCCTCGGTGCCGAACCGCGTGGAGCGCAGCTTCCAGGACCGCCTCTCCGCCCTGCCGCGCGAGGCGCGGCTGCTGCTGACCGTGGCGAGCGCCGACCCGACCGGCGATCCCGCGCTCCTGTGGGACGCCGCCCGGCGGTTCGGCATCGCCGCGGAGGCCGGCGGGCTCGCCGAGGCGTCCGGGCTGGCCGAGCTGGGCCCCCGCGTGCGGTTCTGCCACCCGCTGGCCCGCTCGGCGGTCTACCAGGCGGCCCGCGTCGAGGACCGCCACGCGGCGCACCGGGCGCTCGCCGAGGCCACCGATCCAGTGACCGACCCGGACCGGCGGGTCTGGCACCGCGCCCAGGCGGGCACCGGCCCGGACGACGCGGTCGCCGCGGAGCTGGACCGCTCCGCCGGCCGGGCGAAGGCGCGCGGCGGGGTGGCGGCGGCCGGCGCCTTCTACGAACGCGCCGCGGCGCTGTCGCTCGATCCCGCGCGGCGCACCGAGCGGACCCTCGCCGCGGCACGGGCCCACCTCGACGCGGGCGCCGTCGACACGGCGGCCGACCTGCTCACCAGGGTCGTCGCCGACGACCACGTCACGAAGGCGCGGGTGGAGCTGCTGCGCGGGCAGATCGCGTTCGTGCGGCACTGCGACGGGGACGGCCCGGGGTTCATGCTGCGCGCGGCGGAGTGGCTCGCCGGGTCCGACCCGCGCCGGGCGCGCGACTGCGTTCTCGACGCCGTCGAGATGGCCCTGGTCGTCGGGCGGGCGAACGGCGTGATGGACATGGTGGTCGACGCGGCGCGCACCGCGCCGCGGGCGCCGGGGCCGCCGGACCTGCTGGACGCCCTGGTGCTGCTGACGGCCGAGGGCCACCGCGCGGCCGCGGGCCCCATCCGCGAGGTCCTCGCCTCGCACCCGGTGTGGAGCGCGCGGCCGGCGCTGGCGGGGATGCTCGCCGTCGAGTTCTGGGACGCCGACGCGCACGACGGGATCACCGACTGGGTGCTCGCCTCCGCGCGCGAGTCGGGCTCGCTCATCGCGCAGCGCCTCGGGCTCGGCATGGCGGCCGCGAACGCCGTGCACCGCGGCGACTTCCGCGCCGCCGCCGCGGCCATCGCCGAGGAGGAGGCGGTGGCCGACGCCGTCGGCGTGGCACCGCTGGCCTACGCCCAGCTGCACCTCGCCGCCCTGCGCGGCCGCCCGGCCGAGGCGCGCGAAGTGATCGCGTCGTTCACGGCCAAGGCGACCGCGAGCGGCACCGGCCAGACGATCGCCAACGCCGACTGGGCGACGGCCGTCCTGAACAACGCGCTCGCCGACTACCCCGCGGCCCTGGCCGCCGCCAAGGAGGCGACCCGCCACGGCGACCTGCTGGTCGCCGCCCTCGCCCTGCCGGAACTGGTCGAGGCCGCGGTCCGCTGCGGCCGGGACGGCGACGCGAAGGCGGCGCTGGCCGCCCTCACCGAACGCACCCAGAGCAGCGGTACCCCCTGGGCCCTGGGCGTCGGTGCCTACGCCCGGGCCCTCGTCACCGGCTCCGAGGACGACTACCTCTCGGCCGTCGAACACCTCGCGGACGGAGCCGTCGCCCCGTACCTGGCCAGGGCGCACCTGCTGTTCGGCGAGCGGCTCCGCCGCGACGGGCGGCGCCGCGACGCCCGCGACCACCTGCGCACCGCCCACGAGCGCTTCACCGGGATCGGCATGGAATCGTTCGCCGGCCGCGCCGCGAACGAGCTCCGCGCCACCGGCGAACAGGTGCGCCCCTTCACCCCCGGCGCCGCCGACGCACTGACCAGGCAGGAAGCCCACATCGCCCGGCTGGTCGCGGACGGCGCCACCTCCAAGGAAGTCGCCACGCGCCTGTTCATCAGCCCCCGCACCGTCGACGCCCACCTCCGGAACATCTTCCGCAAGCTCGGCATCACCTCCCGCCGCCAGCTCCGCGACCTCCCCGCCCTGCACGGCAACCGCTAGGACGCGGCCGGGCCGGCGGGAACGGCCGAACGCGGAGTACGCGGGAGTGCGTACTGCCGAATACGGCACAGCGGCGATGCCCGTCCAGAGCGCCCCAAGGGATCCTGTAGCCGGCCGCGGCAGTCGGATTTCACCCGCGCGCGTTTCTCTGAACGATCACCTCGCCGGACGGATGAGGAGAGATTCATGAAAAGGATGCTGGGCGCCGTTCTCCTGGCATTGCCGCTGCTGGTCCCGATGAGCGCACACGCAGACGACCGGCCCCCTGTGATCATTTTCGACACGGATATGGACTACGACGACGCGGCGGCGCTGGCCTACCTCGCCCAGGAACACCGGCGGGGCCGGATCGAGCTGCGCGCGGTGACGGTCGTCAACAACGGCGGGGGACTGCCGGGCCGGGCGATCCGCAACGCCCGCTGCCTGGTGGAACGGCTCGGGTTGCGCGGCGTCCCGGTGGCCGATGGCTCCGACACCGCACCGAACAGGTTCCCGGACGAGATCCTGCAGACCGTCGACACGGTGGTCACGTCGCTGACCACGGGATGCACCGCTACGGAAACGCCGTCGCGGGTGCGCGCTCCGAAGCTGATCCGGCGCGTGCTGAGGCGGGAGCCCTCGGCGCAGATCATCGCCACCGGGCCATTGAGCAATGTGGCGGCCGCGCTTCCCGAAGCGGCCGGCCGGGTCACGTCGATGGGCGGCGCCATCGACGTGCCGGGAAATCTCTGCTGTGGCACTCCGCCGGAATTCGACGGCACGCAGGAGTTCAACTACTGGATCGATCCGGCCGCCTCACGCACCTTCATCAGGCGGAATCCCCGGCCGGTGCGCCTGGTGCCGCTCAACGCCACCAATGACGTGCCCATCACCCAGGAGTTCGTCGACCGGCTCCGAGAGGATCACCGAACGCCGGCGGCCGACGTCGTGTTCGAGGCCTTCACGCACCCGGCCGTCCAGCCGCTGATCGCCGACGGCCTGCTGTTCTGGTGGGATCCGCTGGCCGCGATGAGCGCCGTCCACCCCGAGGTCCTCCAGGTCACCAGAGGCCGCGTCGACGTCGTCCCCGACGGCCCGGCGGCCGGACGCACCTTCCTCTCCCGGACGGGCCGCCCGATCACCTACGGTGTCGCCGCCGACGGAGCGGCGTTCGAACAACGTTTCCTCAACATCCTCAACGGGCGGCGATAACCGCTCCGGCCCGGTCGGAACTCGTCGGCCATGAGGGCGCGGGCATGGGGCGTGCCCCCGTTCCGGATGCTCAGGGTGGTCCGAGGAGGTGCCGGCCGCGGCTGGTCAGGCGGTGCATGACGTGGGCGCCGTCCCGTTCGCTGTGGACCAGGCCCGCGTCCCGGAGCACCTTCAGGTGACCGCTCACCGTGGACGCGGGCATGCCCAGCCGGACGGCGACGGACCCCGTCGTGAACGTGCCGGTCAGGGCCCCGAGCACCCGGGCCCGGCCGGTGCCCAGCAGGGCGGCGAGCGCGTCCGCGCGGCGGGCGGCGGTTCCGGACTCCTGCGGCCCGCCGCGGATCGGGTAGACCACGACCGGCGGGAGGCTGGGGTCGGCGATGGCGATCGGCGTGGTGTGGCAGAAGAAGGACGGGATCAGCCGGACGCCGCGTCCCCTCAGACGCAGGTCGGCGTTCACCGGGTACGGCGCGGTGAGCACCGGGTCCCGCCACGCGAACGGAGACAGCGTCTCCAGCATCGCCACCGTGCCGCCCTCCAGCGTCTCCATCCGCCACTCCCAGTCGGTGGCGACGGTGGCCGCGACCTCGCTCCAGTCCGGTGCGATCAGCCGGGTGTGGAAGTGCCGGACGGCGTCCGCGACCTGGTCGAGCAGGGCGCGGTCGCCCGCGGCGAGCCGCCGGGTCCAGCCGGGGAGCGTCCGGTACCGGGCCGCCTCGCGCAGTTCGCGGGCCAGCCGGGCGCCGGGCGTGGCGCGCAGCGCCTGCAGGGCGGCCGCCATCCCCTCCTCCGACTCGGCGGGGGTCAGGAAGTCGGGGAAGTAGGCGGCGTCGGCGGGCGCCAGGTCCCGGAGCAGCCGGGACGCCGCGCGCAGGTCGCCGTCCCCGAGCCGTTCCACCGCCCGGCGCCGCCACGGGTGCAGCCGCCGGGGGAGCCGGGCCAGGGGGGTGGAGAGGACGTGGAGTCCGAGGAACGCCTCCCAGACCGGATCGGCGGACCTCGCGAGCTGCACGTGCCGGAAATCGCGGTCGCTGAAGTGGATGCGCAGGACGCCGCCCATTGCCCGAGGTTAAATCGCGGCGGTCACGAGGGGATTTCGACTGGGCCCGAACACCTCCGCCGCGTTCCGCTCGCCGGGCTCTTACGATTCGCTGCGTCCCGAAGCGAGAATCCCCACCAGGAGGTTCGGGTGAGCCAGTCGAACATCTCCCGCCGGCGAGTGCTGAAGACCGCCGGCGGCGTGACCGCCGCGGCCGCGCTCGGCGGCGCGGGCGTCATCGGGTCCGCCACCGCCGCCCGCGCGGCCGGTGACGGGTTCGGCCTGCGGATCGTCGAACGCGACGAGCGCGACCCGCGCATGAAGTACTACCGCTTCGCCACCGACGCGATCGGGTGGAACCCCGGGGTCAACGTCCTCCTTCCCAGCGACTACTCGGGCGGGCGGCGCTACCCCGTCCTGTACCTGTTCCACGGCGGCGGCCTCGGCCAGGACTTCATCGCCTTCGACCGATGGGGCATCCGGCCCATCACCGCCGGCAAGCCCATCATCATCGTCATGCCCGACGGCGGGCACGCCGGCTGGTACAGCAACCCCGTCTCCTCCAACGTGGGCCCGCGCGACTGGGAGACGTTCCACATCGCCCAGCTCCTGCCCTGGATCGACGCGAACTTCCGCACCTACGCCGAGTACGACGGACGCGCCGTCTCCGGGTTCTCCATGGGCGGCTTCGGCGCGCTGAAGTACGCGGCGAAGTACTACGGCCACTTCGCCTCCGTCAGCTCCCACTCCGGTCCCGCGAGCCTGCGCCGCGACGCGGGCCTCGTCGTGCACTGGGCGAACGTCAGCTCCGCGGCCATCGACCTCGCGGGCGGCACCGTGTACGGGGCGCCGCTGTGGGACGAGGCCAGGGTCACCGCCGACAACCCCGTGCAGCGCGTCCCCAGCTACCACAACAAGCGGATCTTCCTGGTCGCCGGGACCAGCCCCGACCCGGTGAACTGGGCCGACTACGTCCAGGAGACCCAGGTGCTCGCCGGCCAGCGGGAGTTCCGCGCCCGCCTCGGCGACGCCGGGATCCCGCACGAATGGCACGAGGAGCCCGGCGGCCACGTCCTCCGCGAGGGCATGTTCCGCCGCGACCTCGACGGCGTCATCGGACGGCTCCGCAAGGCGTGACCGGCCGATCCCGGAAGTCCCGGCCCCTGTCCCCCCGCCCTTCTCGTGACGACCTCACGACGATCGTTCCAGGAGCCCCGATGCGCAGGAAACTCATCGGTACCGCCACCGTCACCGCCGTCGCCACCCTCACCGCCGCCGCCGTCCTGGCCGGACCGGCCGCGGCGCAGGAGCCCCCGCCTCCCGCCCCGGTGGTCGTCGCCGGCCACGCCACCACCGCCGGAACGGCCCTGGTCGCCGGCCAGAACGAGCCGGGCACCCGGCTGCACATCGAGCCCGCGCGGACGAGCGCCGTCCGCACGCTGGAGATCGACTACCAGGTCCAGGAGACCGGCTACTGGTGCGGGCCGGCGGCCACCCGCATCGCCCTCTCAGCGCGCATCGCGCCGCCGAGCCAGGCCGCCCTGGCCGCCGAGCTCGGCACCACGCAGAACGGCACGGACCACATCAGCCAGGTGACGGGGGTGCTCAACGCCCGGCTCGGCACAGGCTGGTACGAGACCAAGGGGATGCCCGACGATCCGCCCACGCAGGCGCA
Source organism: Actinomadura sp. 7K507 (assembly GCF_004348425.1). Lineage (GTDB taxonomy): Bacteria > Actinomycetota > Actinomycetes > Streptosporangiales > Streptosporangiaceae > Spirillospora. The sequence continues at coordinate 9,387 of NZ_SMKK01000115.1, forward strand.
GCGCGACCTGCTGTGGCGGGACGTCGTGCTCGACATCGACAACGACTATCCGATCGTCGCGAACATCGTGGCCCCGCCCGGCAACCAGCCGCCCGGCTACCCGCCGGGCCAGACGATCTACCACTACTTCACCGTGATCGGCTACGACGATGTGCAGCGCACCGTCCTGATCGCCGACCCCGCCTCGTTCGGGGGCTACCAGATCTACTGGCTCTCGTTCGACCAGCTCGCTTCGCTGATCCCGCCGAAGGGCTACGCGGCCTGACCTGGCGGGCCACCGCCGGCCGCCGAGCGGGCGGCGTGGCGGCCGGGTCAGCGGTCGAACCGGCCCGTATCCCGTGGGGCCGACGGCACGCCGGTGGCCACGCCGGACGCGCCCGGCCCCCGAGCTGGTCCCCAGCCTCCCAGCCTCCTGGCCTCCTCGGACGTCTTCAGCCGGTGTCGGACCGTTCGGGGTTCCGCGGTCGCTGGTCTTCCCGCAGGCCACGCCACAGGAACGCGACGGCGGCGGCCGCTGCCACGGCCGCCAGGGCGCCCAGGAACCGGCCGTCGGGTACTGCGGTGCCGATGCGGGAGACCGACTCCTCCATGGCGAACTCGGCGTCGGGGGCCAGGAGGCCGGGAAGCGCCGAGGTGCCGTCGAAGGCCAGGAACACCGCTCCCAGGACGATGAAGAAGAGCCCGCCGACCAGGGACGTGGAATGCACCCTCAGCGGCCCGAGCTTCACCGGCCGGCCGCGCAGCGCGCGGCGGCGGCCCAGGTCGTAGCGGTCCCACAGCAGGGCCAGGACGAACAGCGGGACGGCCATGCCCAGCGCGTACACCGCCAGCAGCGACGCCCCGTACAGCGGGCTGGAGCCGACCGCCGAAACGGTGAGGATGCCGCCGAGCAGCGGCCCCGCGCAGAAGCCCGACAGCCCGTAGACGGCACCCAGCAGCCCGACCGACAGGGCGGACCCGGCCCGGCCGCGCCGGGCGGCGAGCCCCTGGAGCCGTGTGGAGCCGAACCCCAGGCCGGCGATCTGGGCGACGCCGAGCGCGATGATCGTCCAGCCGCCGATGCCGATCAGCAGGTCGCGGTGACCGTAGAAGAGCCGGCCGGCCAGCGCTCCGGCGGCGCCCAGCGGGACGAGGGTCGCGCAGAGCCCGAGGTAGAAGACGGCCGTGCGGGCGACGAGCCGGGTGCGCTCGGTGAACGAGTAGGCGAAGAACGCCGGGAGCAGCAGCGCGCTGCACGGGCTGAACAGGGTGAGGACGCCGCCCAGGAGGGCGGCGAGGTAGCCGATGCTCATCGTCCGCGGGCCTCCTCGATGGCCTTGGCGAACACCTCGAACGGTTGGGCGCCGAGGATCGGCCGGCCGTTGACCAGGAACGCGGGAGTGCTGGCGGCGCCGACCCGGTAGCCCTCGACCTGGTCCTCGATCATGGCGTCCTCGGCCTCGGTGCTCTTCATGTCGGCGCGGAAGCGGTCCAGGTCGGGGACGCCCGCTTCGCGTGCCCAGGCGATCAGGTGCTTGGCGGCGAAGTCGCCGGAGTTGCGGCGCCGGGGTTCGGCGTACAACCGGTCGTGGAACGCCCAGAAGCGGTCCTGCCGCCCCGCGGCGTAGGACGCCTGTGCCGCGGTCTTCGACTCGTCCCCGAATATCGGGAAGTTGCGCCACTCGATCCGCAGCACGCCGGTGTCGACGTACTTCTGGATCAGCTGGGGCTTGGTCTCGCGGGCGAAGCGGCCGCAGAAGGGGCACTGGAAGTCGCTGTACTCGATCATGACCACCGGGGCGTCGGTGCGGCCGAGCGCGAACGGATCGCCGGCCTTGCGCCGGACCAGGTCCGGCCCGTCGGCCGCGGACCGCGACGGCGCGGCCGACGGCGATCCTGCGGTAGCCGGTTCTCCGCCGTTCCGGGTGCCCATGGAGGCGGCCAGGCCGAGGAGCAGGGCAACGGCCAGCAGAACGCCTGCGATGGTGAGGGAACGGCGGGAGCGGGTCTTGGGTGATGCTGACATCGCGAAAAGGCCTTTCCAAGGAATGCGCGCAGCCGACCGCACAGGCCGCCGGGGAGGGGGCGGCGGCGCGGAACGGCACAGCGGATCAACCGCGCGGCGCGGATGGCATTGGGGACGGTTCAGGAGGAACCGGGCACGCTGGCCGGGCAGTCGATCTCACCGGCGAGGCGCCGCGCCGCGGCCGCGGCGAGCAGCGCGATCGACAGCAGCGCCACGACCGGCTGCAGCGGGGCCCAGATCGTCAGCGCACCGGATGTGCCCAGCAGCAGGAGCACCGCCTTGTTGCACACCGGGCACCCGATCGCGAAGAACGACAGCACGCTGCCGAGCGGTCCCAGGCGCCGCCCCGCACGCGGGTCCGCGGCGGCCGGCCGGCCGATGTAGGTGGCCAGGACCAGCCCGGCCAGGGCGGCCGTGATGGCCAGTACGGGGTAGTTCCACCACTGCACCGGTACGGAACGGCCGAACAGCGGGTTGGGGATGACGTCGGTGGGCGTTCCCACCACCAGTGCGGTCCCGGCGGCCCCGGCCAGGGCCACTCCCCAGCGGCGGCCCGGCCAGCCGGCCAGCGCACGGCCCGCCTTGGCGCACACGCCGGCGGACGCCCGTACGGACGCCCGTACGGACGGGCGAAGGAGAATCATCGGATGGACTCCGTTCGGTCGGATCTGATGGCCCGGATGAACGGGGCCTCTAGATCCGCAGAACGCAGAGTCCGGCGAGGTCGGGCGACGGCGGCGCGGGACCGGGACGCTCTCCCGCAACGGCCGCACCCGGCGGCGCCGCGCTCACGGCGAGCGCGACCGGGACCATGACCGCCGGAACCGGCAGCGGCTGGGCGGCGGGCGCGAACGAAGGCGCCTCGGCCACCGTCTTCTTGCCGCACTGGCCCTTGCCCGATCCCGCACCGGACTCCTCCGGCCGATCGGACGCCAGGTGGCCGGCGGTACCGGCTTCGACCGTGATGGCCGGCGCTCCCTGCTCCGCCCGTCCGTCGACCGCTGCCGTGGCCGACGCGGCCCCGGCGGAGGCGGTGACGGACCGGAAAGCCGAGGTGCTCTTGCCGAGCTGCATGAGACAGCCCACGGTCAGAAGGACGACCAGCAGCGCCACCACCAGGCACGGCCGAGACCACGCGGGTCTCGTGCGCACCACGGACGGCATACCAGGCGACCTTCCTGCTCGCAATGAGGATTCGTCGGCTCACTATAGGTCGCTTCAGGACCTCCCAAGTCATCCAGGGATCCGATGTGGCTGCTCGTCACCCGCGTGATGGCGGCCGGCGCGTTCAGTCCAACTGGAGGCGGTCGGCCAGTCCGGCGGTGGTGAACGCGGTCACCAGGTCCTGCCGGCTTTCGGTGAAGTGGGCCCAGCTGTCGCAGTGGACGGGGACCACCCGGCGCGTGCCGAGGATCGTGGCGGCCTCGGCCGCCTGGGCGCTGTCGAGGACCAGTGGCGCGCCGTCGAAGATCGGCAGTCGGGGAGCTCCGGCGAAAAGGACGGCGGTGTCGACCGGGCCGTACCGTTCGGCGATCTGTCCGACCAGGGTGAGCGAGGCGTTGTCGCCGCTGACGTAGACCGTGGGCAGGTCGGCCGAGGTCAGGATGAAGCCGACGACCTCCCCGGTGATCGCCTCGACGTCGGAGGCGTCCTCCGGGCCGTGCAGGGCGGGAGCGCCGGTCACGGTCACGGTGCCGCCGCCGGGGCGGTCCAGATCGATGGAATGCCAGGTGGCGAGCGCTTGGGCGGTGCCGCCGAGGCGGCCCGCGCCGCTGGGGGCGGTGAGGACGAGGGGGACGTCGCCCAGCAGGGCCCTGCCGGAATGATCGAGGTTGTCGGGGTGCTGGTCGTGGGAGAGCAGGACCACGTCGATGCGGCCGAGGTCCTCTGGGGAGGCGGTCGAGGGCGCGGTCTTGGTCAGGGTCAGGCCGCCGGGCAGTGGGTAGTCCCCGGGAGCGTCGAAGGTGGGGTCGACGAGGAACCGCAGCCCGCCGTACTCGATGAGGGCGGTCGGCCCGCCGAAGACGCGGATGGGGATCTGCTCGCTGGTCGTGTCGGCAGCCATGGACGAACACCTCACGGATAGAAGTTCACGTATCCATGCTGACGGTACGTGCTCACCTCGCGGCGCGCGGAGGTTGATGGTCTCTTGGCTCTTCTGTGGGGCTGTGCTGGTCCCGTCCGGGGAAATGACCGGGTGCTGCCGGTACGCACTTCGAGGGGTAACCGTGGACGCTCTCCCGCCGTTCGAGGACCGGGCCGATTTCGAGAACACCGACAAGGGGTTCGTCGGTACGGCCGCGCAAACGAAGATCAAGGACGCGGCGGGCCGGGTCGTGTGGGACCTGGACGCCTACGACTTCCTCGACGCGCCGTGCCCGGGCACGGCGAACCCGAGCCTGTGGCGGCAGTCGCAGCTGGCCGCCAAGCACGGCCTCTACCAGGTCGCCGACGGCGTCTACCAGGTCCGCGGATTCGACCTGTCGAACATCTCCTTCATCGAGGGCGACCGCGGTGTCATCGTCGTCGACCCCCTGCTGTCCACCGAATGCGCGGCGGCCGCGCTGTCGCTCTACCGCGAGCACCGCGGCGACCGCCCGGTGAGCGCGGTCCTCTACAGCCACTCGCACGCCGACCACTTCGGCGGCGTCCGCGGGGTGGTGCCCGACGGCGCCGACACCCCCGTCATCGCCCCGGCCGGGTTCCTGGAGCACGCCGTCTCCGAGAACGTCTACGCCGGAACCGCCATGAACCGGCGGGCGATCTTCATGTACGGCGCGGAGCTGCCCAGGGACGCCACCGGGCAGATCGGCGCCGGCCTCGGGCCGACGACCTCGACCGGGACGATCTCGCTGATCGAGCCGACCCTGACGGTCGGCGAGACGGGGCAGGAAGAGGTGATCGACGGCGTCCGGATCGTGTTCCAGCTGACGCCGGGCACCGAAGCGCCCGCGGAGATGAACTTCCACCTTCCCGACCGGCGCGTGCTGTGCATGGCCGAGAACGCCACCCACAATCTGCACAACGTCCTGACCCTGCGCGGTGCGCTCGTCCGCGACCCGCGCGTCTGGGCCCGCTACCTCACCGAGGCGATCGAGTTGTTCGCCGCCGATTCCGACGTGCTGTTCGCCTCGCATCACTGGCCGACGTGGGGCACGCGGGAGCTGACCACCTTCCTGGCGCAGCAGCGGGACCTGTACGCCTACCTGCACGACCAGACGCTGCGGATGCTCAACCAGGGCCACACCGGCACCGAGATCGCCGAGCTGATGCGACTGCCACCCGCCCTGGAACGGGCATGGCACACCCGCGGCTACTACGGCTCGGTCTCCCACAACGTCAAGGCCATCTACCAGCGCTACATGGGATGGTTCGACGGCAACCCCGCCCACCTGTGGGAACTGCCCCCAGAAGAGTCCGCCAGAAAGCACGTGGAGTACATGGGCGGCGCCCAGACCGTCCTGCCCAAGGCCAGAGCCGCCTTCGAGGCCGGCGAGACGCGCTGGGCCGCGCAGGTCCTCAACTACGTCGTCTTCGCCGACCCGGACGACACTGAGGCCCGCGAACTCCTCGCCCAGGTCTACGACACTCTCGGCCACGGCAGCGAGAACGGCACCTGGCGCAACTTCTACCTCCAAGGCGCCGCCGAACTCCGCGGTGACAAACCCACCAACACCCTCGACACCTCCTCCCCGGACGTCGCCATGGCCCTGAGCGTCGAGCAGGTCTTCGACTCCCTCGCCATCCGCCTCAACGGCCCCCGTGCCTGGGACACCCGCCTGACCATCGACTGGAACTTCACCGACCTCAAGGAAGAGGTCAGGCTCAGCCTCGCCAACGGCGTCCTCACCCAGACCCGCGCCCACGACGGAACACCGGCCGACCTCACCCTGACCCTGACCAAACCGCAACTGCTCCGCGTGATCACCGCCCAGACCCTCGACGGCGTCCACGCCGACGGCGACCCCCGGACGTTCACCACACTGATCGGCCTGCTCGACGACGTGGACCGCGACTTCGACATCGTCACCCCCTGACGGAGACACCCGGAGCGCGCCGAGCCGCCCACGGTCCGACCCGATAATGCGGCGGCTCCGTGGAATTGATACAAAGTCTCTGCACAATGCGGTCGATCTTGGGGCCGCCGTTTCCGCGCAGGAGAGGGGACCGTCCGCAGTGGGCGATCAACGCTGTGCCGGTTCACGGAGCGGTACCTCGAGTGACCTGGTCCGCTGCCAGAGAGGTCGTCATGGACGCTGAACGCCTGCGGTCGCTGTTCGACCTGTCGGGGAGGGTGGCGATCGTCACCGGAGGCACGCGAGGTATCGGGCGCGCGATGGCGGAAGGTTTCGTGGCCGCGGGCGCGAGCGTCGTCGTGGCCAGCCGCAAACCCGAGGCCTGCACCGAGACCGAGGCGCACCTGAAGGCGATGGGCGGATCGGCACTCGGCGTCCCGACGCACCTGGGCGACCTGGACTCACTCGACAACCTGGTGACGCGAACCATCGACACCTTCGGCAGGTTGGACATCCTCGTCAACAACGCCGCCAACCCCCTCGCCCAGCCGCTCGGCTCCCTCACCCCCGAGGCGTTCGCCAAATCCCAGGAGGTCAACGTCCGCGGACCCGTCTTCCTGGTGCAGCGAGCACTCGACCATCTCACCGAGAGCCCGTGCGCGTCGGTCGTCAACGTCATCTCCGCGGGCGCGTTCATGTTCTCGCCCTATGTGTCGATGTACGCCGCGTCCAAGGCGTCGATGATGGCCTACACCCGCTCCATGGCCGCCGAGTTCGCCTCCCGCGGCATCCGCGTCAACGCCCTGGCCCCGGGCACGGTGGACACCGACATGGTCCGCAACAACCCGCCCGAGTTCCAGACCGCCATGGAACAGGCCGCGCTCCAGCAGCGCATGGCCGACCCTGACGAAATGGTCGGCCCGGCGCTGTTCCTGGCCTCCGACGCATCGAGTTTCGTCACCGGCCAGGTCCTCATCGCCGATGGGGGACTGGTCCCACGCTGACCGCGCGCCCACACCGGCATCGGCGTCCATGCGGTCGGCGAAGACCGCGGTGATGAGGCCTTCGCCGGGAGATCACCGAGCTGGGTGAGGGCGTGAGCATGAGGCTGACGCATCGGTGAAACCACGGGGGCGGGGCGTCCGTACGGACGTCCCGACCCTGGCGGGATGACTCCGATCAGTTGCCGGTGTCGAAGAACTTCGGAGCCGCCCCCTCATTCTTCTGCAATTGCGCCAGCAGCACGTCCCGCCCTTGCATAATGTGCTCGGTCATGAGGTTGGCGGCCCTGATCGGGTCGCCGGCGGCGATCGCGTCGCGGATCATCTGGTGGAACAGGTGCGAACGCCGGCTCCTGGCCAGGTCGAAATGGCGGAACGACTGGAACACCAAAGGCACGTCGACCGTGCGGGCCAGCAGATATCCGAGCCGCTGGTGGTGAGCACTCGCGACGATCGCCGCGTGAATCTCCTCGTTCGCGTCGTGGACGGCGCGTACGCTGTCCAAGGACTCCCCGGACAGTTGATGGATCAGGCTCCCGAAGAGCTCGATGCCTCCGTCGATGCGTTCCAAGTCCTCACGGGTGGCGTTCTCGGCGGCCAGGCCGGCACCGTAAGACTCCAATTGAGCACGGAGGCCGTAAATGTCGCGGACCTCGCCGTAGGTCACGGAGCGGACGACGGCGCCGCGGTTGGGTTCGCTGCGGACCAGCCCTTCGGCCTCTAGCCGTCGCAAAGCCTCCCGTACCGGTGTCCGGGAAAGGCCGAGCTCGACCCCGAGGCGCTGTTCGACCAGGCGCGAGCCGGGCAGATAGTTACCCTCGATGATCTGCTGGCGGATCCGCTCGTACGCGAGGAGCCCGTTGCCCTTGATTCCGGTCATGGTTCCAGCACCTCCGGGGCACCTGCCGCCACGACCAGTGATCTTATCTGTTCAGCTTGCGGGAGCCTCCGGGAGCCAGTCACCACACTCACCGTCCCACACTCGCCCATTTTGCCAGTTCGCTCGAAGCGCAGTCTTACGGATGCGATGGGTGGCCTCGGTGCGAGGAAAGTCCGGGACGCACTCGGCGTACCGGGGAACCATGAAGCGGGGGAGTGCCCGACTCAGCCCGTCGAGCAGCTCGGCCTCTGTCAGACCGGCCCCCTGCCGCAGGCGGACCACGATCTTGATGTCCTGTTCGCCCAAGGGCGAGGGAACGCCAATGGCCGCACACTCGACCACCGGCTCGACATTGAGGGCGGCCGCTTCGATGTCCGCGGAGGAGATGTTCTCGCCGCGACGCCGGATGCTGTCGGTCATCCGGTCCACGAAGTAGTAGCGGCCCTCGCCGTCGCGGCGGAACGCGTCCCCTGTGTGGAACCAGCCGTTCCGCCATGCCCGCACGGTGGCCTCGGGCTTGCCGAAGTAGCCGGCGTTGAGGGTCCACGGGACGCCGGTCCGGACCATGAGTTCGCCGACCTGCCCGGTGGGAACCTCCTGGTCGTTCTCGTCGACGAGACGGACCTCGTAGTAGGGGAAGCCGTCGCGCAGCCGCCCGCAGGACCGCCAGTCCTTCACGCCGTCGGGCTGATAGAAGGGGAGGCTCGTCTCGGTCATGTTGTAGCCGGTGACGATGTCGGCTCCGAACGCGGACGTGAACTCCTCGTGCGCCTCGATGACCGGGGCCATGATCACTCGCCGTAGCGGGTTGTCGGCGTGCTCGGGTCGTTTCGCACCCAGAAGCATCTGGGGGATCGCCCCCGCCAGCAGCACCATCGTGCAGTTGTGGCGTTGGATGTCGTCCCAGAAGGCACTGAGGCTGAACTGCTGACGAAGTACCGCGCGGCCACCGAGGCGGGCCATCAGGTGGATCGTCATGCGCCCGGCCACGTGGTAGAAGGGGAACGGCACGTACTGGGCCTCGTGCTCCGCGCCGCTCTGCCACTGCTCGGGCAGGAGTGCCGAGAACTGGCCCCACGGCATCATCACTCCCTTGGGGGAGCCTGTCGTTCCCGAGGTGTAGATGATGCAGGCGATGTCGTGGCGTGCGGGCTGCTCCGCCGGCGCTGCGTCCGCGTCGGCCGCCGCGAGGTGCGCCTCCATGGTGACCACGGAACATGGGAGGGAAGCGGCCTCTGGCGGCACGTCCCCCGCGACCACGATGAGGGCCAGTTCCGCCAGGTCGGGCAGTGCCGCGAACCGATCGAGGTAGTCCGGCTCCAGGACGGCGACCCGGGCGCCGGTGTCGCGTAGCACGTAGTGCAACGCCGTACCGATGAGGTCGGTGTTGACCCCGACGTCGATCGCCCCTGCCCGTGCTGCGCCCAGCCAATGCTCGACCGCGACACTTCCGGGACGGAGCATGCTCAGCACCAGATCCTCGCGGGCGACTCCCGCGCCGGCATGCGCCGAGGCCCACCGGTTCCCGGCCTCGTGCACCTGTCCGAATGTCCTCGGGGCCCCGCCGACGGGGTCCAGGAAACCGCGCTCAGGACTGACCTGAGCCCACTCCGAGACCAGCGCCGGCAGGGTCGGCTCGTTGATCAGCTCGTAGCCGCTGGGGCCAAATTGTGTGCGATCTGGATCGTTCATCGCCTCATCCCTTGACGTTTCCCCATGACGAGGCTCATTGTTGCATACAATCATCGCCATGTGAGGAGAATCGCAGTGTTCACGAGGAAGCTCAGGCCGCTCACGGCGGCCGTCGTTCTCGGCGTGGCGGCCGTGTCCGCGTGTTCGGCTCCCGGGCAGGCGGAGCAGCCCGCGGAAGGGTTCCCCAGCGAGATCCGGATCGGCGTCCCGCTCGACACCTCCGGCCCCGTCGGCCCCGTGGTCGAGATCGGGCTCAGCGAGCGCGAGGGCATCCGTGTCGCGGCGGAGGAGATCAACGAGTCCGGCCTCCTGGGGGACTCCAAGATCGTCCTGACGGAGAGCGACACCGCCGCCAACCGTGATGAGGCGGTGAAGGCCGTGACCCAGTACGTCGACAAGGGTGTCCACGGCATCGTCGGGTTCACCCTCACCCCCTCCTTCGCCGCCGCGGCACCGGTCGCGCAGCGCACCAAGATTCCGGTGGTCGCCGTCGGACTCAGTGGCGGCGGGGTGGAAGAGACCGGTGACCTCGCGTTCCGCACGTACCCCAACGTCGCCACGACGGTCTACCCGCCGGCCGACGTGACCTTCGCGAAGGACTTCGGCGCCAAGACCGCCGGGCTGATCTACGCCAGTGACAACGACTCCTCGGTAGCGATCAACAAGGCGCGCAAGGAAGCTCTGGAGAAGGCCGGAGTCAAGGTCGTGGAGAACGTCGCGATCGGTTCCCAGGACACCGAGTTGCGAGCGGCCCTGACCAAACTCAAGGGGGCGTCTCCTGACCTCGTGGTGGCCAGCACCACTCCCGGCCAGGTCCCCGCGTTCGCCTCGCAGGCCGCCGAAGTCGGTCTCGACTCCCGCATGATCACCGTTGACGGCACGCAGACGCCGGCGACCCTCAAGGCGGCGGGTACGGAACTGCAGTGCGCCGTGTTCCAGGCGGTCTGGTCCGACATCAGCACCAAGGGGAACAACGAGCACTTCCTCAAGGAGTTCGACAAGCGCAGCGAGCGGGAGCCGGACACGTTCGCCGCGGCGTCGTACGACGGGCTGTGGGTCCTGGCGAGGGCCATGAAGGACGCCGACTCCACGCAGTCCGGCAAGGTCCGCGACGCCCTGTTGAAGATCAAGGACCACCAGGGCGCGCTGGGCACCTACGACTACACCCAGGGCACCGGCGCCCCGACCCTCAGCGGCGAGCCGATGATCATCGACGGCGGCAAGGCCAAGGCATACGAGAGCGGCCAGTCGTGCACGGCCTGACCTGCTCTGGACCGCTCCACGCCGCCGCGAGGACGGTGGCATGCAACAGTTGATCAACGGGCTCGCCCTCGGAAGCACCTACGTGCTGGTCGGCGTCGGCGTAACGCTGATCTGGGGGCTCCTGCGAATCCTGACCTTCGTCCACGTGCAGGTGCTCACCTGGGGAACCTTCGTCACGCTGTGGTTGCTGCGGACAGGGCTCCCGGTGCCGCTGGCGGTGCTGCTCGGCATGCTGTTCGGCGGCGTCGTCTATGTCGCCATCGACGCGACCGTCCTGCGCCCGCTCCGTTCGCGGAACGCCGGTGAGTTCTCCTACGTCATCGTGACGATCGGGCTGGCACTGGTCCTGGAGACCGTGCTGCGCATGCTCACCGGCGGCAGTACCGAAGCGTTCCCCCGGGACGGATTTCCCAAGGGCGCACTTCAGATCGGGTCGCTCTCGCTTCCGTGGCTCCACCTGGCCACCCTCGCGATCGGGCTCCTCTGCGTGGCCGTCCTGTCGCTGTGGCTGCACCGCAGCTCCTTCGGCCGGTCGCTCCGCGCCGTGGCCTACTCCCGGGACGACGCCGAGCTCCTCGGAATCAACTCCGGGGCCGCCTACCGTGTCGCTTTCTTCATCTCCGGGATGATCACGGTCCTGGCCGGCGTCTTCATCGCGGCGTCGACCGCGAGCCTGTCCTATTCCTCTGCCAGCCACCTGCTGCTGGTCGCGGTGGCCGTGATCATCCTGGGCGGTATGGGATCGGTGGCCGGCGCATGCGCGGGCGGCCTGATCCTCGGCGTCGTCGAGGTGATGGCCCAGGTGCACCTCTCCAGCGAGCTGCGGGACGCGATCGCCCTGCTCTTCATCCTGCTCGTCCTGGTCCTGCGGCCATCCGGTCTGATGGGCCGTGCGGAGGCGTCTCGTGTTTGATTTCCTCGGCTACTACAACTCCATCCTCATCCATCAGAGCCTGATCATCGGGCTGCTGGTCATCAGCGTCCTGATCGCGATGCAGGCGGGCCTGCTGAACCTGGCCCCCGTCGGATTCATGGCCTTCGGCGCCTATACCTCCGCCCTGCTCACCCTGGAGACAGGGATGTCCATGACGGTCGGCGCCCTCGCCGGTGCCCTGACCACGGGACTGCTCGCACTTCTCTTCGCCGTTCCGGTGCTCAGGCTCAGAGGCATCTATTTCGCCATGGGCAGCCTGGCCCTGGGACAGGCGATCGTCGTGATCATCGGTGCCGTGGATTTCACCGGGGGACAGCTGGGTCTCAACGCCGTCCCGATGGGGGTGCCGACCGTCCTGCTGGTGGTGCTGGTCGTGGTCGCCTGCGCCGCGCTGGAGATGGTCCGGCGTTCGTACGTGGGCCGCGGCCTGGCCGCGATCCGGCTCGATGAGCGCACCGCGCAGGGCCTGGGCGTCAGCGCCTACCGCTACCGCCTCGTGGCGTTCGTGATCAGTGGTGCGCTGGCGGGCACGGCCGGCGCCCTCGACGTCCACTCCAACGGCACCGTCGCGCCCTCCCAATTCGACTTCGGGTTGCTTGTCGTGATCCTCACCTATGTCCTGGTGGGTGGTGTCGGGCACTGGATCGGCCCGGTGCTGGTGACCGCCGCGGTGATCGTGCTCCGCGAGTGGGTCGGCCTGCTCGGTACCGAGGTTGAGGACATCGTCTACGGACTGCTGCTGGTCGTGACCATGGTGCTCGCTCCGCATGGACTGTCGGACCCGGCGCTGTGGCGCAAGCTCAGGTCGAAGCTCCAGGCGAAACGCGAGGCGAAGGTGGCCGCGGTATGACACTCGAACTCCACGACGTCCGCAAACGCTTCGGCGGGGTCGTCGCGTCCGACGGCGTCACGTTCCGGGTCGGTGACGGCGAGATCTTCGGCCTGATCGGCCCGAACGGCGCCGGCAAGACGACCGTGGTCAACCTGATCACGGCGTACATGCGGCCCGACGACGGGCAGATCCGGTTCGAGGACACGGAGATCACCCGGTTGAAGCCCGGGCAGTTGGCCGCCCGGGGAGTGTCGCGCACCTTCCAGAGCCTGCGGCTGTTCGAGGGCGTCACCGTCGTGGACAACGTCCTCATCGGGAGACACCGGTGGTTCAAGGGGCAGGTGCCGCTGCCGTTCCTGGGTGGGAAGTTCGAAAAGGCGCAGCGTGCGGCCGCCCTCGAATGGGCGGACTTCGTGGGACTGGGCGACGTGGCGGCCGAACCGGTCGACAACCTGCCCTACGGCCTCCGCCGGAAGGTGGAGATCGCCCGCGCGCTCGCCCTGGAGCCACGCCTGCTGCTCCTCGACGAACCGACCGCCGGGATGACCCGCACCGAGTCGGACGAGGTGGCCGGCCTGATCCGGCGCATCCGCGAGCACGGGATCACCGTGCTGCTGATCGACCACAACATCTCGCTCGTCAACCAGGTCTGTGACCGCGTCGCGGTCCTGGACTTCGGCAAGGTGATCGCCGAGGACGAACCGAAGGCCATCTGGCAGAACGAACTCGTCCGCCGCGCCTACCTCGGTGACGACGAGGAGACCATGACGGGAGCCGACTCGTGATCCTCGAACTCAAGGACGTCCGCGCCGGCTACGGCTCGCTCTCGGTCATCCGCGGAGTCTCGCTCACCGTCGAGCCCGGCCAGATCGTCACGATCCTCGGGCCCAACGGAGCCGGCAAGACCACGCTGCTGAAGTCGCTCTCCGGTTTGATCCGGCCGACCGGCGGAAGCGTGATCCTCGCCGGGAACGACATCACCCGGCTCCCCGCCCACCGGCGGGCGAGGCAAGGCCTGCTACACGTCCCGGAAGGACGGGGGATCTTCGACGACCTGACCGTCGACGACAATCTCCGGCTCGGCGGGCAGCGGCTGGATCGCTCCACCCAGGATCGGCGCGCCGGCGAGATGTACGAGATGTTCCCGGTGCTCTCCGAACGCCGCCGCTCTCGCGCCGGTCTGCTCTCCGGCGGCCAGCAGCAGATCCTCGCCGTCGCCCGCGGGCTGATGAGCCGCCCGAAGCTGCTCATGATCGACGAGCCGACGATGGGACTCGCCCCGATCATGGTCAGCGAGATCATCGCCGGGCTGCGGGGCGTCCTCGACTCGGGGACCTCGATCCTTCTCGCCGAGCAGAACGCCGCGGTCGCCACGCGGGTGGCCACGACCGTGCACGTTCTGAGCAACGGCGAACTGAGCGAGCATTCCGCCGGCGCGGGCGACGCCGACGCCATCTTCGACGCCTACCTGGCCTGACAGAACCCGCCCCCGGAAGGGACACCACAATGACCGGCTCGGACTCGGGTATCGCATGGGTGCGGATCGATGGCTCGGGCCCGCACAACCTTCTCGACGCCGGCGCGCTGTCCGCCCTCACCCGGATCCTGGCGCGGTTCGTCGACGCACCGCCCGCCGCGGTGATGCTCCACGGCGGCGAGAGCTTCAGCGCCGGGGCGGACCTGGCGGAGCTCGGGCACATGAACGCCGAGGAGTTCGCGGGGCTGCTCGACACCGAACTCGACCTGTACGAACTGGTCGAGCGGCTGCCGTGCCCCACCGTGGCGGTCGTGCGCAAATGGTGCCAAGGCAGCGGCGCCGAACTCGCCCTCGCCTGCGACATCAGGATCGCCGGCGAGTCGGCACGGTTCTGCCTGCCGGAGGTGGCGGCGGGATTCCCGGCCCCGGTGCACCGGCTGGCGCGGCTGGTTCCGCCCGGTGTGGCCACGGAGCTCGTCCTCACCGGCCGCCGGATGGGGGCAGAGGAGGCCGTGAAGGCCGGCCTCTACACGCAGGTGGTGCCCGATTCCGAGTTGGACGCGGCGGCATTTCGGCTCGCCGAGCGACTCGCGGTCCTGCCGTCGCCGGCGGCGGTCGCGACCACGAAGGAGTGGCTGCGCCAGGCCAGAGCCGGAGAACCCTTCGATCGCGACGCCCTGCGAGCCCGCGCAACGTCGATCTTCTCCGACTGGCTGGACGGCCGACGTTGACGCCCCCAAGGTCCAGGACGGAGTAACACGAATTTAGATAAAGCGCTGGCTGAGTTGTGGTGCGCCCGCCTGGCGTGATTGCGGAGCGCATTTTTTTGGTGTGGGAATGAACGTGCGCAAAATTTGGTTGAAACTTAAACAAGGCAAAAAACTTGGGTCGCATAAGAGTGTCATGGCCAGTTCCAGGAGCTCATGCGAGCACCCAGGGAATCGTCGAAGACGGGGGAGTGTGGACAACGTGTTCTCACACAAGCCAATCGAGACCGTGGCGGACGCTCAGCGACGGGCGAAGAGGAAGCTGCCCAAGGCGGTGTACACCTCCATCGTCGCCGGAAACGAGAGCGGCACGACCATCAAGTCCAACGTCGAGGCGTTCAAGCTGGTCGAGTTCGTGCCGCGGATCGGCGCTCAGGTGACACCGGAGCGGGAGATGGGCACGTCGCTCCTCGGCCAGGACATCGACCTGCCGGTCGTGATCTCGCCTGCGGGAGCGCAGGCGCTCCACCCGGAGGGTGAGGTCGCGGTGGCCAGGGCGGCCGCAAGCGCCGGCACGGCTATCGGCCATAGCAACTTCGCGCCGACACGGTTCGAGGACGTCGCCGCGGCCAACTCGAAATCGTTCGTCCAGCTCTACTGGTCCGGATCCAGGGAGCTGCTCGCCGAGCGGGTCGAGCGGTTCCGCCGCGCCGGCGCGAAGGGCTTGATACTCACCCTCGACAACGCGGGGGTCACGGCTCGCGACTGGGGAACGCCGGTCATTCCGCAGAGAATCGATCTGCCGACGCTGATCCGGTATTCCCCGATGGGCATGGGTAACCCCACATGGGTGATGCGTTTCCTCCGCAATGGGAAGCTGCCCGACCTGGGCGTACCCAACCTCCAGCACCCTGGTAAACCGGTGCCTTCGATGGTCGAGGGAATGGTCGAGTGGCTGGGGACGCCCGTCCCGACGTGGCGTGACGTCGCCTGGCTGGCGGAGGTCTGGGGAGGTCCGCTGATGGTCAAGGGCATCCTGAGCGCGGACGACGCCCGCCGGGCGGTCGATTCCGGCGCCACCGCGATCGGCGTCTCCAACCATGGAGGGAACAACCTCGACACCACCCCTTCGCCGTTGCGCTTCCTGCCCGCCGTGGTCGACGCGGTCGGAGACCAGGCCGAGATCACGTTCGACAGCGGCATCCGGCGCGGTGCGGACGTGGTGAAGGCGCTGGCGCTGGGCGCGAAGGCCGCGCTGATCGGGCGGTCCTGGTTCTTCGGGCTGGCCGCCGACGGCGAGCGCGGTGTCCGCGAGGTACTCGAGGCCTACCGGGTCAGCATCGACCGGACGCTTCTCGGACTGGGCAAGTCCTCGATCCACGAACTCACCCCGGACGATGTCATCGCGCCCAAGGGCTACTTCCTCGACACCGCCCCCGAGGTTGAGATGGCCTCCATCTGACATCTGACCACGGGCTCGACTTCCTGACCGCGGCGCGGGGCCGGGCCGCGCCGGCTCCGCGCACCGGGCCCCGCGCCCGCGGGCAGGTGGCCACGGTAGAGCCATCAGAAGGATGAACCGGGGCGGGAAGGATCATAGTTCCGCGGTGGGCACGCCGTCGTTGGCGGGCCGCAGCCGGATCCGACAGCCCGTCGCGCAGCCGTACCACCAGCGGGTGCCTGGGCGGTGATGCGCCTGGTCCGGGATGGGGTGCGGCGCGGCGGACGTTGAAGGCGATGTGACCACAGCCGAAGAACGCTTGACCGTGGCTCGCACCGCCACCCTGGAGCTCATCGCGTCGCTGAGCGGTGATTGGGACGGCGTGGTCGAGGCGTCGGCGCAGACCGGAGTGGACGACGAGCACGATCCGGAGGGCGCCACCATCGCCTTCGAACGCGCCCGGATCCAGTCGGCCATGAGCCAGGCCCGCACCCATCTGGCCGATATCGACGACGCGCTGCACCGGCTCGGCGACGGCACCTACGGCGTCTGCGAACGCTGCGGTCGTCCAGTCGGGGCAGAGCGCCTGGAAGCACGACCGACGGCCCGCACCTGCTTCACCTGCGCCAGCGCCTCCACGCGGTAGAACACCCGCGGTATCCGCTGGAGGACCGGCTAGACCGGACGGGCCGACCGGACCGGCTGCGCAAGCCCCCCTCCTGACCGCGGTCGATCGGTGAGCGCGGGTGGTGTTCGGCAGGTCGGCCAAGCCCCGGAAGGTGCATGGTTTCGGGACTTGCGGGCGTGGCCCCGAGCCGCTGGCCGTACTCTGGTCGGCGATGGGAACACGAGGGGTGGAGGGCGCGTATCAGGGTGCGCTTCGGGCGTTCCAGAACCCGATGCTCGATCTGCTCCATCGGACGTATGCGCCGTTCGTGGTGACGGTGCTGGCGATGATGTTCACGCCGGAGCGGCCGGCGGTGGCGGTGGCGGACGCCCATGCGGAGATCGCCGACGCCCTCGACCAGTTGCGGGCCGCGGGCTACGGCGACGATGGAGACCAGCCCATGCCCGCGGGGAACGCCCGTGACCTGTGCAGGCAGTGGGTGCACGCGGGCTGGCTGGTGCGGCAGGTCTCCGACGGCGTCGAGGTGTACCGGCTGTCGGCACACGGCGTCGGTGCGCTCGAAGTGGCCGGCCGGGTCGGCGGGGCACGGACCAGGGTGTCGGAGTCCCGGGTCCGGACGCTGCTGGAGGCGGTCGAGCGGCTCGCGCAGGACGCGGACCCGGACGTGATGGCCCGGATGGCGCGCCTCCAGACGGAGATCGATCAGCGCCGGCGGGAACTCGACCGGCTCGAACGGGGCGGCGCCGTCGAGACCGTCGACGACGACCAGTTGCTCGAGGCGGCCGAGAACGTGCTGCATCTGGCACGGGAGCTGCCCGCCGACTTCGCCCGCGTCGCCGAATCGATCAAAGCCATGCAGCGGGACGTCGTCGCCGACCTGCGGCAGGACGTGCGGCCGACCGGGGAGGTGCTGCGCGAGTACCTGGAGCGCGGCCGGCAGATCATGGACGCGACACCGGAGGGCCGCGCGTTCGCCGGGGCGCTGCGCCTGATCGGCGACCCGGCGCAGATCGACGACCTGTGGAATCTGCTGCGCACCGTCCTGCGGCACGGGTTCACCGCGCTGATGCCGGAAACGCAACGGCGGGAACTCGCCGAGGTCGCTCGCCGGATCGAGCAGGGCGTCAAGGAGGTGCTGGCCGCGCAGCGGCAGGCGTCGCACGTCATCACCACCCAGGTGCGCAACCACGACCCGATGCGCGACCGCCAGGTGGACGAGCTGCTGCGGGACGTGATGTCCGGGTTCCACACCTGGGTGCCCGGGTCGCGCCACGGCGCGGCCGTCGCCCCGCTGCGCCGCCTGCCGGTGGCCGACGTCGGGCATCTGCGGCAGAACATGAGCGACACCCGCC
>NZ_SMKK01000116.1 GCF_004348425.1 Actinomadura sp. 7K507
CCTGCCGCCCTCCCCCCGGCGCGGCCCGCCCTGCGTCCGCCCCGGCCAAAAATCAGTCGCGGCGGTCGAGAGCCGCGCGGACGGCTTCGATCTGGGCATCGGTCCGGGTGTCGTCGCCAAGGGTCCCGAGCCAGGTGCGGGCGTGGACCATGAGTCGGGTCGCGTGGGATTCGGTCAGCCGCGGGTCGTTGAGGAGGGCGACGAGGAGCGGCTGCGAGTAGGGCTGGCCGGCGCGGCCGTCCAGCCAGGTCAGGGCATGCCCGGCCGCCGCGTTGAAGTGCTCGTCCGTCAACTCGGCGAGACGGCCCACGACGCCTCCCAGGAGGATGCCGTAGGTGGAGTTCGTGGTGCGGCCGTCGAGCCAGCCCAGGGTGTGGGCGGCGACCCGCGCCAGCGGTTCGCCGACCACGTCGCGCCGGGACAGCAGGGCACGAAGAACCGGTACGGCCTCTTTGTCGGCATTGTGATCTGCGAGCTTGGCGAAGGCGACGTCGAGCGAGAGGTCGAGGGAGCCGTAGTAGAGGGGCCAGCGGAGATCCTTGCCCTTCGTGCAGCGCACGATGGCGCGATCGGCGACCGCCCTCCGGAGTTCTTCGGGGAGCGGATCGTCCTCGCGCAGAAGCTGCCCCACGATGTCGGTCGGCTTCACCTCTTCGTTCGCGTCGATCCAGGCGAGTGCCGCCTCCGCCGCCGTGATCCGCTGCTCGGGTTCGAGCATCGGGTGCCCGAGCAGCGGCATGAACACATAGGACGCGTTCCGGACCGTGCGATGCAGCTCGAACCAGGTGACGGCCTCCGAGACGATCCGGCGTGACGTCTTCTCGTCGAGGTACCGGAGACGGAGAAGAGGTTCGAGGATGAACCCCGCGGCCAGTTCGGAGCGATGCTCGTCGAGCCAGCGGAGCGCGATGCCCGCGTGCTCGGCGCCCCTCCCAGCGGCGTCCTGGCGCTTGAGCAGCTTCTCCAGCACGAACCTGGCGTTGAAGGCGTCCTCTCTCGGCTTCAGCCACCGGTTCGCGCTCACAACGGCGGCCGAGGCCTCCTCCTCGCTGAGGTCGTCGCGGGCCAGTAGAGGAGCGAGCACGTAGGACGCCACCTCCTCGGTAGCGTGCTCGCGCAGCCAGTCAAGGGCGTACACCACGACCTCGGGGGTCTGGCGACGCTTCACCAGTTGCTGCAGGACGTAGCTCGCATCGAGCCTGTCCCAGTGCCGGGCGAGCCAGCGGAAGGCATGGTCGATCGCGCGGCGGCGGGACGTGCGAGGCGCCTGCTCGATCAGGCCGACGATGACGGCCCTGGCGTGGAAGACGTCGGCATGATGCTCAAGCCAGGCGAAAGCGGCCTCTTCAGTCGTCCTGGCGGGAACCACCTCGGAGCGAAGAAGCCGGTTGATGACGAAACGGGCCTCGGCTGCGTCGCCATGGGATCCCAGCCAGGCGACGGCGAACTCCGACAACCGGTCCTGCCGCTCGGCGGGAACGGCCGGATGCCCGATCAGCGAAGCCAGCAGGAAACTCGTCCTCAGCGCCTCCGGCGCGCCCGCCACATGCTCGTACGCCAGCTCGATCGCCAGCGAGACGCATTCGCCGGGCATGCCGTCCCGCTCCAGCAGCGACCTGATGACATAGCCCGCGGCGGGGGAGTCGCCATGGACGCGAAGCCACGCGAGGGCCCGGTCACCGGCCCTCCTGAGGGTGGCGGGCGGCAGGTCGCGCCGTCGCAGCAGGGACATGAGCAGGAAGCTCGCGCTCTCCCCGCCGCCGTACCGCTTGAGCCAGCGGAACGCGAGCTTCGTCGTGGTGGGCAGGGCGGTACCGCCGAGGTCGTCCCCGTCGAGGAGGGTGCACAGGAGGTGGTCCTCCTCCAGGCGAGGAGGCCGGCCGCCGAGCGTGCGGAGGGCGTCACCGGCGAGCCGTTCGCGGCGCTGCGGACTGAGCGACTTCAGCCCATACTCCAGGAGACGCAGAGCGGCGACCGTCCCGCCGTGGCGTTCGAACCAGGGACCGGCCAGTTCCTCCCAGCGCTCCGAGACCACGGCCCTCCAGGCGGGGCCGCGTACCAGGGCGGTGAGGGCGGAGGCCCCCTCGGAGACCTGCTCGGCCATCAGCGCACCGACCCGCCCCGCCTGACCGTCGAGCCACTCGGCGTACCGCCGCTCCAGCTCACCGGACCGCCCGGTGGCGTCCAGCTCCCGGATCAGCCGGCCCAGGTTGCCCGCGCACCGCCCGACGTTCCGGGCCCGGCCCAGGCCGCTGGAGAGGATCCGATCGAGGACCTGCCCGCGCACCACGCCGCTCCCGGCGCGCAGCAGGCACTGTTCGAGCAGGTGATCGGCCACGACGTCATGGACGGTCGCGACCCCCTGCGGGGAGTCGACGAGCCACCCCATGGCCCGGAGGAGGACGAGCAGGTGGCGGGCCTGCTCGACGTCGTCGTCCAGGACGGCCTCCGCGCAGCCGAGCAGGCTCCGCTCGTCCTGCGGGGTGGCCGCGACCATCGCGGTGATCGCCTGCAGATGATCGCTGGGCGGCCGGTCGGTCCACAGGTCGTCGTCGCCCTCCACGGCCAGCCCGTCCTCGCGCAGCCGCCGGTGCAGCCATTCGAGGAGCACGCCGGGGCGGGGCGTCGGGCTGCCCGCGGTGAGCGTCTCGCGCTCGGCGCTCGCCTGGAGCTCGGCGGCGATCAGTATCGCGATGACCGGACGGGTGCCGCACAGTTCGGCGAGCCGCGCGGTACCCAGGATGCGGCCGGCGTCCGGAGCGAGCCTCTCGACGATCGTGTCGCGGATGCGCCCGCTGTGATCGTCGTCCGGGTCGACGGTGATCCGGCGGAACAGCCGGGACACGTCCGCGTCGAACCGGGCCCGCTCGGACCACGCGGTCCGGGCCGAGGCCAGCAGGGCGACGCGCCCGCCGCCGCGGCGGGCGTCGGGGAGCACCCGCGCCTGCAAGGCGGACAGGCTGAGTTCGTTGCATTCGTTGAGGTAGTCGATGATGACGAGCACGTCGCCGCTGGCGCCCCCGATCGACGCGGCGAGCTGCTCGGCCGTCACCCCCGGCTCCCCCGCCCGCACGTGCAGGACGGTCCAGCCCTGCTGCTCGGCGAGCGTGCCGACCTCGAAGCACGTCCTCGTCTTACCGACGCCGGCCGCGCCGACGAGCAGAACCCCCCGGTCGTCGGTGCGATCGGAGAGCATGGACAGCAACCGCCGCGGATGCGTGTCGGCCCCCTCCGCGGGCGGGACGAACGGCATCCTGGTGAGGTTCTCCCGCATCCCGGCGAGCCCGCGGATCTCGTCGGCGTGCCCGACGATCCCGTCGGCGAGCGCCCCCTCGGGCTCGGGCGGCGGCCAGGGAACCGGCTCACCCGCCCCGACGAGCCGGGCGAACAGAGGCTCCCGCAGAAGTGCGGACGCCCGGACCACCTCGGTGGTGCTCGCCTCGTACCGCTCAGGATCGGCGATGACCAGCCCCAGGACGACGCTCTCGTCCGAGCCGAGAAGAGCGGCCCCGGACAGACCCGCCCAGGGCGACCGGAACAACTTCGTCTTCGGATCGGGCGTCCGGTCGCGGGGCACGGCCGCCGTCGTGCTGATCAGATACCGCCCGGTCTCGGCGCCGGTCGTGGGCATCACCGTCCAGGCGCGCCCCTCGTGACGGTGCAGCCCGGCGGTGCGGCGCACGATCGGATACCCGTAGGTCACGCAGTCCGCCGGACCGGTCAGCTCACCGAACCTCAGCGGAAACAGCCCGTCATCCCATGCGTGCCCATCGACCTCGATGAGGGCCGCGTCCAGCCGATCCGACCGCCAGATGACCTTCCCGCTGACCCTGCCGCCCCCGTAAGGAGTGACATGCCAGACCGACTGGACGGGCCCCACCACATGAGCGCAGGTCAGCACAAGATCCGGCCCTACCGCGGAGCCGGAACCCCATTCATCGAGGCCGGCGGAGTTCTCGATCAGGCAGAGCCGGCGAAGACCTGGAGGATCAGTACTCCCCATGGCCTTGGATATTGACCTCGCTGCCCTCGCCGCCACCGGTGTGCTGGGGCTTGAGCCTGAGCGTCATCCGATGGGTCTCCTGGCGGCCCTTCTCGCGGCCGCCGCCGGCCGACACCTTCCACAACGACAGACCGCCGTCGTATTTACTCCGGGTGTCGAGCACCAGGTTCAACTCGAGATCGACGGACTCAACCGTGAATTTGAGCCCATGCGCTTGCCCTTCCTCCGTCGCCGCAAGCAATTCAGCGCGAAGCTGCCGAACCGCCTCCGCAAGCGGCAGCCCGGATTCCATATCAGAGACGTTCCCGTCGGACATGACCCTCCAGGATCTCGGGGGAAAACCTGGTTATACCACGATGCGGACAACCTCAGACGGACTCATCGACAAGGTGCGCGTTCCACACGGCCGCCGCCCGCTCGTGGGAATCGACACCCGCGAAGAAGGCATCGGCCAACGCGGCGTAGTCGGGGTCGTCGACGCCCACGACCTCCATGAATTTTGGCCGGTACACGGCGAACCCCTGCGGCGCCGCCCCTGGCCGGTAGGGAACGGCCATCTTCACCGTTCGCCGCGCGGGGCCATAGTCGGCGGCGTCCACGATCAACGCGTCGGTCCGTCCAGTGTCGAGATGGAGATACGCGTCGACGACGAGCACCGCGCGAACCCAGTCGTCTCGTCCCGCCCCGAAAGCATCCTGGGCGGATCTCAGCGCATCGTCGCCCACAAGCCGCTGCATTCCCTGCTTGCCGTCCACCTGCGCATAACCCAGGAATGGAATCAACGCCTCCCCGTCGGAGACACTCCACACACCGTGCGCAGCATAAAACCCGGCCATCCGAGCGATCTCATACACGACCCACCACCGTACAGAACGGTTGCCGGCCGCGGGATCCGCCTCGGATATGAGCGTCGCCTCGACCACGCGGGATCAGCGGAGCCTCTGCTCCAAGGCGGCCTCGTAGGCGTGCAGGGCGGCGACGACCGTGGCGCGCTCGGCGGGCGCGAGGTCACGCATGACGTGCTCCCACGCGGAGGCGTTGCCGGAGAGCCATTCGGTGATCGGTGAGGTGTAGGCGGGGGCGATGCCGATGACGCGCCGGCGGCGGTCGGCGGGATCCACGGTCCGCTCCAGGACGCCCAGCCGCGTCAGATCGCCGACCATGAGGCTGACGGTCGTCGGGGCCACCTCCAGCCGGGCGGCGAGCTCGTTGACGCTGGCGGGACCGTCGTACTCCAGGTGGGCCATCAGCGAGAGATGGCGCGGCGCGAGATCCATGCCTCGAAGCGCCTCGGGAACGGGCAGGCGCTTGGCGCGACCGACGAGCCGCGGCATGAGCAGCAGCAGGTCGCGAACGGCCTCGTCGACGGCCGGACCGCCCGGTTCGGTGGACATCGGCACCCTCCTGATATACCTTTGAGTTCAAAGCCTTTGGAGTTAAAAGGAAACGAGGTCCACTGTGCCGCACCTGACCGTCCACCTGCCAGAGAACAAGCTGTCGGGCACGGAACCCGAACTCGTCACCGCCCTGACCGAGGCGATCGTCAGCGTCTACGGCGAATGGGCCCGCGACCTGGTCGGCATCCGCCTGGCCGCCGTCCCGACGGGCCGCTTCGCGCAGGGCGGCAAGGCCGTGGACACGACCGCCACCGTGGTCCTGGGCGTCCGAGCCGGCCTCTTCGACCGCCCCGACGCCACCGACCTCACCACACGCCTCGGCGCCGCCCTCACCGACGCGATCACCAGCGTCCTCGGCGAGGACCTCCGCGCCGGCACCATGGTCGAACTCGTCGCGTCCCCACCAGAAAGAACCTTCGTAGGCGGCGCCCCCGCCGCGTGACCGACGCGCAGCCTCACTCCCACTAGATGGGCAGCGGTTCGTTGAGCTGGGAATCGGTCCATCGACTGACGGCCAATGCGTCCCCCACGGCGAGTTTGCCGGGCCGCAGAACCGAGAACTTGGCACCGAAAGCCACACCGCCCGCAGCGGCCCGGCGATAGGTGGCGAGAGTACGGAGCGGCTCCGGCCCAGCCTTGCAACCGCCCTGCTGGTCGACGAGCGTCACGGCACACCGGATCGCGAGCTTGGCGTATCCGAGTTCAGCGTCGCCGACGACGATGCGATGGGCCTGATCCTCCAGATGCGGCTCATCCCACCCATCGATCACGATGTTCGGCCGGAACCGTGACATCGGGACCGATGCCCCGTCCACGCGCCGGTTCAGTTCGTTCAGCGACGCCAGGGAGATGGCGTGCACGGGACTGCTGTCGGCGTAGGCGGAGGTCCCGGGCGTCCGGCCGTCGATGACCCTGCCGTGTTCCGGCGGCACCCGCACCAGCCTGCTCGCCGCGCCGAGCACCGACGACAGCCACTCGGAGGGCGGCTCACCCTGATCGATGCCCTGGTAGCTCCTGCCGAACAGATCCACGTCCTGGCGGGGAGCATCCACATCGACGGCGACGTCCAGGTCCTGGAACCCGGGCGCGCGGAGGGTGAGCCGTTCTCCACCAGCGTCGACACAAGGACGGATGACCGCCAGCCGGGGGTCTCGGCGCTGGCTGCGGAACCTCCCGTCGCCGTCGACCACCATGAAACTGCGATCGTGAACAAGGCCCGCGTCGGTCAACACCGACTCACTCAACGCCACACCAGCACAGCCCTTGACCGGATAAGAGACCAACTCACTGACCACCGCCGTCATCCCGCCCCCATTGCCCACGCCGCGACGCTATGGCGACACCTCGATGCGACACCAGGGAGAACAGCAGTACCTAACAGCGATTGGTCAGCTTCAAGAACGAACGGCCCCGGAGAGTCAGCAAGCAGGCTGCGCATCAACCTTTACGAGCGACTCCACCCGAGCAGGACACCGTAGGAACATCGTCCTGACTGGGACGCCACCGGGTGACCGGGACAACGCCGGGCTCGATCAGATCCAGCCCATCGAAATAGCCCGTGATCTGCTCGGGAGTCCGGGGGGTGTAGGGGACGGCGCCGCTGCCGGCGTTGTAGGCGCGGATGGCTTCGACGTAGGCGGGATCGGCGTCGGTGCCGTCGTAGACGGCGAGGTAGCTGCCGGACGGCAACGCCGCCATCAGCCGTCGCACGATCGACCGGGCCTCGTCGTAGTCGCCGACCAGACCGAGGACCCCCATGAGCATGAGAGCGACCGGTTCGTCATAGTCGAGCGTGCGGGCGGCCTCGGCCAGGATGGTCTCGGGATCGCGGACGTCGGCTTCGATATAGGCGGTGACACCCTCGGGCGTACTGGTCAGCAACGCCCGGGCTTGCGTCAGGACCAGCGGGTCGTTGTCGACGTACACGATCCGCGACTCCGCGGCGGCGCGCTGAGCGACCTCGTGGGTGTTATCGGCGGTGGGCAGCCCGGTGCCGATGTCGAGGAACTGACGGATCCCCGCCTCACCCGCCAGGTACCGCACCACCCGCCGCAGCATGAGCCGCGACTGCCGGACCATGTCGACCATCCCCGGGAAGACCGCGAAGACCTGCTCCCCGGCCTGCCGATCCACGGGGTAGTTGTCCGTACCGCCCAGCAGAAAATTCCAGATCCGCGCCGAGTGCGGCACGCTCGTGTCGATCCTGCGCTCAGAACTCACCCGCTACCTCCCAAACACCCGACCCTCGACAAGGTCCTACCCGGCCAACGCCAAGTTGCTCGCGCCATGCACGCGCGCTTCGTGGTACTTTCGGCCGCAGCGTCGCGTGCTGGTGGCAGACCGTGCCAGGCATGGAGGCGCCGGATCGAAGGGAACCGACGATGATGATCGTCGTACCTTCGCTCGCCACCTATGGGTGAGAGCGAGAAGACCAGGCTGGTGGCCTGGAGCCGCGAACTGCGCCGCGTGCACGACAGACTCCGCGAAGCGCTGACCGTAACCCAGGACGCACTGGCCGCCGGTGAGCCGGCCGAGCCCGCGACCAGAGACCTTCTGCTGTTCTGCCACGGATTCTGCACCGCCCTGGCCGCCCACCACGAGGGCGAGGACCACGAGCTGTTCCCCGTGATCGCCGATCAGCATCCAGAGCTGCGTGACACGCTGCAGTACCTGCGGCAGGACCACTCGATGATCGCGCACCTGCTGACCGACCTCCAGACCGCGGTGGCCCGAGCCGCCCCGCTCCCGGAGCTGAGCCGCCACCTCGAAGGCCTGGCGGCGCTCATGGAGTCGCACTTCAGCTACGAAGAACGCCAACTCCTGCCAGTCCTGGAGACACTGGCACTGGACGCAGACCCCGACACCGTCCTGGGGCCCCTATGACCCTCCCAGCGCCCCGTCGATCAACCGCCGCACCTCGATGACCTGTGCATCCGTCACGGAGCCATTCAAGCCGACCGATTGATCGCACGGCTCGAACGAAATCTCACATCGTTCGCGCGGCGTCACTACTCTGACGCGAGCGACAAGACTGAACGGCGCGCCGAACGGATCGACGCCTACCAGCACCGGACTAACTGACGACAAGCGAACATGAGCGAATACCAGTACTACGAGTTCCTGGCCGTCGACCAGCCTCTGGACGAACGGCAGCAGGCTGAAGTCCGCGCACTGTCCACGCGGGCACGGATCACCGCCACCAGTTTCACCAACGAGTACCACTGGGGCGATTTCGGGGGCGACCCGCGCACGATGATGCGGCGCTACTACGACGCCCACCTGTACGTCACCAGCTGGGGCACCCACCAGGTGATACTCCGCCTTCCCCGCACGCTGCTCCCTCTCAAGACCGCCGAGCGGTACTGCGTCGACCCCCACGTCACCGCCGAGGTCTCCGGCAAGCACCTCATCCTCGACCTGACCAGCGAGGACGAGGGAGGCGATTGGGTCGAAGGCGCCGACGACTCCCTCTCGGCGATCATCGGAGTGCGCACCGAGCTCGCAACTGGAGATCTGCGCCCCCTCTACCTCGCCTGGCTCGCGGCCTACGGAAGCTGGGAACGCGACGAGGACGCCTTCGAGCAGGACGAAGAAGACGAACTCGAACCGCCGGTACCCGCAGGGCTGCGTGCCCTCACCGCACCCCAGCGCGCTCTCGCCGACTTCCTCCGCCTCGACCCGGACCTGCTCCAAGTCGCCGCCCAGACGAGCCCGCCCCTGGCCGAGACCAAGGACGACTCCGGCCAGCTCGCGAAATGGATCGAGGAACTGCCGGTGAAGGACGGGAAGGCTTTCCTCGTCCGAGTCGCGCAAGGTCAGGGGCGCCAGGTTCAGATGGAGCTACTCCGTCGCTTCCGTGGCGAACCCGACGCCGGCAGGGACGACCGCCCCCGGCGCACGGTGGCCGAGCTGCTGGACACCGCCGCCAAAGCCCGCCACGAGCGCGAACGCGAAGCCGAGGCGGCACGTGCGGCGCAGGAGGCTCGCCGCGAGCAACAGCGCGCAGCGGCCCGCGAGAAGAGACTGGACGCCCTGGCCCGCGACCCCGAAGCGACCTGGGCACGCGTCGATGAACTCATCGAGACCCGCAAACCGTCCGACTACGACGTGGCCGTCGAACTCCTCAAAGACCTCCGCACCCTCGCCGACCGCGCCGACCTCCCCCAGGAGTTCGCCGAACGGCTCACGCTCCTACGCCGAGCGCACCACCGCAAACCGAGCCTCATCGCCCGCTTCGACCACGCCGCCCTACCCGCGGCATCGTCGTGACCGTCCCAACCTCATCGTGAACAGCAGCATGGCGGCCATATGAATCGGCCTCGGGTTACCGGCTCGAACCCCTATCGCTCTTTGGACTCCGCCGCGCCATCCGAGACTGGGCAGCCTCATGACCCCGCCACGGTGGTGAAGCCGTCGATTCGCTCGGAGAGCTCCGGTCACCTGACGCCCCAGTGGCTTGCCTGAAACGAGGCATACCACCGCCACGGCCCCAGAATAATGTTCCGCATGGCGAGCGTGGAGATCAGCGAGCAGATGGTGCGGTCCCAGGCAGGCGAGGAGACGTTCGAGCTCGGCCGTTCGCTCGCCGACCGCGGCCAGGTCGGCGCGGTGACGGCGGACGGGACGCGGGTCGGCGCCAGCGTCGGTGACGTCGCGGTGAATCTGCGGATCACCACGGCGGGTGTGGGCGCCGACTGCGCCCGCACCGACTGCGCCGGCGAGGTCGCCGAGTTGTGCGAGCATGCCGTGGCGGTCGCGCTGACCTGGCTACGGTCAGGCATCGAACGGCCCGGACAGGATCTGCTGACCGTCCTGCGCAGCAAGGACCCCGGGTGGCTGGCGGCCAGGCTCACCGACCTGGCGGCCGACGATCCCGTTCTCACCGCCCGACTCCTGGCGGAGGCCGGCGGTCCGGACGCCCCTGCCGTCCACACGCTGCGCGAGGATCTCGAAGGCGTCGTCGCCGAGATGACGGCCGAGCGCGATGACGGCCACTACGACGTGTTCGACGAGTGGTATCCCGATACCGAGGAGCTGGAGGAGGTCCTCGACGACATCGAGGACCTGCTCGATCGGGCACCCGACGCCGTCGCCGACCTCGCCGAGCATGCCGTCCGTCTGCTGGGGGAGGCCATAGGCGACGGATGCCACGGCCATGAGCTGCCCGACGTCCTCGCTCGCGCCGCCGACCTGCACCTAGACGCGTGCCGCGCGGGTGCGCCCGATCCCGTCGCACTCGCCGAACGGCTGCTGACCGGCGCCCTGAATAGCGGCTGGGGAACCTTCGCCGACCTGTCCGAGTAAGCCGACGCCCTCGGCCCCGAAGGCTTGAACCGCTACGACGAACTCCTGGAACGGGAGATCGCCGCCTCGGGTGGAAAGGAGCCGCCGCCCTACCCGTTGAGGGAGTTGCGGGAAGACCTGGCCTGTGCCCGGGGCGGGCCGGACGCGGTGGTGGATCTCCTGGCCCGCACAGCGACCGGATCATGGGACTTCGCTCGGATCGCCGACGTCCTGATCAAGGATGGCCGCGACGACGACGCGCTCGTCTGGATCACCAAGGGCTTGAGCGGCGACACGGCGAATTCCCGGCTGCTGTCGCTGGCGCTGGACTGCCACCGGAGCGCCGGCCGGCACGCGGACGCGATGGAGGTGCTGTGGACCAGGTTCACCACGGCCCCCACCATGCAGGCCTACCTCGACCTGACCGAGGAGGCCGGGCAGGACGTCACACGGCGTGCCCGTGCCATGGAACTGCTGCGCGCCCAGGTCGCCAACCCCGCGGACCTGCTGGCAAAGATCTTGCTGCGTCAGGACGACGTTCCCGTGGCGTGGGACATCGTTCAGAACCACCGCGTGGACCACGACCTGCGGATGCGCGTCGTCGAGGCCCACGCGCGGACCACCCCGAGGCCGCCATCCCCGTCTATCAGGAACTGGCCGACACCCAGGTGCAGCGCGCGAGCCGCCCCGGCTACGAGGCCGCCGTCAGATACCTGATCGCCGCACGGAACCTCGCCGGGCGATGCGGCCGTGAGACCGAGTTCTCCGAGTTCGTCATGCGGCTACGCGCCGCCCACCCCGGCAAGAAGGTGCTCCAGCAGCTACTGGACCGCGCGGACCTTCACGCGCACAACTGAACACTGACCAAATCCCTGTTCGATCCCGAGGCGACATGAACAACGACGAACTCCTGGCCCAGGTCCGGGAACTCCGCGCGTCCGGACGTTCCCCTAAGCAGATCGCTCGCGTGCTCGGGCTTCCTCCTGCCAAGGTGAATCCACTGATCCGAGTCGTGGCGGCGGAACGCGCGCGATCCGACAAGCTCATCGCCTGCTACGTCACAACGGAGTGGAGCACCGGGCTGACGGTTGACGGCGAGCCCGACTGGCCGGCCCTCGGCGCACCCGAAACCGACGCGTCCGGCCTGGCCGGGGTCTTCGTCGCGCGAGCCGCCGGGCACAACCGGGTGAGCGCCGTGGGCTTCCTGATCGACGTCTGGTGCTTGGGCGTCAAGGACGCCTGGCCGCCCAAGGAGATGACCGCGAGCCGCCTGCCCGAATACACCGACCGGTTCTTCCGCTCCTTCTCCGGCCGATTCGTGCCCGCACCCGCGGAGCTGGCCCGGCACCTGGTGTTCGGAGCGGTCGACTACGCCCGCAGCCTCGGTTTCGAGCCCCACTCCGATTTCGCGGCCGCGTCCGAGCTGCTCCGCCCATGGGCCCCGCCCAGCGCTATCACCTTCGGCAAGGACGGCAAGCCCTTCTTCATCTCGGGCCCGCGTGACAACGCCCAAAAGATCATCAACACCCTCGAACGCACGGCCGGCAGCGGCAAGTACGACTACCTGGCCGCCATCAGCTGATCCGCCCGCCCCAGCCGAACGAGCCACCGGACCGTCCTCCCAGCACGGGCCGAGGCCTGGCCATCGCGGGGATTTGGCGGACGGCATGGGGCCGTCCGGAGCCGTTGATCCGTGACCGGATGGTGTGGGGCACCGGACCCCTGCTGCCCGATGTTCGCCCGCTACCAGGCGATCGGCTCGCTCACCTCACTGGCCGCCGCAGCCTCCCAGCTTGGCTGGTAACGAATTCAGGGTAATCACTTTCGCGCGAATGGCTCGTCCGATATTCCCAGATCGACTTCCTGTGGCGCGCACGTCAACTGGCCTATTTGGGCCATAAGTGCGTCACTGGGTGTTTTCGTGAAATTTGGCATGGGTACGGTCAGGGCGCCATCCAGTTAGGGAGATTCCATGAAGGCGATCGGCCGTCTCGGCAAGGCGCCCGCCGAGCGTGGCGACACGACCTCGACGACTGGCAGTCCCGATATTCTTACTCTCAGTGATGGAACCTTCGCCGTGATCGGTGTCGATGTCACCGAGGAACTCGGTCAGACTCCACTGAAAGACGCCAGGTGTGCTCCCAACGAACGAATCGTTCAGATCACGCGTAACACTCTTATCTACGCGAAGAAAGATATCCCGGACGAATGATGCATCAACCGCCCGAGTGGGTCCTGGACGGCAGCGAGCGGCTCGACCTGAAGGGATTCCTGGAGGGGTTCGCCGAAGCTTGGGAACGCACGATGCGGCGCTTCCTCAAAGTGGAGGCCTGGCAGTCGTACCGCGAGATGGACGGGGTCCGGTCGCAGGAGGCGTTCGAGGCGGGCGACACCGCGCTGGCCCGCCGCCTTCTGGAGAAGGAGGCGATGGGGGATCAGCCCCTTCGCAACGAGGTGAGAGTGCGCGGTCTGGAGTTCACCCGGGTGCGGCTGCTCTCCTACCCACTCACCGGCTACCTGCGATACGAGATGATCAACTATGAGGTGCGCAGTCGGCTCGGTGAGCACATTGAGTTCTTTGCGCCGTCGTCTCCCGTGGAGAGCTACTTCGATTTCCTGCTGTTCGACTCCCACACCGCGCTCATCCACGACTACGGGTCCGGCCCGGTCGGCCACCAGACCGGCGGCTGGCTCACCCGCCACCCGAGGACGCTGCATGGGCTCGCGGACATCGCCGCCGATTTACGTACCGGCAGCCGACAGATATGGCCGCTGCGCACACTCTCCAGCTGACGCCGCGCCATGACAGAGCGATTCAAACGAGCCGCTCCCACGAGCATCGCCATCTGCGCAGGGCTCGTAGTCGTGGTTCTCTGCATCGTCGTTCCGATCCTCTTGCTGCTCCGTTTGGACGATGACGAGCTGGCGCGCTGGTCGGACATCGGCCAGGCGATCGGCCCGGTCGCGGTCTTCTTCTCCGGCGTCGCATTCCTGGGCATCACCGCCGCTCTCCTGATGCAGGGCCGCGAGCTGCGGAACCAGCGTGAAGAGCTGACGATCGCCCAGGAGGAGCAGGCGCGCAGCAGCGAAGTCGCGATGCGTGAGCTGCACACCGACCTCATCAAGATGGCCATCGAGGACAGCGAGTTGCTCTCGGTATGGCCGGCGCCTTCTCCCGGGGAGCAGACGACCCGCAAGGATCATTACTGCAACCTGATCCTCAACCTTCAGAAGGTCGCCTACGAGACGCGCACGATCGAGCTTCCCGAACTACGCAGCGCCCTGCGGTTCCTCATGACGAGCCCGGACATGCGCGCCTATTGGACCCGAAGCCGCCAAGCCCGCGTCTCCATCACCGACGGCGACAACGAGGAGGACACCTTCACGACCGAAGTCGACGCGGCGTACACCGACACCATCACGCCGTAAAGGCGGACGCGCCAAGGCAGCATCCGGGCTGCAGGCTCGACCGCCCCCGACCGTGCTGAGACGGCTTCCTAGCCGGGCTTGGCCTGTTCGGTGTTCCCGTCCGGTCCAGGCAGCACCGGTGCGGGACGGAGAGCAATGAGCCCTCGACTAGGCAGCGGACCATCCCTGCTCGGCAAGCTGCCTGCGGATCAGCGCCTCGATGACGCGATCCTGTTCAGCATCTGCGGCACTCTCCGCGTCCCCGAGACTTGCTGACACGGCCGACCAGCGCACCAATGCGGAAAGAACCAGTTCCCATTGGGCTGCGTTCAAGGTCATCGTCGTCTCCTGGCCGGGCGCTGGCCAGCTTTCGAATCCCTTCAAGTCACGTGGCCAACCCGGGTTCTGCCTCCAACCAGCCTTGCGGATGCTGTTACCGAGGTGCACCACGTCTCTCGGATCGCCTTCCTCAGCCTCCGTGCTCACCTCGTTGTCGATCGTGGCGTCGATGATCAGCCACTGCCGGGTCTCCATCACCGCCTGGTAGGTGGTCTCTTCCGCGGAGCGATTCATGGAGTCTGATCGTCGTCATAGCGATTTAGCACGTCAACCTGGCGGCGTGCAGGCAGTGGACGCACAGCGGTCCCCCTTGGCTCAGCTGTGGTCTGGCAAGGCCGCTCCGATGCGTTGGCGAGTAGTGGCCAATCTGTTGTGTACCTCTTGACTTTCTGAGTTAAGCCGATACGGCCGCGACGGCGATTCAGTTTCGGATCGATTGGATGTCCAGGGTGATGTGGCGGAGCGTGACTATACGTTCATCGTTGGTAACTGAAATTTGTTGGACAAAGTTTCTTTCCCGGCCGAGTCAACCTGCTCGTTTGCCTCCGCGTCTCTTTTCGTACAACGGTTGGAAGTGGCCATCAAGGTCGGAATCAAACCGTTATCCCGGAGGGTTGTGGCGACCCTCGCGGTATGGCAATAGGGCGCGGTTGGGTGCGGGTTGCGTTAGAGGGGGACATGGACGTCTTCGGGTTGCACGATCAGCTCATCCGGGACTATCGAGAGTTCACTTCGGGAGCCGTGAACGTCCGGGACGACGACATTGCTGACCATGTGCGGCGAGGGCTGGACGCGGGGGAGCAGTGGCCCAACCCGTGGCTGTCCCTGAATCCAAGTTTTGCGGACGGTGGCTCGGTCTCTGGCCTGGTGCGGTCCGAGATCCTGCACCCGGAGACCGAGCGCATCTTCCGGCTCCACAAGCCGGACGACTCGCTCGACGGCGAACCGATGATGCTGCGTCAGCACCAGCGTGACGCTATCGAGGCCGCGAGGACAGGTGACAGCTATGTCCTCATCACCGGTACGGGATCCGGCAAGTCGCTGGCCTACATCATTCCGATCGTCGACCAGGTGCTCCGGCTCCGTGAACAAGGGGCACCGGCGGGTGTCAAGGCGATCATCGTCTACCCGATGAACGCCCTCGCCAACTCGCAGCTCGAGGAACTGGGCAAGTTCCTGCGCAACGGCTATGGCGAGGGCCACGAGCCGGTGACGTTCGCCCGCTACACCGGCCAGGAACAGGAGGCTCAGCGTCGCGCCATCCTGGACGACCCGCCGGACATTCTCCTGACCAACTACGTCATGCTCGAACTGATGCTCACCCGGCCGCGTGAGCGTCGGCACCTCATTCAGGCCGCCCGCGGGCTGCGCTTCCTGGTGCTGGACGAGCT
Source organism: Actinomadura sp. 7K507 (assembly GCF_004348425.1). Lineage (GTDB taxonomy): Bacteria > Actinomycetota > Actinomycetes > Streptosporangiales > Streptosporangiaceae > Spirillospora. Next base: position 15,822 of record NZ_SMKK01000116.1, read on the forward strand.
GCACACCTACCGGGGCCGGCAGGGCGCCGACGTCGCGATGCTCGTCCGGCGCGTCCGGGACGCCTGCGACGCACGTGATCTGCAGTGCGTCGGCACGTCCGCGACGATGGCGAGCGACGGCGGCACCGAGAACCAGGCGCGCACCGTCGCCGAGGTCGCGAGCAAGGTCTTCGACACCCCGATCGAGCGGGACCGGGTCATCGGCGAGACGCTGACGCGCTCGACCGAGGACGGCGGTTTCGACCCGGTGGAGCTGGCGGTTCAGATCGCTCAACCGCCCCTTGGGGCGTCCTACGACGAACTGATCGGCAACCCGCTCGCACGCTGGATCGAGACGACGTTCGGCGTGGAGACCGAGAAGGGCACGGGACGACTGGTCCGCCGCAGGCCCACGACCGTCGAGAAGGCGGCCGCGGAGCTGGCGGAGCTGACCGGCATGTCGGAAGAACGCTGCGCCGAAGCGATCAAGGCCACGCTGAAGGCCGGCTCGGAGGCGCTGCACCCGACCGTCCAGGGCCGGTTCCTGTTCGCCTTCCGGCTGCATCAGTTCCTGTCGAAGGGCGACACGGTCTTCGTGTCGCTCGAGCCCGAAGGCGTTCGCCGCATCACCCGCGACTACCAGCTGCGCGTCCCGGGCGATCCCGACAAGCTGCTGCTCCCCTTGGCCTTCTGCCGCCAGTGCGGTCAGGAGTACCTGTCGGTCGCACGCGCGGAGCAGGCAGGGCGGGCCGTCATCCGGCATCGGCGTGGCGATGACGACGAGGCGGGCTACCTCTACATCTCCGAGCGGTCGCCCTGGCCGGAAACGACGGCCCAGGCGCTGGCCGAGCAGCGCCTGCCCGACAACTGGCTCGCGCTGGACTCGGGCGGGAACCCCGAGGTGATCCCGTCCCGCCGCAAGTACGTCCCGCAGCTACTGCGCGTTCTCCCGGACGGTACCGTCCTCGACCGCGACTCCGGCGCCACCGATGGAGTTCGAGTGGCGTTCGTGCCCACGCCGTTCGGGTTCTGCCTCAGCTGCGGCGTCTCCTACGAGCAGGCGCGCGGCAACGACTTCGGCAAGCTGGCCCGGCTCGACCAGGAGGGACGCAGCTCGGCGGTCTCGGTCCTCAGCGGCAGCATCGTCCGCAGCCTCCAGGCAATGCCGGAACAGGAGCTTCCCGAGAACGCCCGCAAGCTGCTCACGTTCGTCGACAACCGGCAGGACGCCAGCCTCCAGGCCGGTCACTTCAACGACTTCGCGCAAGTCGCCCAGCTCCGCGGTGCTCTGTACCAGGCCGCGCTGGCGGAGGGGGACGAGGGCCTCCACCACGAGAACGTCGCCCAGGCGGTGACCGCGCACCTTCACCTCGACCACGCCGACTATGCCCTCAATCCGGAGGAGCTGTCGACGCAGCGCAAACGCACTCAGCGCGCGTTGCGCGAGGTCGTCGCCTACCGCCTCTTCGTTGATCTTGAGCGTGGGTGGCGAGTGACAATGCCCAACCTGGAGCAAACCGGCCTCGTCAGGATCGACTACGCCGACCTGGATGAATTATCGGCGCTGGAGAAGACGTGGAGCGGCACGTGCGGCCCGCTCCGTACGGCCGACCCGCAGACACGTGCCGAGTTGGTCCGCATCCTGCTCGACGAGATGCGCCGTGTCCTCGCCATCGAGGTCGAATGCCTCACCGACCTCGGCTTCGAGGAGATGAGCAAGCTCTCCCGCCAGCTCAAGGACCCGTGGGCGCTGGCCGAGCGCGAAAAGATGGTTCCCGTCGGCGCCGCCTATGCGCGCTCTGGCAAGGCAGGCGGCAGTCGCAGCGACCTCAACCTTTCCGGACGCAGCAGGTTCGGTCGCCACCTGCGCCGGCCCGGACGGTTCCCAGCCTGGACGGACCGTATCGACACCGAGGACGCCCAGCAGATCATCACCGACCTGCTGCACGTCCTGGCCAACCACGGCCTGATCAGCGAGTCCGTCCCGGCGAAGAACAGCGGAGTGCCGGGCTACCGCATCAACGCGGCCGTCATCATCTGGCGCGACGGCGACGGCGAGCACGGTGTCGCTGACCCGCTGCGCTGGCAGTTCAATGGCACCGACACCCGCCCGCGCGTCAACCCGTTCTTCCGCGACCTCTACCAGAGGCAGTCGCGAGGCTTCGCTGGCCTGTTCGCCCGTGAGCACACAGCGCAGGTTCCCAGCAACGTTCGTCAGGAGCGGGAGCGGGCGTTCCGCAGGGCGAAGCTGCCTTTGCTGTACTGCTCCCCCACGATGGAACTCGGTGTGGACATCGCCGGGCTCAACGCGGTGACGATGCGGAACGTCCCGCCGACCCCGGCCAACTACGCGCAGCGCAGCGGACGCGCCGGCCGGTCCGGTCAGGCGGCCCTGGTCACCACCTACTGCGCCAGCGGCAACAGCCACGACCGCTACTACTTCCGGCGCTCCGACCAGATGGTCTCGGGATCGGTGGCAGCGCCGCGCCTCGACCTCGGCAACGAGGATCTCGTCCGCTCGCACGTCCAGGCGATCTGGCTCGCCGAGACGGAGCTGCCGCTCGGACGTGCCATGCCGGAACTGATCTCCATCGGGAACCCGGAACTGCCTCTGCGCCGCCATGTGCACGAACAGATCCACGCCGACCCGGCGCAGGGACGCGCTCGGCAGCGCGCCGAGCGGATGCTCGCCGGTCTCGTGGTGGAGCTGGAGAAGGGCACCTCATGGTGGGACGAGGAGTGGCTCGAACGCGTCATCCGATCGGCACCGGGAGAGTTCGACGCCGCCTGTGGGCGGTGGCGGAAGCTCTACCAGCGAGCCAAGGAGGAACGTGAACTGCAGCACGAGCGCGCCGACGACTACACCCTCACCACCGACGCCCGGCAGCGCGCCAAGCGCCGCCGCGCCGAGGCCGAGACCCAGCTGAAGCTGCTGCGCAACGAGCAGGACGGCAGCACCCTCTCGGACTTCAACCCCTACCGCTACCTCGCGTCGGAGGGCTTCCTGCCGGGCTACTCGTTCCCGCGCTTGCCGCTGGCCGCCTACATCCCCGGACGCGGCGGAAAGCTTGCCGACCGCGACGGCGACTACCTGCAGCGTTCCCGGTTCATCGCCATCAGAGAGTTCGGACCAGGGGCTCTGATCTACCACGAAGGTAGCCGCTACCAGGTCAAACGCGTCCAGGTGCCCACGGAGGAGGGCGGTGACGTCGCCACCGGCGAGGCGCGCCGCTGCCGCAATTGCGGATACCACCACAAGTCGCGCACCGGCCTCGACAAGTGCGAGATCTGCGATACGCCGCTCCCCATCGCCACCAGCGGCTGGATGCAGCTCCACACCGTCTTCACCGAGCGCCGCGAGCGGATCTCCTCCGACGAGGAGGAGCGCCGCCGGGCCGGCTTCGAGCTGGAGACGTCCTACCGCTTCCATGATCACGGCAAGCGTCGCGGACGCCTGGAGGCGAGCGCGGTCGACGGGGACGTGCCGATCGCGAACCTCGACTACGGCGACAGCGCCACCGTCCGTGTCGCCAACCTCGGCTACCGGCGCGGCAAGGACCGCGAAACCGGTTTCTGGCTCGACACCGTGAACGGCCGCTGGCTTCCGTCCCGCGACGCCAAGGCCGCCGCGCCCGGAACCGAGCTCACCGACGAGGAGACCGGCCTCGCCGACGGCGAGACCGAGGACAAGGTGCGCAAGATGCGGGTCATCCCGTATGTGGAGGACCGCCGAAACATCCTCGTCCTGACACTCGCGGAACCCGTTCCCGCCGAGACCGCGATCTCGCTCCAGTACGCCCTGGAACGCGGGATCGAAGCCGTCTTCCAGCTGGAGGACTCCGAGCTGGACAGCGAGCCGCTGCCGCCCGACAACGGCCCGGACCGGCTGCGGATGCTGTTCATCGAGTCCGCCGAGGGCGGCGCCGGTGTCCTGCGCCGCCTCCAGTCCGACCGGGACGCGCTGGCCCGCGTGGCACGGGAAGCACTGCACATCGCCCACTTCGACCCGGCCACCTGGGACGACCTCGGCGGCCCACGGCCGGAGAACCGCTGCGAGAAGGGCTGCTACGACTGCCTCCTGTCCTTCGGCAACCAGCTGCTGCACCACATGATCGATCGTCACGCGGTCCGTGATCTCCTGCTCCGCCTCGCGCAGAGCAAGGTCGAGCGGAATGAGCAGCCCGCTGCGTTAATCGAGAACGCCGGAAGCAGCCTGGAGGGCGAGTTGATCGCGTGGCTCCAGGAGCGCGGGTACCGGCTCCCCACTGAGCAGCAGGTCCTCGTAACCGAGGCCCTCGCCGAACCCGACTACGTGTACCGGCTGCCAGGACAGGCCAAGGTCGCCGTGTTCGTGGACGGCCCTGCTCACGATGACGAGCACGTCAGCACGCGTGACGAGGAGGCCGAGGAGCGGCTGATTAATACCGGCTGGTGGGTGATCAGGTTCCGCTACGACGGCGACTGGCACGCCACGGCCTCCGCGCACCGGAGCGTATTCGGCCCAGGCGACAAGTAAGCGGCCCGGCACCCCCCGAAAGGACCCCCAAACATGAGCATCAACGTGCCAGAGGCCGTCCAATTCGCCCCGGGTGTACTGGTTCGAGCGCGCGGCCGCGAATGGGTCGTGCAGCCCGGCTCGGATGCCGAACTGCTGGTGCTGCGTCCCCTCGGCGGCGCGCAGGACGACCTGGTCGGCGTGCTGCCCGCGCTGGAGAAGGTCGAGATGGCGAGTTTCCCGCCGCCCACCCCGGAGGATCTGGGTGACCAGAGTTCGGCCGGGCTGTTGCGGGCCGCGCTGCGCATCGGCTTCCGCTCCGGCGCCGGGCCTTTCCGTTCTCTCGCCCAGCTGGCCGTCGACCCGCGCTCCTACCAGTTCGTCCCGCTGCTGATGGCACTCCGGCAGGAGATCGTCCGACTGCTGATCGCCGACGACGTCGGCATCGGTAAAACGATCGAAGCTGGGCTTATCGCCGCGGAGATGCTGGCGCAGGGTGAGGCGTCCGGACTGGGCGTCCTGTGCAGCCCGGCACTGGCCGAGCAGTGGCAGGACGAGTTGCACGACAAGTTCGGCATCGGCGCCGAGCTAGTGCTCGCCTCGACCGTTCCGCGCCTGGAGCGTTCACTCGATATCGGTGAATCGCTGTTCCAGCGGCACCCGAACGTCATCGTCTCCACCGACTACATCAAGAATCCGAAGCACCGCGACGAGTTCCTGCGGCACTGCCCGGACCTGGTCATCGTCGACGAGGCCCACACCTGCGTCGCCGCCGGCTCGACCGGGTCCCGCGACGGCCGCCAGCTCCGCCACGACCTCGTCAGCAAGGTCGCCGCGGACGCGTCCCGGCACCTCGTGCTGGTCACCGCGACCCCGCACAGCGGCAAGGACGAGGCGTTTCGCGATCTGCTCGGTCTCCTCGATCCGGAACTGGCGACCGTCCCGCTGGACACCGAGGCGGGACGCCGCCGCCTCGCCCGCCATTTCGTCCAGCGGCGCCGCGCGGACATCCGCACCTACATCGGTGAGGAGACCCCGTTCCCCAAGGACCGGGAGAGCAAGGAGGTCTCCTACAAGCTGTCCAACGAATACCGGAAGCTGTTCACCGCCGTCGTCAACTACGCCCGTGAGCAGGCCCTCGACGAGAGCGACAACGTCGTCCGGCAGCGCGTCCGCTGGTGGTCCGCCCTTGCTCTGCTGCGCTCCCTCGCGTCCTCGCCTCGCGCCGCCGCGCAGACCCTCCGCACCCGCGCCGCCAACCTGGACGCCAAGACCGTCCCCGAAGCGGACGAGCTGGGCCGCATCGCCGTCATGGACCTCACCGACGACGACTCCACCCAGGCCGTCGATGCAGCACCCGGCGCCGACCTGGAGGATGCGGACGGCACCGCACCGCAGCAGCGGCTGCGCCGGATGGCGAAGCAGGCCGAGGCCCTCGAAGGCGTGGCCGACACCAAGCTGGGCGAGCTGACCAAGCTCGTAAAGAAGCTGCTCAAGGACGGCTACAACCCGATCGTCTTCTGCCGCTTCATCCCCACCGCCGAATACGTCGCCGAGCACCTGGGTGAGGCGCTCGGCAAGAAGACCGAGGTCGTCTCGGTGACGGGAACTCTGTCGCCGAAGCAGCGCATAGCCCGCATCGAACGCATGGTCTCCGGTGCTCCCGCCGACGAGGAGACCGACGAACAGACCCGTCCCGAGCAGCGCGTCCTGGTCGCCACGGACTGCCTCTCTGAGGGCGTGAATCTCCAGGAAGGGTTCGATGCCGTCATTCACTACGACCTGGCCTGGAACCCGACGAGACACGAGCAACGCGAAGGCCGCGTCGACCGGTACGGGCAGCGTCGCGACGTCGTCCGCACCGTCACTCTCTACGGTTCCGACAACCAGATCGACGGGATCGTCCTCGACATCCTGATCCGCAAGCACGCCGAGATCCGCAAGGCCACGGGCGTCTCCGTCGCCGTCCTGGACGAGTCGGACAGCGTGGTCAACGCCGTCCTCGAAGGTCTGCTGCTCCGGGAGGAGGACGCCGAGCAGCTGAGCTTCGACTTCGGATTCACCTCCAAGCGCGACGACCTGCACGCCGACTGGGTGAGTGCCGCGGAACGCGAGCGCGCCTCTCGCGCCCGCTTCGCCCAGCACGCCATCCATCCGGACGAGGTGGCCGGCGAGGTCGCCGAGATCCGCGCCGCGCTCGGGTCGGGCGCCGAGGTCGCGGAGTTCGTCCGCACCGCCGTTGTGAAGTTGCGCGGCCAAGTCACCCGCGAGGCCGCCGACGGCTCGTTCACCGCCGACACGGGCGGGCTTCCGTCCACGCTGATGAGCGGCCTGGAAGCCGTTCTCGGCCCGAAGAACGCCAGGGCGATCGCGTTCCACCCGCTGCCGCCGGTCAAGCGCGGCGAGGCGGCACTCGTTCGGACAGACGCGGCCGTGGGCACCATCGCCCGCTTCGTCCTGGACGCGGCACTCGACCCGAAGCTGGACGGCTGGCAGCGCCCCGCCCGCCGCTGCGGCGTGATCCGCACGGCCGCCGTGCCGACCCGGACCACGCTGATGCTCGTCCGCTACCGGTTCCACCTAACGCTGCCGACCCGCGACGGCGGACGCCGCCAGCAGATCGCCGAGGACGCCCGCGTCCTCGCCTTCCGCGGCAGCCCCGCCAAAGCCGAATGGCTCAGCGAGGCGGAGGCGCTCACCCTCCTCGACGTCCGCGCGGACGAGAACACCGCGCCCGAGTTTGCGACCGCCACTGCCACCCGCGTCCTGGACGGCCTCGAAACGCTCCGCCCCCACCTCGACCAGTACGGCCGCGACCTGGCCGACAACATCCGCGCCTCGCACGCACGCGTCCGCGAGGCCGCCAGCGCCCTCCGCCGCGGCCTCCGCGTCGACGCAGATCGCAATGCCGACGTCCTCGGCCTGTACGTCTACCTTCCCGTCACAGGAGAGGCCGCCCGATGAGCCGCACCAGCAGCCTTCCCCTCGGCATCGCCTCCGTCGGTGGCCTCCTTCCCGAAGAGACCTTGCTGCGCATCGCGGGTGGGAACAGCGGCCTTCCCGGCGCCAAGCCCGCCGCGTACCACCTGGCCAAGGACGAGACGGTAACCGACGTCGCCGAGCGCTCCTGGACGTACCTGCGCGGACGCTACGCCGCGTTCAAGGAGCAGCTCACCGACGGAGACCCGGCCGTCGGCATCACCCGCGAATACTGGCTCGGACGCCTCTTCCAGGAACTCGGCTACGGCCACCTGCCGCGCGTCCCTGCCGGAGGACTGCCCAGCGATGACGGCGAGAAGCAGTTCGCCATCAGCCACCACTGGCAGCACGTCCCGATCCACCAGCTCGGCTGGGGCATCGACCTCGACCGGCGCACCAAGGGCATCCCGGGCGCGGCCGACGCGGCTCCGCAGTCGCTGGTGCAGGAGTATTTGAACCGCAGCGCCGCAGCCCTCTGGGGCATCGTCACCAACGGACGGCTGCTCCGCGTTCTTCGCGACTCCAGTGCTCTCGCTGGCTCCGCGTATGTCGAGTTCGACCTCGAAGCCATCTTCGAGGGCGAGGCGTTCGACGCGTTCGTGGTGCTGTACCGGGTCGCGCACTCGTCCCGGTTCGAGCACCAGGGCGAGGACACAGGCCCGGCCTCCTGCTGGCTGGAGAAGTGGCGCCAGGAAGCCATCGACTCCGGCGCCCGCGTCCTGGACCAGCTCCGCGTCACCGTCAAGGAAGCCATCGAGACCCTCGGCACCGGCTTCATCCAACATCCCGATAACGAGGAACTTCGGAGGGCGCTCAAGGACGCCGACAACAAGGCCGTCACGCCGGAAACCCTGCACCGCGCTCTGCTCCGAACCGTCTACCGCCTGCTGTTCCTCTTCGTCGCCGAAGACCGCGAGGTGCTGCTCTCTCCGGACGCGCCCCAGGCGGCCCGCGACCGCTACAACGCGTTCTTCTCTACGGACCGCCTCCGCCGCATCGCTGCCCGCCGCCACGGCGGCCGCCACGCCGACGAGTGGCAGGCCGTGACACTAATCCTGGACGGCCTCGACCAGGAAGGCGGACGTCCCGAACTGGGTCTCCCGGCCCTCGGCGGCATCTTTGAACTCTCTGATGCCGACCCCGCCCTGCACGGACGCTCCCTGACCAACGAACACCTCTTCAACGCGGTGCGGTCGCTGTCGCGCGTTCACGACCAGAAAGCCCGCCGCATTCGCCGCGTCGACTTTAAGCACCTCGGCTCGGAGGAGCTGGGATCGGTATACGAGTCGCTGCTTGAGTACGTCCCCAAGCACGACCCGGCCAAGGGCGCCTTCGAGCTGCGGCAGCTCAGCGGCAACGACCGCAAGACGAGCGGCTCGTACTACACCCCGGCGTCCCTGATCGACACTCTTCTCGACTCCGCCCTCGAACCCGTCATCGACGACGCGGTGAAGTCCGGGAACACCGCCGAGGAGCAGGAGGCGGCACTTCTCGCTCTCACGGTCTGCGACCCGGCCTGCGGCTCCGGTCACTTCCTCGTCGCCGCTGCCCGGCGCATCGCCAAGCGTCTCGCCTTCGTCCGCACCGGAGACCCGGAGCCGTCCAACGAGGCGATCCGTCATGCCCTGCGCGACGTGGTGTCCCGGTGCATCTATGGCGTGGACATCAACCCGATGGCAGTCGAGCTGGCCAAGGTCTCCCTCTGGCTGGAGGCCCTGGAGCCCGGCAAGGCCCTCACCTTCCTCGACGTCCACATCAAGATCGGCAACGCCCTCCTTGGTGCCACCCCGAAGCTGCTGGACGCTGGCCTGCCCGACGACGCCTTCAAGGCCATCGAAGGCGACGACAAGAAGTGGGTCACCGCCCTCAAGAAGCGGAACAAGGGGGAGCGCGAGGCGTACGAGAAGCGCCACATCGCTGTGCAGGGCGAACTGGGCGATGAGGCCGGCCTGCGAGCCGGTAACCACGGCCTGGCCCGCCGTGCCGCCGCCATTACGGACGTCCAGAGCGATGACCTGGCCCACGTCCACGCCCAGCAGAATGCGCACCGGAAGCTGCAGGAGGCATCCGAGTACCTGGAGCAGAAGGAACTCCACGATGCCTGGTGCGCAGCCTTCGTCTGGACGAAGACAGAGACTTACACCCCCGCCATCACCACCCGCGACCTCATCAAGCTCCGCCAAGACGCGGACACGCTCGCCCTGGGCAGCCAGCACGAGTTGCAGAAGCTGGTCAAGCAGTACCGCTTCTTCCACTGGCACCTGGAGTTCCCGACCGTCTTCGTCGTCCCGGAGGACGAGAACGCCCCCGGCACCGACCCCCGAACCGGCTGGACCGGCGGCTTCACCTGCGTCCTCGGCAACCCGCCATGGGAGCAGGTCCAAACCGACGCTCGTGAGTTCTTCGCTGCCAAGGCGCCAGAGATCGCTGAGGCTCCGAACATGGCTGCCAGGAACGGCATGATCGCTGCCCTGAAGGAGAGCGCCCCGCAGCTCTTTGACGCGTATGCCCGGAAATCGCGCGAGGGAGACGGTTTCAAGCATTTCGTCCACGCATCCGAACGCTTTCCGCTCACCAGCTATGGACGCTTGAACACGTACTCGCTGTTCGCAGAGGCCACCAGGAACCTCACCGGTGCACGCGGACGTACGGGTCAGATCGTGCCAACCGGCATCGCCACGGACTCTTTCAACCAGTACTTCTTCAGCGACCTCGTCAAGTCCCAGACGCTTGTCTCGCTCTACGACTTCGAGAACGCGGCGCCGCTCTTCCCCAGCGTGCACCGTTCGTTCAAATTCTCGGTGCTCACGCTGGCCGGACGCGCGGAACAGGTCACCAAGGCGGACTTCGCCTTCTTCCTGCATGATCCAGCCGAACTCGGAACGCCCCTTAAGCGCTTTTCGTTGACCGCGGAAGAAATTCTTCTCCTTAACCCGAACACTGGGACGTGTCCGGTTTTCCGCACCCGTCGTGATGCAGAAATAACACTCGGCATCTACCGGCGCGTTCCCGTGCTGCTGAAGAAGGGGGATCCTGAGGGCAATCCATGGAATATTACATTTCAGCTCATGTTCATGATGAACACGGATTCACATCTTTTCCGTACACGAGAGGAACTCGAAGCGGACGGCTGGCGTCTGCAGGGCAATGTCTTCAGCCGCGGCATCCAACGCTACCTGCCGTTGTATGAGGCGAAGATGCTCCACCACTACGACAATAGGTGGGCGACTTACGAGGTTGATGGCTCGATCCGCGACGTCACCCCGGCTGAAAAAGTCGATCCAAATTTCGTCGTCATGCCACGCTACTGGGTTCCAGAACACGATATCCCCAGTAGCAAGCACGGCAAGGATGGGAATCCCATCATGCATGCCGGCGTTAGCTCTCGCCTTAGGGAGAGGCGTTGGAAGCATCAATGGCTCGTTGGCTTCCGCAAGATTTGCAGAGCCACGGATGAACGCACGGTTGTCGCCTATATATTCCCTGTCGCCGGACTGGGCGACTCCGGAAACCTGATCCTTCCAAGTAGCGAAATCTCACCCGTACTACTTGCGGGAAACGCTATGAGTTTCGTACTGGACTATGTTCAGCGCCAGAAACTGGGAGGGACGAACCTAAACTTCTTCCAGTTTGAGCAGCTTCCCTTTCTCCTTGAAACGCTGCGAGGTAGTACGCCATGGAGTAAGCAGCGGCCGCTGCGTGAGTGGCTTGAGGGGAGGATTGTTGAAGTTACGTACTCGTCTCAGGATATGAGAGCTGTTGGTCAAGCGCTAAGTGACCAAGGGGCGCCGTTCCGATGGGACGAGGAGCGGCGGAGATTGTTGCGGGTGGAGTTGGATGCGGCCTTCTTTCACCTGTACGGGATCCAGCGGGACGATGTCGACTACATCATGGAGACGTTCCCGATCGTGAGGAAGAAGGACGTCGCGGCGTTTGGCTCATACCGGACCAAGGAACTGATCCTTGAGGTGTACGACGCCATGACGCAGGCCATCCGCACCGGAGAGCCGTACAAGACCATTCTCGACCCGCCGCCGGGGCAGGGGCCGCGCAATCCGCAGGCGTCTCGTCCCGCCTGAGGCCACCTCCGCCGGCTTGGAGATGGACAGGCCCAGCTCACAAAGTTAACGGCCGGACCCTGCACTCAACGGGGTCCGGCCGTGGCTAGTACGGCAGTCGTAGAACGTGATCTGAACGGGCAGGGACCGGCCGTAACGTAGGACAGCCGCCCGATGATCTTCGAGTTGTGACGCAAGAAGAACCTTGGGCGGCTGCTGCCGTCATGGTAGAG
>NZ_SMKK01000117.1 GCF_004348425.1 Actinomadura sp. 7K507
GGGCGGTTGGGCGGGTCGGCTTCCGCCCGTCCCGCGATCGCGCCCGCCGCGCACCGGGCGGCGGCTCGCGAGATCCCCGACCTGTGCGGGTCGGTGTCCGAACGGACCCTGCGCCGCCTGGTGAAGGGCGAGTGGTACAGCGACACCCCCGAATCCGGCAAGGGCGAGCTCACCGTCGAGGGGGCCGGCCGCCGCGGCTGCTCCTGGATCTCGATGGAGCGGGAACTCCAGGTCTCGGCGGCGGTCATGCCCGGTACGGAACTGTTCGACGGCACCCGGCTCGCCATCCGCGAGTACACGATGCGGCACGCCGACGCCCGTGCCGAGGAGACGCTCAGCGTCCACGACCGGAAGATCTTCCGTGCCGTGGCCGGCCTCGGCGACCAGGCGTTCGCCGCGCACGTCCCGGGAGCCGTGCCCGGTGTGATCCTCTTCCGGGACGGCGACCTGCTGGTCCAGGTGACCTACGAGGAGAGGGACGAGCGCCGTCCCCTCAAGGGCGAGCACGCCGTCCGCGGCGCCTACGCGGCGGCACAGGAGGTCGCCCGAGCCCTGTCAGCCCACTGACAGGACCCGGATCACGCGGTCGCCGGGGGAGGCGGGGCGGTCAGCCGATCCTGAAGCTGCCGGTCGGTGCGACGTGGGCGCCGTGGCCGGGCGAGATGAAATTGAACGGCGGCGGGACGGGGAACGCGCAGTACGGATCCGTGAAGAAGAGCAGCCGCGCGTCGCTGTGGTTGGAGATCACGTGCGCGCCCGGAGGCAGGGAACGGCAGTCGGCCGACGCCGGGTATTCCTCGAGTTCGGTTCCGGCCCAGGAGACCTGGGCGCCCTCGGTCACGAAAACAACGATCTTTCCTTCCGGTGCGGCGGCCCTTTCCCGGGCGTTCGCCGGCGCGGCCGCCGCGGAGGTGAGCAGGGCCGCCGTGAGGGCTGCGAGGGCTGTGGCGGCGGTGATGGCGGTGCTGGTGCGCGAGGGACTGGGCATGCCGCTCCTTGTGCGACGGGGGTGGGAACGAGGTGTTGATGCCCGGCCCTCCGCGATGCTTAACGCTAAGCAAGTACGCTGTAACTGTTTGTAGTCAGTTTCTGTTCGTCATTGCTCTCTGACGTGCGCCTTTGTGTTGCGCCAATGATCACCTCTGACGGATTGTCATTGACCGATGACTTTCGGTGAATTAGCTTGACTCGCTGTCGGAACTTCAGTCGTCCGTGCCGTCCGACAGGACTTCCCGCATGCACCGAGAGGGCCTTGACCTGCAATGTTGCATACTCTGATCGTTGGAATGGGCAGGTCGGGGCAGGGACTGCACCTGCCCGCGCTGGCCAGGGTGCGCGCCGCGGCGCCCGGCCTGCTGGCCCGGACCCCGGTCGTCGCCGTCGACCCGTTCCGCGCACCGGCCGGGATCCCGGGGGTGGTGGAGGCCGGGTCGCTGGAGGAGGCGGGGCGGCTGCGCCCGCCGGCGCGGACCGTGGTGCACCTGTGCACGCCGCCCGCCGCCCGCGAGAGCGTCCTGGCGGGCCTCGCCGGACTCGGCTACCGCAAGATCATTGTGGAGAAGCCGCTGGCCGTGGACCTGGCCGGGCTGATGGCCGTGGCCCGGCTCCGGCGCCGCTGGGACCTGGACGTGACCGTCGCCACGCACTGGCTGGACAGCGGCCTCACCCGGCGGCTGCGCGCGGCGGTGCGCGGCGGCCACCACGGGGAGCTGCGGCGGATCGAGGTGATCCAGAACAAGCCCCGGTTCACCCGCAGCACCGCGAGCCACGACCATCCGACCGCGTTCGACGTCGAACTGCCGCACGCGCTCGCCGTGGTGCTCAGCCTCGCGGGAGGCGGGCGGATCACCGGCGCCTCGTCCGACGACATGGTCTTCGAGCGGTTACGGCTCCCGCGTCTCGGCCGCGCCCGGCTCCGGCTGGACCACTTCGCGGGCACCCGCACCGAGATCGACTCGGACCTGACATCCCCGGTGCGCGAGCGGCGCATCACGCTGGAATTCGACCGGGCCGTCCTGGTCGGCCACTACCCCTGCAGCGAGGCCGACCACACCGCGCAGCTGCGCGTCGTCCGTCCCGGCGGGCGGGTGACCCGGAGCGTGTTCACCGACGACGCGTTCGCGGCGTTCCTGCGCGGCGCGTACGCCCGCTACGCGGGGCCCGCGTCGCCCATGCACAGGACGTTGCCGGTGCAGGTCGACACCGTCCGGCTGCTCGCCGAGGCGAAACGCCTCTGCGCCCTCCAGGGGGCCGGGGCCCTCGGGCGAGAGGAGGACCTCGATGCCGTCCGCTGAGGCCGTGCCGGAGGAGGTCCGCCTCGCCGGGCTCGGTGACGAGGCGGCCCCGGATCTCGCGGGCCAGATCGGCGCGGTCGCCGAGCTGGGCTGGAACAGGCTGGAACTGCGGACCGTCGGCGGTACCCCCATCGCGGACCTGGACGAGGACGCGTTCCGGCGCATGGCCGAACGTCTCGAGACCGCCGGCACGTCCGTGGCGGGTGTCGCCTCCAAGATCGGCGACTGGTCCCGCCCGGTCACCGGCGACTTCGCCGTGGACGTGCGCGAGCTGGAGGTCCTCGCCCGCCGCTGCGCGGTCCTGGGCGCCCCGCTGGTGCGGGTCATGTCGTATCCGCGCGGCGGCCTGGACGGGCCCGAGTGGGGCCGCCGCGCCCGCGAGCGGCTCCGCGAGCTGGCATGGCGCGCCGAGGACCACGGGCTCGTGCTGGCGCACGAGAACTGCGCCGGCTGGGCGGGCGACCGCGCGGACCGGATGCTGGACCTGGTCACGGGCATCGGCAGCCCGGCGCTGCGGCTCCTGTTCGACATCGGCAACGGGGTGGCGCACGGGTATCCGCCGCTGCCGATGCTCCGCGAGATCGTGGCCCATGTGGTGCACGTCCACGTGAAGGACGCGCGTGCCGGTGCCGGGGGCGAGGTGTCCTTCGTCCCGCCCGGTGAGGGCGACGCCCAGGTCGCCGAGTGCCTGGAGGTGCTGTTCGAAAACGGGTACGGCGGCGTGCTGTCCATCGAGCCGCATGTGAAGCTGCGGCCGCACCTGGATTCCGGCGCCGGCGACCGAGACGCGTTCGTCGAGTGCGGGCGGGCCCTGGAACGTCTCCTCGCACGGACGGTCCTCACGACCGGTACGGGCCGATGACCGGGGGCCGCCTTCCCGCACCGCTGACCCCAGCCGACCGCGATCTGCTGCTCCGGCTCCTCGTCCTGCCGACCGCCGGGCCGCTGGAGACCGGCCTGCTGGAGACCGGCCCGGATACCCCGCCGCCACGGCTGGCCGAGGCGCAGGACGCCTACGGGCGGTACGCCGCCGCGATGGGCCTGCGCGTCGTGCGGCACGCTCCGGCGGAACCGGCCGATCTGGAATCCGGGCCCGTCCCGGCTCCGGTCCGCGAAGCGATGGCGCACCCGCGATTCCTCGCCGACCAGCCCAGCCTCGTCCTCAGGCTGGGGCCGGACGACCTGCCCGCCGCGCGCACGGTGATGTTCAACGTGCATCTCGACACCGTCGCGGGCCTGCAACCGGTGCGCTTCGACGGCGAACGGTTCCACGGGCGCGGCGCGATCGACGCCAAGGGGCCCGCCGTGGCGCTGCTCGCGGGCATCCGCGAGGCGCGGTCGCGGCGTCCCGCCCTGGGACGTGACATCGGGGTGCTCGTGCAGGCCGTCGCCGGGGAGGAGGGCGGCGCCATGGGCGTGTTCGGCACGCGTCCCCTGGTCCGGCGCGGTTTCACCGGCCGCCTGAACGTCTTCTGCGAGCCGACCCGGGGGCGTTTCCTGCCGCGCAGCACGGCGGCGATGACCGCGCGCATCGTCGTCGACGGCGCCGACGCCGTCGACGACCGTCCGGCGGGCGGCCACAACGCCAGCGTCCTGCTGGGGTTCCTCGCCCAGCATCTGGGCCGCGCGCTCGACGCGTCATCCTCCGAGGGGGCGGTCTGCGTGGCGGGCCTGCACACGGGCGCGCGGCACAACAAGGTGTACGGGGGCGGCTCCCTCCTGCTGAACCTCGCCTACACCTCGTCCGCGACCGCCCGCCGTCTGGAGCGGCGGCTGCGGGACGCGCTGGACGAGGGGCTCAAAGAGTTCGCCTCGGTCTTCGGCGGCACGGCACTGTTCGGCCGCACCGCCGCCGACGCGCACGCCATCACCCGCCTGGAGTGGCGCAAGCACGGGCTGCCCGTGCTGGACGACCGTGACGCGTGGGGCCACACGCTGCTGCGCGACCGCGTGGGGATCCCGTCGTGGCCCGGCTCCGAGCCCGCCTTCACCTGCGACGCCATCTGGATGTCGGAGGTCCCGGGCGCCTGCACCGTCGTGCTCGGGCCCGGGGACCTCGCCGCCAACAACGCCCACGCCGACGCGGAGTTCGCCGGCGCCGGCGAGCTGGCCGATTTCGCCGCGGCCGTCTCCCGCCTCCTCACCGCCTTCACCGACGACCAGAACGGAGCACCATGACCCCGTCGTCCCGAACACCGCTCCAGGACTGCGCACCACCGCTCCCGTCCGCCGCATCCCCGGACCAGGTCAGGGTGGCCTATCCCGACCTGCTTCGCTTCGCCTCAGCCGTGTTCGCCTCGTCGGGGATCCCGCCGGAACGGGCGCGGACGGCGGCGCGGGCGCTGTGCTACGGCGACCTCACCGGCATGACCTCCCACGGGCTGGCCAACCTCACCCGCCTCTACCTGCCGCTATTCGAGGAGGGGCGCGTCGACCCGAAGGCGGAACCGCGCCGGGTCGCCGACCGGGGGGCGGCGGTGCTGCTGGACGCCGGCGGTGCCCTCGGCCTGTGGACGGGAGAGGCCGCCATGGACCTCGCGGCCGAACGCGCCGCCACCTTCGGGGTCGGGCTGGTGGGCGTCCGCGGCGCCACCCACTTCGGCTGCGCCGGGCACCACGCGCTGCGCGCCGTGGAGCACGCCATGATCGGGCTGGTCACCGCCAACTGCGGGGGGCAGCGCATCGCCCGCCCGCCCGGCGGTGCGGTGACGATGCTGGGCACCAACCCGCTGAGCGTCGCCGCGCCGGCGGGGCGGAACCCGCCCTTCGTCCTGGACATGAGCACGACCGCCGCGCCCACCGGGCGCGTCCGGCAGGCGGCCCGCGAGGGGCGGACGCTCCCCGAGGGGGTGCTGGGCGGCGACGACGGCGCCGCGGTCACCGACCCGGCCGCCTTCGACGAGGGACGGGCGCACCTGTTGTGGCTGGGCGGCGAGGCCGGGCAGTACAAGGGGTTCGGGCTCGGCATCGCGGTGGAGGTCCTGTCCGCCATGGTGTCCGGTGCCTGCCTGGGCGCGCATCCGGACGCGTTCCACGGCGACGGCGGGCCCGGCGGCCGTGACGACGGCATCGGCTTCTGCGCCGTCGCGATCGCGCCCGGCGCGCTCCGCTCCGGCGCCGACACCGACGCGGACGTGCTGTTCGGCGCCCTGCTCGGCTGCCCGCCCACCGACCCGGCCCGACCGGTGCGCTATCCCGGCTGGCACGAGCACCGGCGCGCCCGGGAGCGCCGCCGCCACGGCGTCCCCCTCGGCGCGGACCTGTACCGGGAACTGCGCGACGTCGCCGCAGACCACGGCGTCCCCGCCCCTGCCGCACTGGAGCGGTCGTGACGGCGCCGTTGCGGGTCGGCGTCGTCGGCCTCGGGGTGATCTCCCGCTTTTACCTCGCGGCGCTGCGCGACTCGCCCACGATGCGCCTGGTCGCCGTCTGCGACAGCGATCCGGCGAGGCTGGCCGGTCACTCGGTGCCCGGCAACCCGGTGCCCGGCAACCCGGTGATCGGCCATACCGACCATCGCCGGATGCTCCGCGAGACATGGCTGGACGCCGTCGTGGTCACGGTGCCCAACGACGTCCACATGCGGGTCTGCGAGGACGCGCTGGAACGGGGTGTGGCCGTCTGCGTGGAGAAGCCGCTCGCCGTCGGTACCGCGCAGGGGGTCGCGCTCCGGAGGCTGGCCGAGCACCGGGACGTCCCGCTGTTCACGGCCTTCCACCGCCGCTACAACGAGGCGGTCGCCCGGCTGCGGGCCGAATGCGCCGGCTCGCCCGTCGGCGAGGTCACCGTCCGCTACCTGGAACGCATCGAGGAACACGCGGGCACCGACGGCTGGTACCTCGACATGCGGCGCTGCGGCGGCGGGTGCGTCGCCGACAACGGCCCGAACGCCTTCGATCTCGTGCGGCTCCTGCTGGGACCGGCCGAGGTGACGTCCGCGCGGATCACGCGGGACGCCGCGGGCGTCGACCGGCAGGCTGACATCCGGCTGCGCGCGGACGGCGGACGCGCGCGGATCCTGCTCGACTGGTCCTTCCCCGGTGAGCGCAAGGACGTCGAGGTGCGGCTGGCCGGCGGGCGGACGGCGCGTGCCGACATGCTCGCCGGCCACGCCGGCTTCAAGGGCTCCCTCTGGCACGAGTACGTGGCGGTGCTGCACGCCTTCGAGCGGTACGTCCGGGGGGCCGGGGACGGGGAGCGCGACGGCGGTCTGGCGGCGCTGCGTTTCGTGCGGGACGCCTACCGCCTGGAGGGGCGCGAGCCACTGCCCGGCTCGGCGCCCTCGGACCGGCCCGCCACGGCGGAGCAGGGAAGGTGCGTGCGATGAATCCGGCCGAGGACGGGCCCAAGAGCGAGGTCCACGCGACGGTCGTGAAGGTCCTCGCCCATCGCCGGACGGACCGGGGGATGCGGCTGGAGCCGTTCGCCAGCCGGTGCGTCCGCGCGGGCGAGGTGCACGAGCTGGTGGCCACGGACCACCGGGAGACCGCCTCCGGCGCGCGGATCGACCGGGTCGCGTTCCTCGGCTTCGCCGAGATCGGCGCGGGGGGCGTGCTCGACCGCGGCGACGAGCTGTGGACCGGCGGGCGGCGCATCGGTGTCCTGCTCGGCTTCGACGGCTGCCATCTGCCCAACCACTACAACGTGCTCGTCCGGGCTGAGCCGCCGCGCTCCGGGACCGAGCTCGGCCTCGTGCCGGGGGAGCGGCTGGTGTTCCGCCAGGGCGCCCCGCCGCGATGAATTCCGGCTGAAATAAAGGCCGCTGACTGAATTGTGTGGAATGGCGATGACGCATGCCTGAATCGCGATCTATTTCAGTGATACGGCCTTCGTTCGCAAGATATCCAAGCCTTACTCCAATCGCACGTTCAATCCGGTCGCCGGCCGGAAACGATAAATAGAGCCGGCGGCTGGTTCGGTTCTCCCGAATCACCGCCGACCCGACCGGTCGCCCATCCGGCGTCAACGGCACAGGAGGAAATGCGAATGGTCATGGCAACCACCCAGTCCAACCGGCTGGAGGAGCGGTTCCGGCTGTGGGACCGCAACGGCAACGGCGTCATCGAGCGCGACGACTTCGAGCGCGAGGCCGACGAGATCACCGCCCGTCTCGGTGCGCAGGGCACCCCGAAGGCGGACCGGCTCAAGCAGGCCTACCTCGGCATGTTCGACACGCTGTCCGCGGCCGCCGGCACCGACCGGATGTCGCGCGCCCAGTTCATCGAGGCCGCCGAGCAGGAGATCATCGGTAGGGGCGACGCCGGGTTCGCCGCGGTCGTGCAGCCGACCATCGAGGCGATCGTCGGCGTCCTGGACCGCAGCGGCGACGGCGAGATCTCCCCGTCGGAGATGCACGGCTGGTTCGCCGCCATCGGCCTGGACGGCGAGGCCGCCGACCGCGCCTTCCGCGACCTCGACGCCGACGGCAGCGGCAAGCTGTCGGTCGCCGAACTGGTCGACGCGGTCCGCGACTACCACCTCGGCCGTAACGACATACCGCTGCTCGGTCGCTGACCGGGCCCTCTGGTAAACGCCGTTCGGGGAAATCCCATGGTCGCCCATCCATGGTCTCCCCGGGTTTTCCCCGAACGGCCCCCCGCCGCCCCTCGACCGCAAAGGGAATCGTGCAGAGAACGCCGCCCGCGGCAGCGACGACCGCCGCGCCCGCCATTCCGTTCTTCAGTCAGGCCAAGAGTTTCGAAGAGAACTGGAGCGCGATCAGCAAGCATGTCACCGACGTTCTGGACGACGGGAAGTTCTCGCACGGCGCGAAGGTCGGGGAGCTGGAGGGACGGCTCGCGGCCTGGACCGGCGCCCGCCACGTGGTGGCCGTCAACTCCGGAACCGACGCGCTGATCCTGCTGCTGCGCGCCGCCGGGCTGCGGCCGGGCGACGAGGTGGTCGTCCCCGCGTACTCGTTCATCGCGACGGCCAGCGCCGTGGCGCTCGCGGGCGGCGTCCCGGTCTTCGCCGACATCGAGGCGGACGGCCACGGCGTCGATCCGCGGTCCGTGGACGCCGCGGTCACCCCCCGCACCAAGATGATCATGCCGGTCCATCTGTTCGACCGCATGGCCGACCTGCGCGGCCTCCGGGACGTGGCGCGGCGCCACGGCCTGACGATCGTGGAGGACAGCGCCGAGGCCATCGGCATGCGCATGGACGGCGTCCACGCCGGGCTGCTCGGCGCCGGCGGCGTGCTGTCGTTCTTCCCCGCCAAGACGCTCGGCGGGATCGGGGACGGCGGGGCGGTGCTGACCGGCGAGGCGTCCATCGCCGGGAACGTCCGGATGCTCTGCCACCACGGGCGCGGCGGCGGCACGCTCGGCGACTTCTCCGGAATCTCCAACGCCACGGTGCTGCCGGGGCGCAACAGCAAGATGGACGACGTCCAGGCCGCCGTCCTGCTGGCCAAGCTCGCGACCCTCGACGCAGGCATCGCCCGCCGCGCGGAACTGGCCGCCCGCTACGACGCCCGGCTGCGCGGCGTGCCCGGCATTCGGGGCGTCCCGGGGGCGCGCCCGCCGCTCCCGGGGAGCAACCGCGTCGTCTACGTCTATCTCGTCGAGGTCGACGACCGGGACGCCCTCGCCGCGCATCTGTCCGCCCGCGGCATCGGCACGGAGGTCTTCTATCCGGTCCCGCTGCATCTGCAGCCGTGTTTCGCCCACCTCGGCCACCGGCCCGGCGACTTCCCGCGCGCGGAGGCCGCCTGCGCCGCCGCCATCGCGCTCCCGCTGTACCCCGACCTGCCCGAGGCGCACGCCGACCGCGTCTGCGACGAGATCGAGGCCTTCTACACCGGGAGGTCGCGCTACACCGGAAGGTCGCGCCACACCGGGGGGACGCGATGACTGCCCCGCCCATCGCGACCATCCCGTTCTTCTCGCCGGAGCTGTTCGAGCACGACCGGGAGGCGCTGCTGGAGACCGTCCGCGCCATCGGCACGGAACCCGAGCAGAAGTTCATCCTCGGTGATCGGACCGCCCGCCTGGAGCGGGAGCTGGCCGGACGCGCCGGCGCCCGCGACGCCGTCGCCTGTTCGAGCGGGACGTCCGCCCTGACCCTGATCCTGGCGGCCATGGGGGTCGGGCCGGGCGACGAGGTCATCGTGCCCGCGTTCGGCTGCCCGCCGATCGCCGCGACCGTGCTCGACGCCGGGGCCCGCCCGGTGTTCGCCGACATCGATCCGGTGCGGCTGACCGCCGACCCGGCGGCCGCCGAAGCGCTGATCACGTCGCGCACCAAGGTCCTGCTGGCCGCCCACATGTTCTCGGTGATGGCGGACATGCCCGCCTTCCGCGAACTGGCCGACCGGCACGGCCTCCGCCTGATCGAGGACTCCGCGCTCGCCCAGGGCGGGACGCTGCGCGGCCGGGCGGCGGGCCGCTGGGGAGACGCCGGACTCTACTCGTTCGTCCAGGTCAAGACCTTCGGCATGCCCGGGGAGGGAGGCGTGGTCGTCACCGACGACACGGCCCTCGCCGCGGACGTGCGGATGCTGCGCAACCACGGGCAGGACGGCGTGCACCGGTTCGTCCACCACCGGATCGGCCACAACAGCCGCTTCGACGAGGTGATGGCCGCCTTCCAGCTGCACCGCCTGCCCGGCCTGGACGACCGGCTCGCGCGCCGCGCGGAGATCTCCGCCTACTACTCCCGGCGTCTCACGCCGCTGGCCGGCCGGGGCCTGGTGGCGCCGCCGGAGGGCGGGGACGGCCGGTTCCCCTACGTGTACACCGTCCTCACCGAGCGGCGGGACGCGTTGCGCGCCCACCTGGCCGGACACGGCATCGCCGCCCACGTGTACTACCCGCGCCCGCTGCCCGCCCAGCCGGCGTTCGCCCCCTGCGCGCGGCCCGGCGGGTCCTGGCCGAACGCGGAGGACGCCGCCCGGCGGAACATCTCGCTGCCGCTCTACCCGAACCTGACCGACGCGCAGGCCGAGTACATCGCCGACACCGTGTGCGCGTTCACCGACACCCACGGGGACCACGAATGAGCCACCAGACCGCAGTCCATGGGCCCGGGGTGTCCGGGCACGGCACCCTCGCCGCCTACGCGCGCCTGTCCAAACTGGACATCTACGACTACTACCTCGGTCTCGTGGTCGTGTGGGCGCTGCTGGCGCCCGCCGCGCGCTGGGAGCCGCGGACGTTCGGCCTGCTCGCGCTGACCCTGATCGCCCAGGTCGTCGTCGTGGCCGCCATGGTCGGCTTCGACGACATCACCGGCTACCGCGACGGCAGCGACGCGGTCAACTACGGCTCGGACGCGGCGCGGCGGCGGCTGGCCCGCAAACCCCTCGTCGCCGGGACGCTCACCGAGGCGCAGGCACTGCGCTTCTCCTGGACGGCCGCCGTGGCCGGGTCGGCGCTGTGGGCGGCCGTCGTCGCCGCCGCGCCGTACCGCCCGGGGTGGGCGGTCGTGCTGGCGGCGGTCTGCGTGGCCGCGTCCGTCCAGTACTCCTGGGGACTGAAGATCAGCTATCGCGGGTTCCAGGAACTCTTCCTCATCGGCCTGGGAATCGGCTGGACGCTGGTGCCGTACGCGCTGCTGACCGGTGGGGCAACGGGGTTCGTGCTCGTGCTGGCGGTGCTGTTCGGATCCGGGCCGATGCTGTTCGGGCTGTACTCCAACACCAACGACGCCGGCGGCGACCGCGCGGCCGGGCGCATCACCGTCGCCACCCTGGTCTCCGCCCCGGCGCACCGGCTGTTCGTCGCCGTGATGACGGGCGCCCCGGTCGCGCTCATCGCCGGCGCGACGATCGCGGGGGTCGCGCCGTGGTGGTTCGCCGCCGTCATGCTCCCGCTCGTCGCCATGCGGCTGGCCCACCTGCTGATCGGCTTCCGCGGCGACATCCTGCGCGCCCGCCGGATCGCCATCTACGCCCACCGCGTGACGGTGGCGCTGCTGGTCGTGACCGGCCTCGTCGCCGGGGCGACGGCATGACGCGCCCCGCGCTCGACGTCGCGGTGGTGGGGGCCGGGCCCGCCGGCCTGGCGACCGCGTACGCGCTGGCCGGGCAGGGGCGCACGGTACGGGTGTTCGAGGCGGCCGAGGCCGTCGGCGGCCGGATGCGGACCGTCCGCGAGCACGGCTGCCTGATCGACACCGGCGCCGAGATGCTCCCCGGCCCCGCCGGCTACCCGGCGACGTGGAAGCTCATCGCCGCCCTCGGGCTGGACCGCGACCCGGCCGCCGTGCCGGGCGTCCGCGACGCCCTGGCCGTGTGGCGGGGCGGCCGGGCCCGTCCGAACGCCGGCCGCCCGCTGGGACTGGTGACCGGGGCGGGCCTGAGCCTCCGCGCACGGTTCGGCCTGGCGCGGCTGCTGGCACGGCTGGGACGGCTGGCGCGGCTCGGTGACCTCGACCCCGACCGTCCCGAACGGGCCGGCATCGCCGCGGACACTGTGGCCGACCTGGTCCGGCCCTACCACCCGGACCTGTACGACCACCTCGTCCGCCCGCTGGCCGGCGGGTTCTTCGGCTGGGACCCCGAACGCTCCGCCGCCGCCCCGTTCGCGGCGCACCTGGCCGCGTGCGGCGGCTCCCACACCTGGCTCACCTACCGCGACGGCATGGACACCCTGGCCCGCGCCCTCGCCGGCCGCCTGGACGTCGTCACCGGCCACCAGGTCACCCGCGTGACCGTCGACGGCGGCGCCGTCCGGGTGGAGTCGCCGCGCGGCACCGTGGCCGCGCGGGCGGCGGTGCTCGCCGTCCCGGCCCCGGTCGCGGCCGGCCTGTACGACGAGCCCCGGCCTGCCGCGCGGGAGTACCTCGCCGAGTGCGGATACACGCCCATGCTGCGCGTCAGCGTCGTCACGGACGCGCCACCGGAGCGGGGGCGCGCGAGCTTCGCGACGCTGATCCCCGAGGCCGTAGACCCGCTGCTCAACGTCATCACCCTCGACCACCGCAAGCATCCCGGGCGGGCGCCGCGCGGGCGCGGGCTGGTCTCGCTCATCCCCTCGCCGCGCGGTTGCCGCGAACTCCTCGACGCGCCCGACCGGACGGTCGCGGAGCGGCTGCTCGCCCGCGCCGGACGCTTCGTCCCCGGCCTGCGGGCCGAGCCCGCCCACGTTCGGGTCCACCGGTTCCGGCATGGGCTGCCCGAGGCGACGCCGCGCGCCCTGGCGTTGCGGGGCGCTTTCGCCGACCGGCCCGTCGCGGCGGTCGAGTACGCGGGCGACTGGGTTCCGCTGCGCCCGTGCAGCGAGGGCGCGATCTCCTCCGCGGCCCTGGCCGCCGGACGGATCCAGGTCCACCTGTCATCGCCCGCGGTGGCCGATGCCGTTTCCGGTCAGCGGAGGTGAGGAGATGGCCCTCTTCGGTAAGCGCATCGAGCTGGGCACGCTGTTCGAGGACGTGGCCGACCGCGGCCACTCCACCACGGTGCACCTCAGCCGGCCGCTGGACATCGCCCCCAGCATGGGCACCGCACTGGACCCGCCCGCTCTGGCCAGGCTCGTACGCGTCGCGGCCGGATGGTTCGCCGGCGCGGGGGTGAGACCGGGCGACCGCGTCGCCATCAGCAAACGCGACCACTGGGACCTGGTGCTCCTGTGCTGCGCGGCCGCCCGCCTCGGCGCGGTGCCCGTGCCGCTGTCGGCGTGCCTGGAGAAAGACGTACTGGACATCCTCCTCAAACGGCTCGACCCGGCCCTGCTCGTCGTGGACGCGGCGCGGTGGGCGGACGGCCGCCCGGTGAACTCCGCGACCATCCGGACGCTCGTGCTCGACCGCGACGTCGACCGGAAGCCCGGCGACTCGTCCGTGCTGTCGCTCGATGACGTGCGCGGCCACACCGTCCCCGCGCCCCGCCGCCGCCCGGCCGACGACCCGCTCGCCATCCTGCACACCTCGGGCACCACCGGCGTGCCGAAGCTCGTCGTGCACTCCACCCGAACCCTGCTGCGGCGACTCGTCGACTTCGAGGCCCACCGGTGGCCCGTACTCGCCGCCCGCCCGGACGACGTGGCGGCGGCCGCCTTCTCCTTCGCCCACGGCCGCGCGCTCGCCTGGACGGCCGCCGTATCGGCCCTGGGCCCCGAGAAGATGGTGGTGATCACCTCCGCGGACTGGGACGAGGCGCGCCCGCCGCTGGAGGAGCACCGGCCGACCATCATGGAGGCGCAGCCCTCGACGTTCGTACGCTGGCGCTCCCACTGCCGGACAGGGGCGTTCGACCGCGTCCGCCTCTACGTCAGCACGTTCGACGCCGTGCACCCGCCGACCGTCCGCACGTTCCTCAACGCCACCGGGCACCCGCGTCCGGTCTGGCTGCAGGGCTGGGGGCAGACCGAGACGGGGCCGCTGACCTTCCGCTTCTTCACCCGGCGGGCCATGCGCCCCGAGCGCGGCCGGCATCCCACGACCCGCGACCTCGGCCGCCCCGTCCCCGGCCGCACCCGGCTGCGCGTCGTCGACCGCGAGACGCTGCGTCCCGTCCCGCGCGGCACCGCCGGCCTGCTGGCCTGCAGCACCAAGGCGCTTTGCCTGGACTACACCGCCGAGCGGGCACGCTACCTGCGCAAGCGCGCGGGACGGTGGTTCATCACCGGCGACCTCGGCGTCCTCACCCGGAGCGGGCGCCTGCTCCTGCTGGACCGGGAGGCCGACGCGCTGCCGGGGGCCAGTTGCGTCGAGGTGGAGGACGTCATCGAGGACCGGCTGCCCGGCGTCGGCGAATGCGTCGTCCTCAGCGTCCCCGGCGGTCCCGCGCAGCCCGTGCTCGTCGTCGAGGACGGCCGCCTGGATCCGGGCCGGTGGCAGGCCGCCGTCGCCGACCTGCCGGAACTCGCCGAACCCGTCCTCACGACATGGGAGCGGATACCGCGCACGGCGACCGGCAAGGTGCGGCGAGCGGCCCTGCGCGAGCACCTGGGCCTGGCACCCGAGACCCACGGGACGGGCGAATGGACGTGACGGCGCCGCGAACCTCGGAAGATCTCACGGTTCGCCCGCTGCGCGGGACGGTCGTGCGGGCGCTCGGCGACTCACTCGCCCTCCGTGTCGCCGCAGCCCGGTTGCGCGCGCTCGGCTGCGCGGTCGAGACCACCGACGCGGCGCCGCCGCCGGACGCGCCCGCCGGGTGGCTGGGCGTCGTCCGTGCGTCCTTCCTGCCCGGGGCCCACGACTCCGGGGATCGTGCGCTGCCCGAATGCGGCATCGGCTGGTCCGGGCCGGTGGGGGTGCCCATGTCCGGTGAACGCGATGTGCAGGCCGCCTGCGGCATCATGCACGTCCACGGCCGCGCCACCGGCGGGCCGCGTGCGCTGCGGGTCGACTTCGCCTCGGTTTGCGCCGGCGTCCTCGCGGCCCAGGCCGTCGCCGCCGGGATGCTGGCCGTGCTGAGGGGCGGGACGCCCGTCCGCGCGGCGACGTCCGTCGCCCAGGCCGCGGCGCTGGCGCTCACCCAGTACGTCGCCGCCGCCACGTCGGACGCCGGTGCCGGCCGGTGCCCGCCCGGGACCGCCGAGCGGACGCCGCCGTTCCGGTCGGCCGACGGCGTCGGTTTCGAGATCGAGACGTTCGCCGCCGAGAACTGGCTGGCCTTCTGGACGGCGCTCGGCGCCGGACGGCCCGAGATCGTCGCGGGCTGGCCGCCTTTCCAGCAGCGCTTCGCCACCGCGACCTGCACGCTTCCCCCCGGACTGCGGGCCGCGGCGGCGGCGCTCGGCTATCCGGCCGTCCGCGCCGCCGCCCACGCCGCCGGCGTCAGCATCGTGAAGGTGGACGAGGACGCGACGCGGCCCATGCCGCCACCCCCGTCCCCATGGCGGCTCCGCGCCACCACCACCGCCGCGCCGCGCGACAGCCGGACGTGGGTTCCCCCGAGCGCCTCGGGTCAGCACACCCCACTTGCCGGGGTGCGTGTCGTCGAGTCGACCAACCGTGTCCAGGGGCCGCTCGCCGGGCACCTCCTCCACCTGCTCGGCGCCGGGGTCGTCCGCCTGGAACCTCCCGGCGGTGACCCGATGCGCGGCGTCCCGCCCCTGGCAGGCGACTGTTCCGCCCGCTTCCTTGCACTGAACCGGGGCAAAAGCGCCGTCGAGGCCGACCTGAAGACCCGTGCGGGCCGGGAGGCGGCGCTCCGGCACCTCGCCTCGTCGGACGTGTTCCTGCAGAACTGGCCGCCCGGCCGTGCGAGCCGGTTCGAGCTGGACGCCGGCGACCTCGCCGCCGTCCGGCCGGGCCTCGTCTACGCGCACGCCGGAGGCTGGGCCGAAACCCACCCCGCGCCCCAGCCCATGGGCACCGACTATCTCGTCCAGGCGTACACGGGTGTCGCGGCGATGCTCGCGGAGGACGGGCAGGCCCCGGCGCCGACGCTGATGACCATCATCGACGTCCTCGGCGCCCTCATCGGCGCCGAAGGGACCGTCGCGGGCCTGCTCGCCCGCGCCCGCACCGGCACCGGCGTCCGCGTCGAGACCGGGCTGGCCGACGCCGCCCGCCTCCTGCGCGACGCGCACGTCGCTCACCCGGCAGGTGAGACCGCACCCGCCGCACCCGTCGCGCCGGTCGTCACGGACCTCGCCGCGATGGCCGCCGACCCCGCGTACGAGGCGCTCTTCGAGACCGGCGGCGGAGCCGCCTACAGCCGCAGCCCGTGGACCTTCGCGCCGCAGCCCCCGCACCGGAGAGAGGACGCATGAGAACCGCCACCGCTTCCGCATGGAGATCAGCCAACGGTGTCACCATCGTCGACCGCGTCCCCGCGGAGACGCGCGCGGCCTGGACCGCCGCCGGGCTGTGCCCCGGCCGGGACCTCTACGCGCTGTTCCGCGACCACGTCCTCGCCGCACCCGAGCGTGCGGCGGTCATCGACGAGGCGGGCGTGCTCGGCTACGCCGCGCTCGACGACCGTGTCCGGCGGGCGGCCGCCGCGATGCGGGCCGACGGGCGGGGGCCCGCCGACATCATCGCCGTCCTGCTGCCGAACGGGCGCGACGCCGTCGTCGCCGAGCTGGCGATCGCGGCGATCGGCGCGGTGGCCCTGCCGATTCCCCATACGCACCGGCCGCGCGACATCGCGAGTCTCCTCGGCCGGTCCCGCGCCGCCGCGCTCATCACCGCCCCGGAGACGGTCGCGGCCGGCGAGGGCACGGACGGCTTGCAGGTGTGGACGCCGGGCACGCCGCCGTCCGAAGGAATCCGCTCCTTCGGCGACGCCGGAGACGGCGACCTGCGGGCCTGGCGCCCCGAAGGCGCCGACCCGGAGGCCCCGGCCCGCATCCTGATCTCCTCGGGCTCGGAGTCGGAACCGAAGATGGTGGCCTACTCCCACAACGCCATGGGGGGAGGACGCGGCAACTACGTGGCCGCCCTGAGACGCGGGCCGGGGCCGATGCGGGCCCTGGTTCTGGTCTCGCTCGCGTCGTCGTACGGGTCGCTGGCGACATCGGTGATCGTCGCACGGCACGGCGGGACGCTGGTGCTGCTCCCGCGGTTCGACGCCGCCGCCGCGCTCGAAGCCGTCGAGCGGCACCGTCCGACCCATCTCTTCGGTGTCCCCACCATGTTGTGGCGGATGGGCGAGTGCGGGACCGAGGCGGACCTGTCCTCGCTCCACGCCGTCATCTCCAGCGCGGGCCCGGTGCATCAGCATGTATGGGACGCCTGCGTCCGCCGGTTCGGCATGCCGCCGATCAACATCTACGGTTCCAGCGACGGGGTCAACTGCCATACCGGCCACGACCCGTCCCGCTGGGAACCGGGGCTGGCAGGCGTTCCCGACCCCGAAGTGGCGCGGATCAGCGTTCGCGACCCGGACGGAGGGCCCCTGCCCCCCGGCCAGGCGGGGGAGATATGGGCGCTCGGCCCGATGACCCCGTTGTGCTACGTCGCGGCGCCGGAGCTGGACGCCCGGTTCCGGGCCCCCGGCGGCTGGGTGCGCACCGGCGACCTCGGCCGCCTGGACGAGGACGGCACGCTGCGGGTGCTCGACCGGCTCAAACGCATCGTCATCCGCGGCGGTATCGGGATATCCCCGGCGGAGGTGGAGCGTGCGCTCATCGGCCACCCCGACATCGCCGACGCGCACTGCGTCCCGGTGAGCGACCGGGACCTGGGCGAACGCATGTGCGCCTGCCTGGCACCGCCTCCGGAGGCGCCGCCACCGTCCCCGGCCGCCGTGATCGCGTACCTGCTGGAGCGCGGGCTGGACAGGCGCGGGCTGCCCGAACGCTTCCTGGTGCTGCCCGAGCTCCCGCTCGGCCCCACCGGCAAGGTCGACGTCTCCGCCCTCACCCGCATCGCCGCCGAGGCCGCCGTCCCGGGCCCGCTCCTACGCGATCTATTCGGTGCAGGGCCGACGACTCCAGGAGAGACGATGACCTCAGGAGAGACGATGACCTCGGGAGAAGCGATGACCTCCGGAGAAGCGGTGAGCGTTCACCGCATCGACCTGCACGCCGCCGCCCCGGACGTCCACGCCGCGATGGCCGGTCTCGACAGGGCGGCGAGCGCCGGACTCGATCCTCTCCTGGCCGAACTCGTCCGCATCCGCGTCTCCCAGATCAACGGCTGCGCGTTCTGCCTGTCGACGCACAGGCGGGCGGCCGTGGAAGCGGGAGAACGCGAGAGCCGCCTGGACGCGCTCGCGTCCTGGCGCGAGAGCCGGCTGTTCACCGGCGCCGAGCGCGCGGCCCTCGGGCTGGCCGAGGCCGTGACCTCGCTCGGTCCGGCGGGCGTCCCCGGCGACGTCTTCGCCGCCGCCCGCGAGCACTTCGGCGAGACCCCCATGGCCCATCTCCTGTGGACGATCGCCGCCATCAACGCCTGGAACCGCGTGGCCATCGCCGCGTCCGCGTGACTCTCAGCGGGCCCGCAGGCCCCGGTCGACGAAGCCGATCAGCCACTCGAAGCTCTCGTCGATGTCGGCGCTCCACCGGAAGCCGTCGGCCGCCTGCAAGGTGGCGAAGCCGTGGCAGAGGCTGCGGAGCATGCGCAGGCTGTGGTCGACCTCGGACTCTTCGATCTCGTAGCCGCGCAAGACCGCCGTGAAAGCGTCGAGCAGCCGCCGGCTCGCGATGGTCAGCGGATCGTCCGGGCCGGACGGTTCCACGCCTATCGTCGCGGCGTAGCGTCCGGGATGCTCCACCACGAAAGCGCGAAAGGCGCGTGCCGCGGCCTCCAGGGCGTCGCGGCCCGCGCGCCCCTGGACGGCGTCGCCGACGGCGCCGGCGGCCTCGTTCAACGCCAGGACCGCGATGCGCCGGTTGAGGTCTGCCTGCCCGCCCACGTGCTTGTAAAGGGACGGGGTGCGCACGCCCAACCGCTCGGCCAGCAAGCCCATCGTCAGGTTGGCGAGGCCCACCTCGTCGGCCAGGGCGGCACCCGCCGCGACCACGGCCGCCGCGTCCAGGCCGGCCCTAGCCACGGGCGGCGTCCGGGCGCAGGAAGGCGAGCATGAGCGAAACCACCTCGTCGGGGAACTGGTCGTGCGGGTAGTGCCCGGCGCCCTCGATCATCTCGAGGCGGCCGAGGCCGGACGGCAGGGCATCGACGATCGCCGAACCCTCGGCGCGCGGGTCGGCCCAGTCGGGGTCGAGCGTGCCCATCACGACCAGGACCGGGGCGCGGACGTTGCCGAGCTGCGCGCCCGCGTCCGTGGGGGCGCTGCGGCCCATGCCCTGCAGCGCCTTCATCCGGCCCGGCTCGCGCAGCATGGACTCGATGCGGTCGAGCCGCCCGGCCCAGCCGGCGGGCTTCACGCCGGGGTAGGCGACGTCGAGGTACGAGCGCCAGAGCCGCACGCTGCCGAAGACACCCGCGCCGAGCAGCCGCAGCATGCCCCGCCGGAAGCGCTTCACCCGCAGGTCGCCGAGGCGGATCGACTGCTTGCGGGTGAACGGCGCCAACTCGACGACGGCGGTGATCAGCGAGGGCTCCCGCGCCGCGGCGATGGTGGCCGCGCCGCCGGAGAACGAGTGGCCGACGACCACGGCCGGGCCGCCCAGATGGCGGATCACGGCGAGCAGGTCGCCGGCGACGGCGGTGCGGCTCCAGTCCGGCCAGCCGACGCTGGACTCGCCGCTGCCGCGCAGATCGACCGCGGCGACCCGATGGCCCGCCGCCACCAGCGGCTGGATCACGGCATGGTACGCGGCGCGGCTGTCGCCCATCCCGTGCGCGAGGACGATCAGCGGGCCGTCCCCCGCCACCTCGTAAGCGATCGTGCCGTCGTCGACGGCCAGGTACTCGGTCATGACATCCTCCAAGGTTGGCTAATAGCGTTAGCTAGAAGTTAATGCCATTAACCAACCTCGTCAAGGGTGGTATTCCCGAACCTGCCGGGAGGAGTGACGACCACGACGCCGGGCGTAGTGCGCGGTGAGGATCAGGACCAGCGGCCCCCACAGCAGGAGGGGCGCGTAGACGACGTTCATGATCGTGCCCGCCGTTCCCTGCGGGAAGTCAGGGTGGGACAGGGGCCCGTCCGGACTGAGCGCCAGGAACAGGCAGAGACCCGAGACCGCGACGCCGCCGAGGGAGGCGGTGACGATCGCCGCGAGCGGCGGGACCCGGCGGCCCCCGAGGTACGGGATCCACCGCGGCACCGTCTCCCCCCACGGCCGGACCAGGCCCAGGGTCAGGAACGCCGCCGCTTGCGAGACCACCGTCAAGGCCAGCACGTACACCATGATGTCCACGCCGGTGTACATCTCGCCGAGGCGGCCGGTGAACCCGACATCGACGCCGAAGCCCAGGGCCATCCGCCACACGCCGGACGGCACCGTGCACAGGACGGTGGCCCAGGCGCACCAGACCGCCCAGCGAGGGGCGCCCGTCCTACCCGGAGAAACGGAACCGGCAGCGGTAGCGGGGAAAGAACGTGTGGTGGTCATCGCGTCCTCCGTGAAGCCAGGGGGTGCAAACGCCCTCAACGATCGCGACTCCCCCCGGCCGGAAGGATCCCCAACACGGCCGAACCACCTCCCCCGCCAGGGGGACCCCGGCGTTCCGCCCGCGCTCCGGCCGCGGATCAGCCGCCGTGGACATGGGCGAGGAACACCGCCTCCGACATAAGGCCGGGAGGCCGCTTCTCACGGGACATCCTGGCGGCGGTGCGCTGGAGCAACTCGTTGACCGGGGTCGGGACGCCGTGCAGGCGTCCCAGCATGACGATCTCACCGTTGAGGTAGTCGGTCTCGATCGTTCCGGCTCCCCGCTCAAGGCTCTGCCAGGACGACGCGCCGGGCCGCCGTCCGGACGGCAGTGGCTCGGGCTTGACCAGTTCCAGGCGCCGTGAGGCGGTGTCCTCCACGACATAGTCGATCCCGGCCGCGCGGTAGCAGGTTTCGGCCTCCTGCCGGGCGAGTGCGTCGAGGTGGCCGCGCCGGGCCGCGGGACCGCAGACCGCTTCGATGGCGTTGCCGAGGTTCGACAGCAGCTTGCCGTACTTGACGGCCGCGATGTCGTCGCTGGTCTCGGCGACGAACCCCGACGCCAGGAAGGCGGCCGCGATCTCCTCGGCGAGCGGGCCGGTCCCGGCGGGCCATCGTCCGATGTCGAGGACGCCGGTAACCGGTGAGGAGTAGGCGCGGACCGTCCCCGCCTCCAGGAAGGCCGCCGGCAGCATGACCGACAGGCCGTAGACATCAGGGAAGAAACGCAAGGTGGTGGGCTCGTTCGCCACGCCGTTCTGAGCGCAGACGACCGGGAGGCGGGCGGGGCCGCCCTCAAGCAACCCCTGCAGGGCCTCCACGGTGTGCTGCCCCTTTACGGCGAGCAACACGACATCATCGGCTCGGAAGGAGATGTCGCGTGGATGGCCGACGACCGGCACCGGCAAGGTCACGGTCTCGACCGGCGACTCCAGCCGCAGACCCCGTTCGCGCACCGCCGCCAGATGCGCTCCCCGCGCCACGAGCACGACCTCATGGCCATGCTGGAACAGACGTGCCCCAACCACACCGCCTATGGCGCCTGCTCCGAGAACGATGAATCGCACGGCACACACACCTCCACGGGCCGAGGCTGGACGTACGTGACGCAGTTCCAAAATAAGCGGTGCCTAGGCGCCGATCCACAGCCCGTCCATCGGCGAAGCCCGGGGCCCGGGAAACGGAAATCCGGAACCCGGGCTCGGCTTGCCTGGTCAGGGGCGGGCCTCGTAGACGAGGTTGAACGGGGTTTCCGCGATCCGGTGGAACGTCCGGAAGCCGGCGGCCTGCACCACGGGCCTGATGCCGGCCTCGCCGGCCTGGTTGCCCAGCGCGTCGTCGGCGCCCTCGGAGGCGGCGTGCGGCACGCACAGGAACGTGGAGAACGAGTAGTAGACCCGTCCGACCGGCGTGAGGTTGTCGGCGGGGGAGTCGCCCGCGAACGGCTCGACGATCAGCCAGACGCCGTCGTCGGACAGCGCCGACCGGATGTGCCGTGCGGCGGCGAGGGGGTCGCCCATGTCGTGCAGGCAGTCGAACGTGGCCACGAGCCCGTAGCCGGTGCCGGGAAAGTCCTGCGCCCGCGCCGCCGCGAAGTCGCACCGGCCGTCCAGACCGGCCTCGGCCGCCGCCTTGCGGGCCAGTTCGACGGACTCCACGTGCGGGTCGAACCCGCGCACGGACGAGGCGGGGAAGGCGCCGGCCAGGATGCGGGTCGAGGCGCCCAGCCCGCATCCCACGTCGGCCACCGCGATGCCGTCGCTCAGCCGGGCCGGCAGCCCGTCCACGGCCGGAATCCAGGAGCTCAGCAGGTTCGCGGTGTAACCCGGGCTGAAGAAGCGTTCGCATCCGGTGAACACGCCCGGGTGATGCTCGCCCCAGGCCACACCGCGGCCGGTCCGGAACGCCTCCACGATCTTCGGCTCGGCGGCCATGCTCGACAGCGCGAGCTGGAAGGCTCCGGGCAGGCACAGCCCGTCCGGGTCGGCGAAGGCCAGCGCCTGCTCGGGGGTCAGCCCGTAGCGTCCGCCGGCGGCGTCGTGGGTGATGTAGTGGCCTGCGGCCTGACCGGGCAGCCACTCCCGGACGTACCGTTCCGAGGTGCCGGTGCGCTCGGCCAGTTCGGCGGCGGTCAGCGGCCCCGCCTCCGCCAGCGCCCGGTACAGCCCCAGCTCGTCGCCGATGAGGACGTTGCCGGCCGACACCGTCGCGCCGAGGTCGTTGACGAAGCGGCCCAGCAGTTCGGCGAGCCGCCCGTCGTCGATGGTGGTCATGGAATCCTCCCGCAGATGCAGCGGATCTGAATGCCCCACATCCTGCGCCGGCGACTTTGGGCCACCGTTAAGCCGACATTGGCGAGACGTTGGTGCCCGCTATCCGAGCAGTTCGGTGTAGGCGTCCTGCACCTCACGGCACGGGTCGACGCCCAGTTCCTCCCGCAGCACGGCACGCAGGCGTTCGTACGCCGCGAGCGCCTCCGCGACGTTGCCCCTGACCGCGAGGGCGCGCATCAACAGCAGATGGCCGGTCTCCCGTAACGGCGCCGCCTCCAGCAGGTCCTTCGCCGCCCGCTCGGCTCCCGGCAGCTCCGGACCCCCCAGCTCCAGGCACGCCGTGGCGTAGCACTCCAGGGCCCGGACGTGCATATCGGCCAGGCGGCGACGCCACGATTCCGCCCACGGCCCCTCGGCCTCCGGCAAAAAGGGACGGCGTGCCACGAACTGCGCGGTCAGTGACAACGTCCACGCTCTCCGCCATTCACCCAGCGCGACCGCGGACTCTGCCGTATGCAGCGCCGAGGCCGCCACCTCGACGTCGACGTGCGCCGGGTCGGGCAACCGCAGCGACAACGTTCCACGCCCGCGCAGCACGTCCGGCCCCACCACCGCGCGGACCTTCGAGATCAGGACGCTGAGCGCCGCGGGCGCCGCCCGCGGCGGCGAGTCGCCCCACAACACCTCGATGAGCGTCTCCCGCGCCACCTGCCGCGGCCGGGTCAGCACCAGGTGGCCCAGCAGCAACCGCCCCTGTCGGCCCGGCAGCGCGTGATCGACACGCCGACCGCCCAGCTCCACCGCGAACGCGCCGCACAGCTGCACCCGAGTGGAACCCGCCGGCTCCGCTGAATCGGCCATTTGCCACCTCGACCCGCCGCACTGACCCTGGAGGCTACTCCTCGGGAAGGGGGCGCCCCATGACCCGCCAGGTTCGATGCGAATGCGGTTACATCGCCCGCGGCGACACCGACGACGCCGTCATCTCCCAGGTGCTCGCGCATCTTGCGGCGGACCACCCCGACCTCGTCGGCACCGAAACCGCCGACGACATCCGCGGCTGGATCGAACTGCTCCCCGACTAGGCCGAGGGCTTGCGGCCGGCCGCGCTGTAGTGGGCGACCTTCTCGGCCTCTCCCCAGGGGCTTTCGAGGCCGACGCGCCAATGCGAGGTCGACACGATGCCGGGGGAGACGATCTCCAGGCCGTCCATGAGCCGCTCGATCTGCCCGTGGTCGCGGGCGCAGATCGGGACGCCGCCCTCCGCCATGAACGCGTCCATCGCGTCGAGCACGGACTGCCCGTGGAAGTCGGCGGTGTCGTGCACGATCACGAAGAAGCTGCCGGACGGCAGCGGCTCGACGAGCCGGCGGACGATCGACGCCGCCTCCTCGTCGTCCACGATGTGCTGCAGGATCCCGATGAGCATCACGGCGATCGGCTCGGTGAAGTCGAGCGTCTCGCGCGCCTGGGCGATGATGCCGCCCGGTTCGCGCAGGTCGGCGTCGATGTAGGCGGTCACGCCCTCGGGTGTCGAGGTCAGCAGTGCGCGGGCGTGCGCGAGCACCATGGGGTCGTTGTCGACGTACACGACGCGCGACTCGGGCGCCACGCGCTGCGCGACCTCGTGCGTGTTGTCCTGGGTGGGCAGGCCCGTGCCGATGTCCAGGAACTGGCGGACGCCCGCCTCGCCCGCCAGGTAGCGGACGGCGCGGCCGATGAAGGCGCGGTCGTGGCGGGCGAGGGCCGCGATGTCGGGATGGATGCGGGCGATGGTGTCACCGACCTCGCGGTCGACCGGATAGTGGTCCTTGCCGCCGAGCCAGTAGTTGGTGATCCGCGCCGAACTCGGGACGGTCGTGTCGATACCGGGAATGTCGTTCACAGGCCGCTCCATGCCGGATGCCGGTTGATGATCTTCATTCTCCCCTGACCGCGCCGGTGGAACGGACGCCCGGTGTGTGCCCCGGCCGGGGGCGTCTCAGGGCCGCGCCGTGCCGGGGGCGGACGGGGTGAGCGGGCGGATCAGCCGCGCGGACTGCCGGGCCAGTTCGTCGACGGCCGGTGCGACGTCCAACGTCGCGCCGCGCTCATCCGGCTGCAGGGTCTCCAGGGTCTCGAACTGGGAGCGCAGCAGCGCGGGTGGCATGAAGTGCTCGCGGTCTCGCATCCGCTGGTGCAGCAGGTCCTCCGCGCCGTGCAGGTGGAGGAAGAAGGTGTCCGGCACCGGGCGGCGGAGCACGTCGCGGTAGGACCGCTTGAGGGCGGAACAGGCGAGGACCGTGGACGTCCCGGTGGCCTGCCGGTCGGCCGTCCACCGGGCGAGTGCATCGAGCCACGGCCACCTGTCGCCGTCGGTCAGCGGCTCGCCACCGGACATCTTCGCGATGTTCGCGGGCGGGTGGAAGTCGTCGGCCTCGGCCATCCGCAGCCCGAACTCGTCCCGGAGGTGCCGCGCGATCGTGCTCTTGCCGGAGCCGGCCACCCCCATCACCACCACGTGGACGCTCATGATCAAGGGGTTCTCCGTCCGCGGGTACGCTGGCGGCCATGCCGACCCTGCACGAGGAGGTCCTCGACAAGCTCGGGCCGCTGATCATCTCGGGCGCCCTCGCGCCGGGGTCGAAGCTCAACCTGGAGTGGGTGCAGCAGGAGTTCGGCGTATCGCGGACCGTCGCCCGGGACGCGGTGCAGGTGCTCGCGTCGATGCGGCTGGTCACCAGCCGCAGGCGGACCGGCGTCACGGTGCTGCCGAAGGACGAGTGGGACTTCTACGACCGCACCGTGATCAGGTGGCGGCTCGACGGGCCGGAGCGTGGCACGCAGCTGCATCAGCTGTCGCAGCTGCGCACCGCGATCGAGCCGCCCGCCGCCGCGCTGGCCGCCCGGTACGCGGACGGCCGCCAGCGGGACCGGATCGTCGAACTCGGGACGGCGATGGAGTCGGCGGGCGCGGCCGGCGACCTGACCACGTTCCTCGAACACGACATCGCCTACCACCGGCTGCTCCTCGAAGCCTCGGGGAACGTGATGTTCGCCGGCCTCGCCTACGTCGTGGAGGAAGTGCTGCGCGGGCGCACGCTCCACCATCTGATGCCCCCGCAGCCCAAGCCCGAGGCGCGCCGGCTCCACCTCGTGGTGGCCGAGGCGGTCGCCGGTCGCGAGTCCGAGGTCGCACGGGCCGCGATGACGGCGATCTGCGTCGAGGTCACCGACGAGATGGGCCAGCTGGACGGGAACGGCGCCCCGGCCTCCTGACGTGACCGTGCTCAGGTGACCAGCCACAGCATGGAGGCGATCGCGAACACCGACAGCCCGAGCGTCGTCTCCATGACGGTCCAGGTCTTCAGCGTGGTCTTCTCGTCCATCCCGAACAGCCGGCTCACCAGCCAGAACCCGGAGTCGTTGACGTGCGAGAGCACGGTGGCGCCCGCGGCGATGGCGACGACGAGGAGGGTCAGCTTGATGTCGCTCAGGTTCGCGTCGG
Source organism: Actinomadura sp. 7K507 (assembly GCF_004348425.1). Classification (GTDB taxonomy): domain Bacteria; phylum Actinomycetota; class Actinomycetes; order Streptosporangiales; family Streptosporangiaceae; genus Spirillospora. Next base: position 25,955 of record NZ_SMKK01000117.1, read on the forward strand.
CGACCGCCCCCGCGATCAGCCCGCCGGTCGTGGTCAGCGCGACGGTGGCCGAGCCCTGCGCGACGCGCAGCAGCGTCGCGATGATGAAGGCCTGCAGGATCAGGGAGATGCCGAGGTCGGACAGGCTCCCGCTCAGCGCGTCGCCGATGCCGCTGAGCTCCAGCACCCCGCCGAACATGCCGCCCGCGCCGGTGATCAGGATGATGGAGCACACCGGGCCGAGCGCCTGGTCGACGATCTTGGTGACGGTGGCCATCGACGCGTTCGGCCGGCCGAGCACCAGGATCGCGACGATGACCGTGATCATCAGGGCCACCGGCGTGATGCCGATCAGGCTCAGGAAGCCGACCCAGTCCTGCCCTTCGGCGAGGACGTCGCTCTCGACCAGCGTCGTGAGCACCGTGTTGAAGGAGATCAGCACCAGCGGGATGAGCAGCAGCGTGAGGACCGTGAGGAAGGACGGCCCCCGCCAGTCCGGCTCCCCCGCCTTCTGGCCGTCCTGCACCTCGCCGAAGATCACGTCCGACAGCGGCACGTCGACCCTGGCGGCGAGGAAGCGGGAGACCAGCATGACGCCGACGTACCACGCCAGCACCGCGATCGGGATGCCGACGAGCAGCGTGAGCCCGACGTTGGCGCCGATCAGGTTCGCCGCGGCGACGGGCCCGGGGTGCGGAGGGACGATCGCGTGCATCGCGGCGAACGCGCCCGCCGCGGGCAGCGCGTAGTAGAGCAGGGACCCGCCGAAGCGCCGTGCCACGGTGAGGATGATCGGCACGAAGATGACGAGCCCGGCGTCGAAGAAGATCGGGAACCCGAACAGCAGCGCCGCGATGCCCAGCGCGAGGGGAGCCCGTTTCTCGCCGAACCGGCCGATGAGCGTGTCGGCGAGCGTCTGCGCGCCGCCGGTCACCTCCAGCAGCCGGCCGAGCATGACGCCGAACGCGACCAGCAGGGCGACCCCGCCGATGGTGTCGGCGAACCCGAACATCAGCACGTCGGGGATGTCGCCGGGTTCGAACCCGACGACGACGGCCGTCAGCACGCTCACCAGGACCAGGGATATGAAGGCGTGCAGCTTCACCTTCATGATCAGGAACAGCAGCACCGCCACGGCACCGGCCGCTATCAGCAACAGCGTCAGGGTGCCGAACTGTGGTTCGATCGCTTCCACGGTGACTCCGAATAGTCTCCGCCCGGCCGGTCTCGGGCGCGTACGCACACCTTGCAGCAAAGGTAATACCTTTTACAACCCCCACCGCACACGCTTTTCCGATGCTCGGGGCGGCATCCAAGGGGCGGGTGTGCTCCGAAGGCAGGAGTGTGGGCTTGATGCGGAGGCCGCGCGCCGCGGTGCGCGGGCGGGACGGACGGTGCGCGGGCCGGCTGGTGGCGGTCGGTGCCGGGTGCCTGGGGGGAATGGTCGCGGCTCAGGTCGCGTCCGGGGTGAGTTCGGAGCCGGTGCGGTTCACCGGGCCGGTCGTGGGGCTGATGGCGGCGGGAGCGGCGTGCTTCGTCGCGGCGCGGCGGGGGGCCGGGCG